>JBBDRR010000216.1:0-19042 GCA_040905395.1 Gemmatimonadota bacterium
CTAGAGCGCGTGGAGCCTGTCGCGGAGTGCGGCCGGAGCGACTTCCTCGATCAGGAGGATTCGAGCCGCTTCCGGGCCACTCGCCAGCGCCTCCTCGACCTCGCGGATCACGGCGGGATCGATGGGTGAAGACCCTGCCTCCGCGCGGCTCACGGCCAGCCATGCTTCCTCCTCCCACTCCTGCGCCGCGAAGAGGAGCGCCAGCAGCACCTGGACCTCCGGCTCGTCGGCCAGCGCTTCGCCCACCGGGTGCAGCTCCTCGGCCGCCTCCGCCAGGTCTCCCTCCTGGATGAGGACCAGCCCGTAGAGAAGCTTCGCATCCGGATCCTGATCGGCGCTGGCCGCCTCCAACTCTTGCAGCGCTTCGGCCGGCCGTTTCGCCTGAAGATACGCGGTGCCGAGGTGGCTGCGGATCTCGGCATCGTCCGGATCGAGGGCGCGGGCGGCGTGCAACTCTTCGATACCCTGGTCGGTGAGGCCATTGCGCACCAGGTATGCGCCGTAGTGCATTCGCGCCGCCGGCAACTCGGGTGCGGTGAGGGCGGCGAGCCGGAGCGCCGCTTCCGCCGCCGGGTCGGCCGAGCCGGCGAGCCCCGAACCGGCGGTCACCAGGATCTGTGGATTCGTCGGATTCTGCGCCAGGGTGCGCCTGAAGAAGTCCGCGGCCATTCCGTCGGAGCCGAGATGAGCCGAGAGCGCGCCGAGCATACAGAGCAGGGTGGCATCCTCGGGGTGCTCCGGCTCGAGAGAGAGCAGGAGCTGCATCGCAGCGTGCTCGTCACCGCTCTCACTCAAGCGCGTCGCCTCGAGGAGCTGCTCGTCGAGAAGCTGAACGTCACCGGCGCCGGTCTCTTCCACGCGTCGTCGTCGTTGTGAGTAAATATCGTCAGAGCGGAGCAACCGCCGGACCAGTCGGGGAGATCCCCGTTCGAAGCGATCTGCCGACGGGACGAACCGGGAGGAGCGCCGCACAGCCTCCTCCAAATCCCGATGACACAATATGTGGGTGTCCTGGCCGACTCGCACGGGGACCGCGGCAGGCGACCCTCCGCTACCCCGTGGGACCTGTTCGATGAGATCATCCACGAGGAACAGCCGTACACCTTCCTCTACTATCTGAATGAGCGGCTGGGCGTAGCGCAGCGGCTACGTGGGGTCGGCGACGATGCCCGCCGGCATCTGGTGTCCGTTCAGGATTGGTGGATCGCAGCGGGCTGAAGTAGCAGAGGAAGGTCTTCGGCCGGTCGAGAGTTCACGAGAATGGCAGACCACTCGGAAGCAGGCCTGGCGGGGTGGCCGCTCTTCTCCTGCAAGGAGCATCGGGTGAAACGTCCTGCGGTCCCGTGGTCGTTGTAATGCCCGGGGCGGGATTCGAACCCGCACGGCTCGCGCCTTCGGATTTTAAGTCCGATGTGTCTACCGGTTTCACCACCCGGGCCAGGAACCGATCATTCTACACCGTTGGCTTGGGAACGGTCGTCCAGGCCGGTCTGATCTCGCGACCAGGTCGCGGCTCAGCCCACCGCGTCGCGTAACCGACGAATGTTCTCCGCAACGCTCCCCTCGCGGTTGTAAACGGCCGAACCGGCGACGACGACGGTGGCGCCCGCTTCCACGACCCGAGCGATGTTCGGCCCGGCCACCCCGCCATCCACCTGAAGCTCGATGGAGGCCAGTCCATCGGCGTCGATCATCTCGCGGACCCTGCGGATCTTCCCCAGCGACGGCTCGATGAAACGCTGTCCTCCGAAGCCCGGATTTACCGACATCACGAGGACGAGGTCGACGAAAGGGAGAATCTCCCGGATCGCCTCAACGGGTGTCGCGGGATTGAGAGCCACGCCCGCCCGTGCTCCCGTTTCCCGGATCGCCTGAACGGTCCTGTGCAGGTGAGGGCACGTTTCCACGTGAACCGTCATCCAGTCGACGCCGGCGTCGCGGAACGCGCCGACGTAGCGGTCCGGCGTTTCGATCATCAGGTGGGCGTCGAGGGGCAGCTTCGTCGTCGACTTGACGGCCGAAGCGATCAGGGGGCCGATGGTGATGTTCGGGACGAAATGCCCGTCCATCACGTCGAGGTGCATCCAGTCGGCGCCACCGTCTTCCGCCGCGCGGACCTCCTCCGCAAGCCTCCCGAGATCGGCGGTGAGAATCGAAGGAGCGATCTTCACCTTCATGACGCCGCGTTCTCCAATTTCCGGTGAAGAACCTCCACACCCCCGTGGGCAGCGACGACGACCCGATCAGCCAGGTCCAGGAAGAGGCCGTGCTCGAAGATCCCCGTCCTGCGGTCGAGTTGTGCGGCAATCTCCCGGACGTTCGGAATTCCACCCTCGAAATAGCAATCCAGGATCAGATTTCCGCCATCGGTGCGGAAGGGCTGCCCATCAGGCGCGGTCCTCACGCGGGGCTCGCAGCCGAGCTCGTGGAGAAACGGCTCCTGAATGCCCTGTCCGAATGGATCGATCTCGACGGGAAGCGGCGCCTGCTCGCCGAGCCGACCGACACGTTTCGAGTCATCCACCAGAATCGCCAGCCGGTTCGAGGCGATGGCGACCAGCTTCTCTCGCAGTAGCGCGCCGCCGAGGCCCTTGATCAGATCGAGGTTCGGATCGAACTCGTCGGCGCCGTCGAGGGTCAGATCGATGCGGGGATTCCTGGTGAGGTCGCTCAGAGGGATGCCGAGCGCCTCGGATCTGCGCCGGGTATTCTCCGAGGTCGGAATTCCGATGATCCCGCGTAGCTCGCCTCGCATCCGTCTGTCGGCGATCGCGTCCAGCAGATGCCGCACCGTCGACCCCGTGCCGAGGCCGACTACCATTCCCTCTTCGATCCACTCCGCAGCGTGATAGCCCGCCGCGCGCTTCAGCTCTTCGTTGTTTGCCAATTCGTCTCCCCCCGGGTGTCAGAGTCGACCAAGATAGGGAGTGAACAAGCCATTCGCGAGAAGGAGGGGGCGAGGAAAGGGAGGGACCCGCATGCGAAAGGGGCACCCCCGAAGGAGTGCCCCTTTCCTCATGAGCAGGCTAGGCCTGGCTCATCCACGCGGGCGGATCGCCGCGCGAGGCTGATACGGCTGGAATTCACAGCCAGGCCGTACAGGGACGTAGACCACATCGTACGGAGCTTCGCGTCCGGCCTCCGCGAAGAGCGGAGTCCCCATCGTGTCACCAACGCGCTGCAGCTGCGGCGGCTGGATGACGCGGGTCACACCGAACTTGACCCAGGTGCGGTCGTTGAAGGCCATCGTGTCCTGCTGGATGAACCAGTTGGCACCCGCGGCGTAGTTCGGAGCCGTCGCCGGGTGGGCCTGGGCGAATGCCCGACCACCGATAACCGTGTCGTTCGTCGCGGGACGGAACGAAGCCGTCACCGTCTGAAGCTGCCCGTTCTGCACCACGCACACCTGAATCTGACGCTCGGCCGGCGGAGCCGGTGGCGGCGGCGGCGGCGGTGGCGGCGGTGGCGGTGGCGGCACCGGAACGATTGGCGGCGCCAGCGAGCCGAAGGCGAACTTCAGGCCCAGCGAGCCGCGCGTCGTCACGGAGAACTCGTCCGACCCCTGACCGATCACCGTGTTGTCGTCAGGCGTGTGCATCGGCGAGTCGTAGCCGTGCGCTCCGAGCTCCGCGAAGAGACCGATGTTGTTCGTGAGCGAGATCAGATCGGCACCGATACCGACCGTGCCCTGACCGACCGACGCGTAGCCCGGTTCATACGAGAGACACGCTGCGTGTGCCGTGTACGGCGGAACGCAGACGTACTCGAACCCCGGAGCCGGCGTCGGATCCCCCGCCACGTCGGCGAACATCACTCCACCGCCGAGCCAGAGGTAAAGCGACGACATCAGGTTGCCCGTGCTGCCCCACCAGGGCCGCAGAACAATGTCGAGATCCATCAGGTAGTTGTTTACCGGATAGTCCTGGTCCGCAAAGTTGACCAGGGGAATCTCGTCGCTATGAGGAAGTCCCGAGGGAATGTAGCCCCCGTGGAAGCGAATGCCGAAGGTTTCGCTCGTCCAGAATGTCGTCGTGAGTCCGAATGCGGGGTTGGCCCCGATTCCGACTCCGGTGTCATCATCGGACGACGTGTTGACGGAATACCAGGGTGAAGTCCATGAGTAGCCGCCATAGAGTCCGAGGTCGAAGCGAGGCGCGACCCGATCCTGGGCCTGTGCCTCACTCGCCCCGACCACCACTGCGGCCGCTGTTGCGAATGCAAGTAAACGTTTCATCGAGTCCTCTCCGAACCTGATTGTGGTAAAAGCTCGTCTTCCGACGTGACGGAAGATCGAACACCAGCGCGGTGCACTTACAAGTTTAGTGCCAACCACTTGCAGCAAATCCCACTCAAGAATCTCAGCGCGTCCTCATCACCTCCTCTCGAATCAGAATCCCGCTAGGATCGCGGCGACAACCGCTCCGTAGATCATGTGGCCCGCGAGAATGATTCCGGGAGTGGGTTTTCCCCAGCCGATGCCGAAGGGGCCCGGCGGAGGCATCACACCCGCCCGGACACAAGCACTTATCGTACCATAACTCGGCAGCAGCGCTGCCACGGCGAGCCCGAGAACTCCACCGAGGATCGCCCCGCCGATCCAAGCCGGGCCCGACCACCAGGAAAGGAACGCCCTGAAAAGAGCGGGGGCGACGGTGGAGCCGAAGAGGAAGAGGATCGAGAAGCCGATCGTTTCGGTGATCGGCCGGCGCGGATCCTTTGTGATCATGCTGCCCAGTTCGATACTCGCGCTGAAGCGCGTCCAGCCGAAGGAGCGGGCGAGCCAGAACCAGGCCGTAATGAGCGTAGTGGCGACCAACCCCGACCAGACGATCGAGATCAGATCCATACGTGTTCATCCTCTTCGTCCAGCTCCGGACGTCGCCTTGGGGCGTCCTGATGATGGCGTCGCATCCAGCGACCGTCAGGCAACCGGTTCGCGTCGATTTACGGCCTCGCCTCGGCGGCGGAGACCTCGACCTTCCGCTCCGCCTCCTCGAGCGTGTACTCCCCGGGGGAAGGCGGCAGTGGCGGCAGGACCTCGTCGGCGATCTGCCGAAGGGCTCGATGGTACACGACGTCGGCGACGCCTTCGGCGAGCATCATCGTCTCGAGGTAGAGCTCCACGGCCTCGTGCTCCTCGATCTCGTCGGCGAGGGCACGAACGAAGAGGAGCGCGTTCTCGACGTGGGTGACGAGCAGGTCGTCCTCGGTACGGGCGGCAGACAGATTGATCCGCTGACGCAGGTCCTCCTGGACGCGGCCCTTGACTCGCCTGCGAAGGCGCGAAAAGAGAGCGTCGGAACGGCCCTGCCCCGTGCTGTCCTCCACCACCTCTTCCTCCGGCTCCTCGCGTTGCGGCGGCGGCGCGGTTTCCCGGAGGGGTACGCCACCGGAACCTTCGCGGCGGCCCAGTTCCGCCAGGGCACGGCTGCCGACGTTTCGAGCCTGTTCCGGGGTCAGGCGAAGCACGCGGACGTAGATATCGAGCGCATCGTCGAACGGGAGTCGATCGGCGACGAGATCGACGAGGCCGAGAACATGGCGGACGTGGGTTGCGAGGAGCCGCTCCTGGCATACGGCCGTCGTCAAATCCACCTGCCGCTGCAGCGCACGCGACGTACTCTTTATCAAGGCCACTCTGGAAACCTCCGCCAATCTCGATGGATGGGGCCCGCCGCGGGTAGCCGGCGAGCGGTCGAATCGCCCCCTTCTCAGCGGGCGGGCGGCCGCCCGGAGGTGCAATTTCCATTCCGGATTGCACCCTCCAATGAACGAGTAAAAATGCCGCTCATCCCCTCGGAGCGGGAGGACGAGCGGCATTTTTCGTATGACCGGCCGGCCGACGCGAAATCCGACTACTGAACCTGCGGAGCCTCAGTCGGGGGCGCCTCGGAAGGAGACGGCGGCACGCCCGATGGCGCCTCCGTAGGAGCGGCAGGTTGCACCGCTCCGGGGAGTGCCGGCGAGCTCGTCGCCGGCGCCGCGGGGGCACCCATGCGGAGGATCGACTCCGCCTGTGTCCCGCCCGACATAATGGAAATCGCGAAGGACAGCGTCAGGAAAATGCCGCCCGTCCACCACGTCGCCCTCGTCAGCAGCGTCGCCGCCTGGCGGCCGCCGAACAGCGTGTCGGAGCCTGCGCCCGCCGCACCCATCGCGGCGAGGCCACCGCCCTTCCCTGCCTGCAACAGCACGATCACCATCAGGAGGATGGCGTCGAGGAGCAGGAGGGACAGAAGAAAATAATACACGAAACGCTCTTATCTCCCGGTAAATCAGACGGTCCGCAAGCCACGGAGTTTAGTCGATTTTCGGGCGACTTGTCAAGGTCGAAGGCGGCAGATCGAGGCAAAGGAGTGCGGATCGAGGCTGGCGCCGCCGATGAGCAGCCCCTCGACGTCGGGAGCATCGAGGAGCTCGGCGGCGTTCTCAGGCTTCACGCTGCCGCCGTAGAGGATCGGAACGCGATCGCCGACGCTGCCGAAGCGGCCGCGCAGCAACGAGCGGATGTGGCCGTGCATTTCGGCGGCATCATCGGGCGAGGCGGTGCGGCCTGTGCCGATCGCCCAGACCGGTTCATAAGCGACGAGGAAGCGTTCGGCCTCTTCGGCCGTCAGAATGTCGAGGACCGCGCCGAGCTGCTGCTCGACGACCTGCCGGGCGTCGCCCGCCTCACGCTCGTCGAGCTGCTCACCGACGCAGAGCACGGGGAGCAGCCCGGCGTCGAAGACGGAGCGGACCTTCTTGACGGTGTCGTCGATCCCCTCACCGAAGACGTGACGTCGCTCGCTGTGGCCGACCAGGACGAGTCGAGCGCCCGCATCGCTGGCGAGAGACGCCGATATCTCGCCGGTGAAGGCGCCGTTCGCCTGCCAGTAGACGTTCTGGACGCCGAGCAGGATGTCGGGCGCGGCGGCGGCGGCCTCCCGAGCGGCGGCAAAGGAGATCGCGGGCGGAAACAGAGCGACGGTGCCCCGGCGTCCGGAATCGAGCTGTGGCAGCAGCTCCCGGAAAAAGGCCGCCGCTTCGGACGGCCCATGGTTGAGCTTCCAGTTGCCCGCGATCACCGGCGTCTCGATGGTCACGATGGTCGCCTTCGTGGTTCGGAAAGCGCGTCCAGGCCGGGTAGAGATCGTCCCTCCAGGAACTCGAGGGAGGCGCCGCCTCCGGTCGAGACGTGCGAGACGCCGTCCTGGAGACCGAGGTCGAGAAGCGCCGCGGCAGAATCGCCGCCGCCGACGATGGTGACGGCTCCCGCGGAAGTCGCGGAGACGAGTGCCCGCGCGACGCCTTCCGTGCCGTGGCGGAACGCCGGAATCTCGGCGACCCCCATCGGCCCGTTCCAGAGCACCGTCTTTCCGGAGCTCACGACCTCGGCATAGCGCACGACGGTATCGGGGCCGATGTCCAGCGCCATCCAGCCGGCGGGGATCGCATCGATCGGAACCACCCTCGTCTCGGATCCGGCCTCCATCGCGCGAGCAATGACCAGGTCGTGCGGCAGGACGAGCTTGTCTCCCGCCCGGTCGAGGAGCGCCTTCGCGAGCTCGGTCCGATCCTCCTCGACCAGAGAAGCACCGATCTGACGCCCCTGCGCGCGAAAGAAGGTATTGGCCATCGCCCCGCCGATGAGGAGGTGGTCGGTCTTCGGCAGCAGGGCCTCGATCACGTCGATCTTGCCGGAGATCTTGGCGCCACCGAGAATGGCGATGAAGGGCCTCTTCGGGTCCTGCAGCGCGGAG
Source organism: Gemmatimonadota bacterium (assembly GCA_040905395.1). Classification (GTDB taxonomy): domain Bacteria; phylum Gemmatimonadota; class Gemmatimonadetes; order Longimicrobiales; family Longimicrobiaceae; genus WHSP01. The sequence continues at coordinate 7,743 of JBBDRR010000216.1, forward strand.
CCGAGATAATCGAGCTCGCGCTTCATCAGCAGTCCGGCCGCCGCGAGGCCGCCGCGCTGGCGGATGGCGTCCGCCACACCGGCGGTCGAAGCGTGCGCCCTGTGTGCAGCGCCGAACGCGTCGTTGACGTACAGATCCCCGAGCTGGGCGAGATCGCTTGCCATCCCGGGATCGTTGGCCTCTTCCCGCGGGTCGAAGCGGGTATTCTCGAGGAGTACCACCTCACCATCCTGGAGATCGCAGGTGGCGGCGACCACCTCGTTTCCGGTCGTCGAGCCGATGAAGTGGACGGGCCGATCGAGCAGCTCCGCCAACCGTCGAGCGGCGGGCCGGAGTGACATTTCCGAAACCCGCTTCCCCTTCGGGCGGCCGAAGTGCGACAGCAGAACGATCCTGCCACCCATTCCGACCAGCCGCTGGAGGGTCGGAACGGTCGAACGGATTCGCGTATCGTCGACGACGTTCTGTCGATCGTCGAGCGGCACGTTGTAGTCGACCCGAAGGAGCACGCGGCGGCCGCGGACCTCGTCGTCCGCGAGGTCTTCGATCGTCAACTTCTCCATCGATCGATCAGAGCTTTTCGCCGATGAAGCGGGCAAGGTCGACGCAGCGGCTCGAATAACCCCACTCGTTGTCGTACCACGCCATCACCTTCACCAGGCCGGCCACGACGTTGGTGGACGCCGCGTCGACGATCGACGAATGGGGATTGCCGATGAAATCGACGGAGACGAGCTCAGCGTCCTGCACCTCCATGATGCCACTCAGCGCCCCGCCCGCGGCAGCGCGGAACGCATCGTTGATCTGCTCGATCGTCGCGTCCCTTTCGAGCTCGGCGGTGAGGTCTACGATGGAGACGTTCGGCGTCGGGACGCGCATCGCGACCCCGTCGATCTTGCCCTTCACCTCGGGGATCACGAGGGCAGTCGCCTTGGCGGCCCCGGTCGTGGTCGGAATGATCGACAATCCGGCCGCCCGGGCCCGGCGCAGATCCTTGTGCGGGAGATCGAGGATCTGCTGGTCGTTCGTGTACGAGTGGACCGTGGTCATGAGGCCGCGTCGGAAGCCGAACTCGTCGAGAAGGACCTTCACTACGGGCGCGAGGCAGTTCGTGGTGCAGCTCGCGTTGGAGATCACGTCGTGCCTCGACGGATCGTACGCGTCCTGGTTCACGCCGAGGACGATGGTCACGTCCTCGTCCTTACCCGGCGCCGAGATGATGACCTTCTTCGCACCCGCGTCCAGGTGTTTTGCCGCGTCGGCCCGCTTGGTGAAACGGCCGGTGGATTCGATGACGATCTCGACACCGAGATCCCGCCACGGGAGGGCGGCGGGATCCTTCTCGGATAGGACGCGGACCTCGTCACCGTCGACGATCAGAGAGTGTTCCCTCGGTTCGACCTTCCCCGGATAGGTCCCGTGCACCGAATCGTACTGGAGGAGGTGTCCGAGAGTCCGGGTGTCGGTAAGGTCGTTCACCGCAACGAAGTCGATATCGCCCTTGCCCGCCTGCTTTGCGGCCCGAAGCACGTTTCGGCCGATCCGTCCGAAACCATTGATCGCTACGCGAATTGCCATGTCTTCTCCGTCGGTCCGATCGATTCAGGAAATAGCGGCGGCCTCGAGGCGTCTTTCGTGGCGTTCGAGTTCCGGCAGCGCTCGGGCGAAAGTAAGTACGCTCACGGCTCTGGCGCCGCCGGCCAGCAAGGCGTCGGCGCAGGAGAGCGCGGTAGCACCGGTGGTCCAGACATCGTCGAGGAGCAACAAATGCTCCGCTGCGATCCGCGACCGCTGTGACCCCGGTACCCGAAACGCGCCGGCAACGTTAGCCCGGCGCTCACCCGGATGCAAGGCAGTCTGGCTCGCCGCGGACCGGCACCTTTCGAGTACCTCCTCAGCCGCCTCCCACCCATTGATCCGGGCGAGCTCGACCGCGAGCACCGCGGCCTGATTGAAGCCTCGCTGACGCCGCTTGACCGACGAAATAGGCACCGGAACGACTCGTGACACCTCGCTCGAGACCTCCCGTGGCCAGTCGACCGTGGACATCCTCCGGGCCATGGGTGCCGCAAGAGAGTACCACCCGCGGTACTTGAGCGCATGGACCACCGATCGGATGGGGCCCTCGAGGAGGAAGGTGGACCGGATCGCGCGAACGGCCGGGCGAATCTCCGGGCACGCGGCGCACTCGGCTGCGGCGTCACCGATGGTGAGGCGCAGAGGAGTCCAGCACCTCTCGCATCTGGGAAGAGGCAGACCCCGTGCCCGCGTCCAACAGCCGGAGCATACCGCACGTTCGGAGGCTCGGGTCGAGATCGGTTCCCCGCAGGCGAGACAGCGCGGGGCGAAGACGAGGTCGAGCGCTCCCTCTACGATATCGGTGAGAGAGGTCATCCTGCCGTCGACTGGGGAAGCTCAGCGTGGGGGGAGTGCGGCGCGCATCACGGGGATCGGCGCGGGAATTCCCCACCACCTCTCGAACGCGGCCGCGCCCTGGTGAAGCAGCATCTCGAGTCCGTCGGAGGCGCGGGTACCGCGGGCGAGGTGCTCGCGGACCCAGCGCGTCCGACGGGGGGAGTAAACCATATCGAGCACGGCGTCCGCCGTCACACGGGCGTCGATCTCCATCGGCAGGGGGTCGTCCGGTCGGAGTCCGAGGGAGGTGGCGTTCACCGCCAGATCGAAGTTCCCTGCGTCGCTCGCTTCGAGATCCTCTGCAATGTGGATACGGGTGGTGCTGCCGGCGAAGCGTTCGGCGAGCGCCCGGGCCTTCGCGTGGGTCCGATTGAGGATCAGAACCTCTTCGGCCTGCTCATCGAGCAACGAGCAGAGCGCGGCTCCGGCCGCACCTCCGGCGCCGATGAGCAACACCCGCGCTCCCCGTGGGGGGCCGCCAAGCAGATCCTCGACCGCGCGTCCGAACCCCACGACGTCGGTGTTGTCCCCGCAGACGACCCCGCTCTCGAGCCAGAACGTGTTGCAGGCGCCCGTGCGTTCGACGGCCGCGGTAGCTCGCTCGACGGCGCGTGCAGCCACCCGCTTGTGCGGAACGGTAACGTTTCCCGCCCCTCCCGCCCGGGCGAGACCGGCGATCAATCCCGGCACGTCCGCGGCATCACAGCGGAGCGCAACATAGATTGCGTCCAGCTCCGCCGCGTGGAAGGCGGCATTCTGAAAGGTCGGGGAGAGCGAATGGCGGACGGGATCGCCGAGCAGGGCGACGAGGCGGGTCCCCGACGTACGCGAGAGTGTCACGGGCGGACGATCGTCTCCAGCCGATCGAGAGCGCGGGCGACGAGTCGCTCCAGCTCCGTAAGCGTGGTTCGGTAGGTGGAGACGCCGCCGCCGAAGGGGTCGGGGACGGGGTCACCCGCCCCCTCGGAGCCCGCGACGAAGTCGCCGAGCAGGGCTGCCTTGTGCCCCGCGCCGAAGTCGTCGATCACAGCGAGATGCGCAGGGCTCATCGTCAGGATGAGATCCGCCCATTCGACCAGCTCGGGATCCATCAGCCTGGCATGATGGGTCGAGAGATCGAGGCCGAGCTCGGCGATCACCTCGTACGCCTGCGGGCTCGCCGCGGCGCCAACGTTCGCGGCGACCCCGGCGGATCCAACCTTCACGTTGCTCCAGCCGCGCCGCTCGATCTCCCTCTTCGCTACGCTTTCGGCCATGGGAGATCGGCACGTGTTCCCGGTACAGACGAAGAGTACGTTGTAGGTCGTGCGCTGCACGTCGTTCTCCATTTTTTCGCTTCCTCAGACGGCGGCCACTCGCACCGGTACGTCGAGCGCAGTTCAACCGGCCGGCTGGCGGGCCTTCAGCAGCAGATCGGCCAGAGCGAGGTCGACTGAGGTCGTGACCTTGATGTTGGCGTCGTCTCCCTCGACCATCCGCACATCGTATCCGTAGTGCTCGAAGAGGGCCGCGTCGTCCGTCATGGCGAACCCTTCGGAACGCGCCCGGTCGTGCAGCTGGAGCAGTGTCACCAAGGGAAATGCCTGGGGTGTCTGAGCCCGCCAGTAGCGCTCGCGAGGTGGGGTAGCAACGACCAGACCCTCGCTGCCGACCTCCTTGAGCGTGTCCGTCACCCGGACCCCGGGCACCACACCGCCCGAAGGGTCGCCGGCGAGCACCCGGCCGATGAGCTCCCGTGAAACGAGGGGGCGCGCACCGTCGTGGACGAGCACCCGCTCCGGGAGGGAGAGCGCCCCGAGCCCGGCGAACACGGAGTCCGCCCGCTCCGTTCCGCCGCCGATCAGATCGACCGGAAGGTCCCGAAGCCACTCGGGCGGGGTGTCGAGGTCGTCAGCCGGGAGGACCACGACCACCTCATCGATCGCCGGGTGTGAGATGAATGGAGTGATTGCCCACATCAGCAGCGGCCTCTCGCCGAGCAGGCGATACTGCTTTCTCGGCCCGGCGTCGGCAAAGCGTCGACCCGATCCGCCGGCGACGACGACTGCGCCGATGCGTCCGCCCGGCTCAGGCAAAAGCGAGCTCCAGAAGCGCAGAAACGTCCGCGGCCTCGTGCAACTTCAGCGGCGTAGCGGCCGAGGCGATGTGCGAACGCGGGGGAACGACCGCGGAGGAGAAGCCCATGCGGGCAGCCTCCGAGAGGCGGCGTTCGAGCTGCGATACGGCGCGCAGCTCACCGCCCAGTCCGATCTCCCCGAGGACGATCGAGTCCGGTCGGACCGGAAGGTCGCGGACGGTCGAGGCCAGCGCAACGGCGACCGCGGCATCGGCGGCCGTCTCGACGACGCGCAGACCGCCGACGACGTTCAGGAAGACGTCGAGCTGGCCGAACGGAAGCGCTGCCCGCTTTTCCAGGACGGCCAGAAGGAGGGCGAGCCGTTTGTGCTCGAACCCCGAAGCGACGCGCTGCGGGGCTCCGTAGGGGGCGCGGGTCGCGAGCGCCTGAATCTCGACCAGCAGTGGCCGACTACCCTCCATCGTACCGGTGACCGCACACCCGGGGCGCGCGGCCTCCCGATCTCCCAGAAAGAGCTCCGATGGGTTCGCGACGGGCACGAGCCCGGCGGCCGACATCCGGAAGACGCCGATCTCGTCCACGCTTCCGAAGCGGTTCTTCGTTGCCCTCAGAACCCGATGCTCGACGCTGCTCGTGCCCTCGAAGTAGAGCACGGTGTCGACGATGTGCTCGAGCGTCTTCGGCCCCGCAATCCCTCCTCCCTTGGTGACATGGCCGACGAGAAATACCGTCGTACCTGTCTCTTTCGCGAAGCGATGGAGCCGGGCGGCACATTCCCTGACCTGCCCCACGCTTCCCGGTACGCCATCGAGCTCCGCGGCGTAGATCGTTTGAATGGAATCCACGAGCAGCAGGTCCGGCCGCAACTCCGCGCTCCGGAGCAGGACGCTGCCGAGCTCGGTCTCGGGGAAGACCTGCACCCCGTCGGTGTCCTCCTCGAGCCGGTCCGCGCGCAGGCGGACCTGCATCGCCGACTCCTCACCCGCCACATACAGCGTCGGTCGGCCCAGCCCCGCGAGGCGGGCGGCGATCTGGAGAAGCAGGGTGGACTTTCCGATGCCCGGCTCGCCGCCGACCAGCACGACCGAACCGGGCACGATTCCGCCGCCGAGAACGAAGTCGAACTCGGGGATACCGGACGACCAACGAACTAGCGACGGGCCGCCGACGTCCGACAAGCGGACGACGTCAACGCGCTCGCCGCTTCCGGCGGCGCTGCGGCCGGGGTTCCTGGGTGCCTTCGCGACCCGCTCCTCCACGAGCGAGTTCCACTCGTTGCAGGCCGGGCACTGGCCAAGCCAGCGGGGCGAGTCATTGCCGCACTCCGTGCAGACGAATTGCGATCGGGTCCGGCTCACTGCGCGGGGGGCGCCGTTGCGCGTCGAGGGTTCGCGGGGGAGGACCGGGTCAATTCGGACCGTCGTTTCTGGGAGAATAACTCTCGAAGCGGGTGAACTCCTTGTGGAACATCAGCTGAATCGTGCCGGTGGCACCATTGCGCTGCTTGCCCACGATCAGCTCGGCGCGGCCCTCCAGACTGTTCCCGTCCTTGTCGGTCGGTCCGTGATAGTACTCCGGCCGATACAGGAACATGATCACGTCGGCGTCCTGCTCGAGCGCGCCGCTCTCGCGAAGGTCGGACATCATCGGGCGCTTGTCCGGCCGTGATTCGACGGCGCGGGAAAGCTGCGACAGCGCGACGACGGGGATGTCCAGCTCCTTCGCGAGCGCCTTGAGGCCGCGCGAGATCTCCGACACCTCCTGCTGCCGGTTCTCGGTACGCCCGTTCCCCTGCATCAGCTGGAGATAGTCGACGATTACCATCGCGAGGTCCGGACGGTCGGACTTCAGGCGTCGGGCCTTGGCACGCATCTCCAGGATGGAGATGCCGGCCGTGTCGTCGATGTAGATCGGGGCAGTGTTGAGCAGGCCGGCGGCCTGTGCGAGGCGCGGGTAGTCGTCATCCCGCAGCCGACCGGTCCGGACCCGTGACGCGTCGACGCGAGCCTCGGACGTGAGCATGCGCTGGACCAACGCCTCCTTGCTCATTTCGAGCGAGAAGAACGCGACCGATCGATGAGCCCCGATCGCCGCGTGCTGCGCGATGTTGAGGGTGAGGGCGGTCTTACCCATCGACGGGCGGGCCGCGACGATCACCAGGTCCCCCTTCTGGAATCCTGCCGTCTTCTCGTCGAGGTCCGCGAAGCCGGTCGGCACGCCGGTGATGGCCGAGCTGTTCTGCGAGAGCAGCTCGATCTGCTCCATCGCAGGCCAGAGTAGCTCCTTGATCCAGACGAACCCCTTCCGGTCGTGCGTCTGGGCGATCTGGAAGATCTTCTGCTCCGCTTCGTCGAGGAGCGCTTCGACTTCACCGCCCGCTTCGTACGTCGCCTGGATGATCGACGTCGCAGCCTCGATCAGCCGTCGGAGGAGAGCCTTCTCACGGACGATCTTCGCGTGGTACTCGACGTTGGCGGAGGTAGGGACGGCATCGAGGAGCTGAGCGAGGTACGGCGCGCCGCCGATCGAATCGTAATCGCCGCTCGACTTCAGCTCCTCTGACAGCGTAACGGCGTCGATCACCTCCCCCTGTTCCCAGAGGCGCACCATGGCGCGGTAGAGACGCCGATGGCCCTCCCGGTAGAACATGGAGTCGTCGATGACCTCGATCGCCTTGACGACCGCGTCGACGTCGATGAACATCCCGCCCAACACGGACATCTCCGCTTCGAGGGAGTACGGCGGACGGCGCTCCGCGAATGCGGCGGCGGTGGCGCGTGCGGCGGAGGCGGGAGGAGACGTCACGGGCGACATTAGGGTCCTACGGAATCAGTGGACGCCCGACCGGCGGGAAAGCCGGGACGGGTCAGTGGTTCGACGAAGAGGGTTGCCGGCTCTACTCGCGAGAGCGGTCGATCGTCTGCCTCAGCCGTTGGAGGTCCTCCCAGACTGGTCGGATCCAGGCCGGATTTCGCAGCAGCGCGGCCGGATGGTAGGTGGCAACGAGGGGGATTCCCTCGTACGAGTGGGATCCGGACCTTAGCGTGCCGATCGTTTCTCCGCTCGCCAGAAGCGTCTGTGCCGAAAACGTCCCGCAGGCGAGAATCGCTTTCGGGGCGATCGTCTCGAGCTGTCCCTTGAGGAAGTGGCTGCAGGACTCGACTTCGTCGGGGCGCGGGTTCCGGTTTCCCGGTGGCCGGCATTTCAGGACGTTGCAGATGTACACCGTCTCCCTGGGAAAGCCGACGGAAGCGAGGAGGACGTCGAGCAGCTTCCCGGCTCTGCCGACGAAGGGGCGGCCGCTCCGGTCCTCTTCCGCACCGGGGGCCTCGCCGACCACCACTACCTCGGCCCGCGGATTCCCCTCGCCGAAAACGACGGTGGATCGGGTCGCGGCCAGGCCACAAGCGGTGCATCCGCTCGCGAGAACCTTCAGCCTCTCGAGCGGGCCGGCCTCGGCACCGAGCGATTCGGCCGTTGCCGGCGCGTGAATCACCGGCGGCGAATCGGACGCCACCAGCGCCGCCAGCGGCTGGCCTCGGAAGATCAGCTCCAATTCGCCCATCTCGCGCCGCTGCTGAAGATAGCGACCGAGGAGGCTGGCCGCCTCGCTCATGATCCTACCGGTTCCGTGAGGGCTGCAACCCGTTGAAGAATGCGATTCGCAACCTCGTCTTTCGACAGCAGGGGAAGATCCTCCCTGCCGCCGTCCGCATCGAGCAGGGTCACCCGGTTCGTCTCGACCTCGAACCCCGCACCGGGCTCGCCAGCGTCGTTGACGACGAGGAGGTCCAGCTTCTTCTCCTTCAGCTTCCGGGCTCCGTTTTCGATCGGGGACTCCGTCTCGAGAGCGAATCCGACGATGATCGCATCGCGGCGTCGGACGTCGATCGTGCTCGCGAGGATGTCCCTCGTGGCCTCCAGTGGCAACTGTGGCACCTCCCCCAAGCCCTTCTTGATCTTCTGCGCGGCCGGCTCGGCAGGGGTGAAGTCCGCGACGGCAGCGGCCATGACCAGCACATCGGCGTCAGGGAGAATGCGTTCCACCGCTTCGGCCATCTCGGCCGCGCTTTCGACGGGCAGAAGGGTGACACCGGCGGGCGCGTCGAGGGCGGTCGGTGCGGAGACCAGGGTCACGCGCGCCCCCATCCGGAATGCAGCACCGGCGATGGCGAAGCCCATTCTACCGGAGGAGCGGTTTCCGATGAAGCGCACCGGATCGATCGCCTCCCGGGTCCCGCCGGCCGTCACGAGAATCGACCGGCCCGTGAGGGCGGTCTCGCCAGTGAGCGCTCGCGCAGCGTAGTGCAGGATGGTGTCTGGCTCGATCATACGGCCCGGCCCGGACCCCTCGCCCCACGCCAGGAGCCCGTCGGCCGGCCCCGCGATGCCGTAGCCGAGCTCATGGAGACGCCGGATGTTGGCCTGGGTCTGCGGGTGCGAATACATGTCATCGTTCATCGCAGGGCAGATGACCACCGGTGCCTTGGTCGCCAGGACCGCGCACGTCAGCAGGTCGTCTGCGAAGCCGGCTGCCGCGCGCGCGATGAAGTTCGCGGTTGCCGGAGCGACGAGGACGAGGTGGGATTCACGAGCGAGCCGGATGTGGAGCAGCGGATCCCCTGGGGCGTACAGATCGGTCAGTACGGCCCGCCCGGTGAGCGCCTCGAACGAGAGCGGTTGAACGAACTCGCGGGCCCCCGCCGTGAGAACGACGTCGACCGCCGCGCCCGCGAGGGTTAGCTCACGGGCGAGGGCGATCGACTTGAACCCAGCGATGCCGCCCGTGACGCCGAGGAGGATGCGGCGATCGGTGAACGGGGGCCTCGCGACCCGTTCCGGACCGCGCACCTGAGCGCCTAGTCTTCGGACGGGGGGCGCCGCGCGGTCAAATCGTACTCGACCTCGCCGCGGGCGACGGCCTCCAGGGCGGTGGTGGTCAGCTTCTCCCGCATCTCGCCCGGAAGCGGCTCCTCGACGAGCTGTCCACGTCGGAATTCGTTCAGGCTGCGGGCGTACTTCGCCGCGACGAGAACACCGAGGTACTTGCTATCGGTGTGGTTCGCGAGTGCTCCAGGCGTGACGACATGCATTGTTTCCAGCTTTCTGAATAAGGGATCAGACTTCGAGAACTCTGTCGACGCCACGGATCAGCGTCTCCAGATGGGATTCCAGTACCTCGCATCGAGACGATCGGAACGCCTCCGCGTCGATGATACGCTCGACCGCGTCCACGGCGGCGACGAGGTTTTCATTTACGACGACGAAGTCGAACTCGCTCGCGGCCCCGAGCTCTGCGCGCGCCGCGACGAGCCGTGTTCGGCGCACCGAGTCGTCCTCGCTGCCTCGACCGACGAGTCGCTCGGCGAGTTCTTCGCCGCTCGGCGGGAGCACGAAGATGGAGACCGATTCGGGCACCGCCTGCTTGATCTGCCGCGAACCCTGCACATCTATATCCAGCAGTAGAAAATGGTGACGATCGCGCGCGCGTTCAAGGTTGAGGCGGGGCGTGCCGTACAGATTGCCATGCACCTCGGCCCATTCCAGCAACTCTCCCGCGTCGATCATCGCCCGGAATTCGGCGTGGCTCCTGAAGAAATAGTCTATGCCGTCGCTCTCGCCGGGCCGAACCGAGCGCGTGGTGGCCGAGATGGAGAATTCGACGTCTTTTCGCCGCGTCGCGAGAGCCCGGGCGATGCTGGTCTTTCCCGCGCCGGACGGTGCGGCGAAGATCACCGGAAAGGTACGGATCGGGAGGGCCGCTCCGAATTGGGTCACTCGACGTTCTCCACCTGTTCCCGGAGGCGCTCGACCTCGTCCTTGATGGCGACCACCAGGTGCGCGATGCCAGCGTCGTTGGCCTTCGACCCGATGGTATTCGCCTCCCGGTGCATCTCCTGGACGAGGAAGGAGAGCCGTTTACCCACCGGCTCGCTGGAAGCGGCGTCGAGGAGCTCGATGAAGAGCTCGTTATGCGAGCGGAAACGGACGAGCTCTTCGTTCAGATCCCATCGTTCGGCCAGCATCGCGATCTCCTGCGCGAGCCGGTTTTCATCGAGAGTCGCCCCCTGAAGCAACTCGGCGACCGCCACCGTAAGGCGCTCCCTTTCCGCTTCGAGCCGCTGCGGAGCCCGCGAGTGGACGCGCTGTAGTGCCTGCTCGATGGCGGCGACGCGCTCCCTCAGGTCGACCTCCAGCCGCTTGCCCTCGTCCTCGCGCATCACGATCACCTGAGCAGCGGCTCCCTGCACGATCTTCCGAAGGTCTTCCGCGTCGATCTCGGGTGGCTCCTCTTCCTCGCCTGCACGGACGATGATGTCGCTGTATCGGGTGAGCAGTGCGAGGTCGGGGGAACCGGCCACGCCGAAGCGATCGGAGAGCTGGCCGAAGAGCTGGAGGTAATTCCGCACCTTGTCGTCGTCGAGCTTGTAGGCCGGAGCCTCACCGGCATCGCCCTCCGGCTCCCAACGAGCCGTGAGGTTTACGTGGCCGCGGCCGAACTGTACGCGAAGCCACTCGCGAATGGCGTTCTCCCACTTCGCGAGTGAGGAGGGGAGGCGTGTGTTCAGGTTGAAGTAGCGGTGGTTGACGGTGCGCAGCTCTACCCGCAGCACGCCGGCGGCAGTCTGTCCCGTCGCCTCACCGTACCCGGTCATGCTTCGGATCATTCGTCGTCCATCAGGATGGGAGAGAAGCTCATCATGTCTTAACGCGGCGTCCGTCAGTTGGTGAAGCGCCAGCTCGCCCCGTAAACGATCCGGGGGAGGGCGGGCGGCACGCCCGGCAGATCGACGGCGGTCTGCGTGTT
>JBBDRR010000217.1:0-18913 GCA_040905395.1 Gemmatimonadota bacterium
CGCCTGAACGGCGCCCGCCTGGGTGCGGATGACGCGAATAGCATCCTCGAGCATAGAGGCGTGCGCCGCGTCGACGGAAGGTGAAGCGGCGGGAGGGTTCATCCCTGCCTCTCCTTCAGATAGGTGTCCACCCTCGACGTCCATTCGCCGCGCGTGTGGAGGAGCGTCTCGGCGAACTCACGGATCGCGCCGTCACCGCCGGAGCGCGTCGCCGTCCAACGGGCGACCGCCTTTACCTCCGCGGCGGCGTTGGCGACGGCGACCGGGAGTGCAACGCGCCGGAGGACCGGCAGGTCCGCCAGGTCGTCCCCGACGAACGCCGCGTGCTTCCATTCGAGCTCGAGCTTCTCGAGGAGGCGTTGAGCGATCGGCAACTTGGCTGCGGTGCGATCCTGATGGCACTCCTCGATCCCGAGCTCCTGTGCCCGGAGGCGCACGGCTCCCGACTCGCGGCCTGTAATGATCGCCACGACGATACCGGATTCCCGCAGGAGCCGTATGCCGAGGCCGTCCTTGATCTCGAAGCGCTTCAGCTCGACCCGCTCGCCGGCTTCCGTCGCGCCGAGATAGATCCCGCCGTCGGTGAGGACGCCGTCGACATCGAGCATGACGAGTCGGATGTCGCGGGCGACCCCGGCATCCATGCCGCGCCGCGGTGCGGTGTCAGCCATGGCCGCTCATCGCACGGGGCGCGAGCGCCGACCGGATCGCGAGGACCTGCTCCAGCAGGGGGCGGAGGTCGTCCAGCGGCAGCATGTTGCTGGCATCGGAAGGGGCGCTGCCAGGGTCGGGATGGACCTCGAGAAAGAGGCCATCGGCGCCAGCCGCGACCGCCGCGCGGACAAGCGTCGGGATGTACTCGGGATCCCCGCCGCTCACGCCGGCTCCCTCCCCCGGACGTTGAACCGAGTGCGTTCCGTCGAAGATCACCGGTCCGTCGCCGACGGTCTTGAGCGCGGCGAAGTTGCGCATGTCGACGACGAGGTTACCGTAGCCGAAGAAGGTGCCCCGCTCGGTCAGTCCGACGCCCGCCGCCCCCGCCTGTTCGGCCTTTCGAACGGCGCCGCTCATCTCGAGCGGGCCCATCCACTGCCCCTTCTTGATGTTCACCGCTCGTCCCGTCGCTCCCGCAGCGACCAGCAGGTCCGTCTGGCGGCAGAGGAACGCCGGGATCTGAAGCACGTCCACGACCGCGGCCGCCCGCGCGCACTGCTGCGTCTCGTGGACGTCGGTAAGGAGGGGGAGCCCGGACTCGCTCCCGATCCTAGACAGGCGTTTCAACCCCTGCTCGATCCCCGGCCCCCTCGACGACGTCGCCGAGGAGCGATTCGCCTTGTCAAAGGAGCCCTTGAATACGATCGGCAGGTCCAAATCGCCCGCCACCCGCGCCAGCTCTTCCGCGATGCGGAGATTCAGCGCGTCGTCCTCAAGGATGCAGGGGCCGGCGATCAGAAAGAAGCGATCCCGGGTTCGGAAGAGATCGCTCATCGCCAGTCGCTCGAAATCGCTACGGCCTGGGCGGCCAGAGTGTCATCCCGGGCGCAGGTTCCTCGCAGCGCTCGCGCTGGCGTGTCGGTCACGAGACCGCTTTCGCCGCCGGGCGCTCCGCCGGACCGGCGGCGCCCTGCGCATCCCGTCGTTCGACGGCCGCGGCGATGAAGGAGGCGAAGAGGGGGTGAGGATGATTCGGCCTGGACTTGAGCTCAGGGTGGAACTGCGTCGCGACGAACCACGGATGGTCCTCGAGCTCGATCATCTCCACCAGGTTGCCGTCGGGCGATGTAGCGCTCACGACCATACCGGCTTCGGAGAGCGCGTCCCGGTACGAGTTGTTCACTTCGTACCGGTGTCGGTGCCGCTCACTGATCTCCGTCGCGCGGTAGATCTTGGCCGCCTTCGAGCCGGTGGTGAGACGGGCGGCGAAGGCGCCGAGCCGCATGGTCCCGCCCAGGTCCGTGATCTCGCGCTGAGAGTTCATCAGGCAGATCACGGGGTGTTCGGTGTCGCTCGCCCATTCCATCGAGTGAGCCCGGTGCAGACCGCAGACACTGCGGGAGAACTCGATGATCGCCGTCTGGAGACCCAGACAGATTCCAAAGAATGGGAGGTCGTTTCTCCGTGCCCAACCGATCGCGTCCAGCATCCCCTCCACCCCTCGAACGCCGAAGCCGCCGGGGATCAGCAGGCCGTCATACTTCGCGAGCTGATCGGCCGACCCGCCGTTTTCGAAATCCTCCGAGGAGAGCCAGTCGATGTCCACCCCGGCATCGCTCGCGATACCGCCATGAATGAGCGCCTCCTGCACCGACTTGTATGAGTCGACCAGCGCGACGTACTTACCGACCACCGCGATGCGTACCCTTCCCTTCCCCGGCTCCTTGATCCGCCGGACGAGCGCATTCCAATCGTTCAGCTCCGTCTTCGGCGCCTCGATGTGCAGCTTCGAGAGCACCAGGTCGTCAAGATGCTGGGAGAGGAAGACGAGGGGGACTTCGTAGATCGATTTCATATCCGGCGCTTCGATCACTGCGCCGACGTCGACGTTGGCGAACAGCGCGATCTTGCGGCGTGTCTCGGGCTCGAGTCGCCGCTCCGAACGGCAGACCAGGATGTCGGGCTGGATTCCGATCTCCATCAGCTCCCGAACGGAGTGCTGTGTCGGCTTCGTCTTCAGCTCGCCCGCAGCCGCGATATAAGGAACGAGGGTGACGTGAACGAAGAGGGTGTTCTCGCGCCCGATCTCCTGCCGGTACTGCCGAATGGCCTCGAGAAACGGGAGGCTCTCGATGTCACCGACCGTACCCCCGATCTCGGTGATCACCACGTCGTGGTTGGGGCCCAGCCGCTTGATCGCCGACTTGATGGCGTCCGTGATGTGAGGGATCACCTGGACCGTCGCCCCGAGGTAGTCGCCCCGCCGCTCCTTCGTTATGACGTCCTGGTAGATCCGGCCCGTGGTGATGTTGTTGGCCTGCGAGAGCGACTGGTCGATGAATCGCTCGTAGTGGCCGAGGTCCAGGTCGGTCTCCGCACCGTCGTCGGTCACGTATACTTCGCCGTGCTGAAACGGCGAGAGCGTCCCCGGATCCACGTTGATGTACGGATCGAACTTCTGCAGCGTTACCCGGAGCCCCCGTTCCACGAGCAGGCGCCCCAGCGACGCGGCGGCGATCCCCTTCCCGAGAGAGGACACGACTCCGCCGGTAACGAAGATGTACTTGGTCGGTGTTGATGTCGGCTCAGTCATTGGAATGCTCGAGTCGGAGGTGCGAACGGCACGGCTGTTCGATGCGTCGTACGTTATCCGGCGTACGTGATCCGTAATACGTTATCCGTTTATACGTTTGTGGGCCTGCTATCCGGGGCGTCGGCCAACCTCCAGCACGTGCGGCGAGCGCACCAGGACGCCGGCTGCCTCGACCGAACGTACAACGGATAACGTATTTCCTCTTCAACTTGCTCTGAGCCGATGCTCGGCTCGTTCCGCGTCTTCGATGGTGTCGACGCCGCCCAGGGCGGGTTCCGTCACGGCCACGCCGATCCGGAGGCCCGCCGCGAGCGGCCTGAGCTGCTCGAGTCTCTCCAGCTTCTCGAGGGCGCTCTCCGGGAGATCCACCCAACGTTGCAGCGCTTCGGTGCGGTAGGCGTACACTCCGATGTGCCGCAGGAACTCTCCCCGCGCGAAGTCGGCCGCGGACGGCTCCCCATCGCGGACGTGAGGGATCGGGGAGCGTGAGAAGTAGAGCGCGCGTCCATCCCCACCCCGCACGACCTTGACCACGGAGGGCGCCCGCCATTCCTCCCGTGTCTCGATCGGCGAGGCGATCGTGCCCACGTCCCAGTCCTCGTCGCTGACCAGACGGATGACCGATTGCAGATGCGCGGGATCGACGAAAGGCTCGTCCCCCTGCACGTTGACGACCACGGAATAGCTCCGGTAGCCGAAGCGGCTCGCGACCTCCGCCACCCGGTCGGTTCCCGAAGGGTGCCGTGGCGAAGTCAGCTCCACCAGGGCACCGAAGGAGCGCGCATGATCGGCGATCTCCTCGCTATCCGTGGCGATGACCACACAATCGAACAGAGGTGACGAAGTGACCCGCCGCCACACCCACTCGACGAGCGGACGTCCCGCGATGATGTGGAGCGGTTTTCGGGGGAGGCGAGTGGAACCGAGCCGGGCGGGAATCACCGCCAGAATCGACCCGCTCACGGGGCTTGCGGGGGGGCGGAAGCGCGGAGCGCGAGTGCAATAATCACGCCACTGAAGTTAGATGGACGTCAGCCGTTTGTCAAAAGGAGAGCCCGCCCGCGGGCAGCCGTGCCCCGATCGAGAAGGCGGGATCGACCGACCGCGCAGGGTCGAGATAGACCATTGCGTCGAAGATCATGATCTGGACCCCGAGCCCGAGGTTCTGTTCGATGGGGGGCATGGAGACGCCGGTCCGCCACGCGATGCCGGCGGAATGGACCAGCCGCAGCGAGGGGGGCCCCGCGAGGGGCAGCGGCAGCCAGACGATCGGCGCTGTATATGCCGATTCGACGAAGAGGACGTGGTCGCCACGAAAGGCGGCGTCGGAGTGGGCGGGGAGGGTTCCGGGTCCGCCGACGAAGCTCCAGCGCTGGAGCGGTGCTTCGTCACCCGTCAGGGGCAGCGCCAGGTGACCGGATACCGCGATTCGATGCTGGTAGAGAGCGACCATGTCCCACGCGGCGTCGGCTCGGACCTGGGCGAACTCGAAGTCGCCGAACACACCGGGAGCCCATTCGAGCGCGAGGTCTCCGGAGAAACGTGAAAAGATGCCTCTCCATCCGGCGCTCGCGCCGGCGGCCACCGATCCGAGTACTCCTTCGTCCGCCGCCGGGTTGAGCCGCCAATCGTCGTCACCGAGAAGGCTCCACGGTTCGTGCGTTGCGAGGCTACGATCGCGCGATGCCTGGATGGTGAGGTAGGGAGCCACGAACCCCTCACCCTCGATGAGAGGAGGTGGAGGGGTGCGCGCGATCGTCGCCGACACAGCATCCGTTTCGTAGTAGTCGCGGATGTCGGAGCGGACGAGAATTGCGGAGAGCGAATTCTCGAGATCCCCCCGTATCCAGCGGTCGTTCGTGCGCGCCGATCGCTCCACCTGAACCGCGAGCATGCTGCGTCGTGATGGTCGAACGGTCAGCCGCGCTCCGCCGCCGAGTTCGCCCCGTGCCGCGTAGTACGTCGCTGAGGGTTGCAGGCTGATGGCGGCGGTGTCTCCGGCCGAGGCCAGCTCCACCGCCAGGCTCAGTGACAGGCCGTTGACGCGATCGTACGAGGGAGCGCCGAGGCCGAAGATGGGACCGAGGCGTAACAGGCCGGGTCCCGTCGGAGGTGTCAGAGCGATCGAGTGGTCCGGTCCAGCCGGGGCCAGGTCGGCGGCGATCCGCCGGTCCATCTCGACAATGTCGCCCACCTCCGCGAGGCCCGAGGGATATGCGCCGCCGTCGATCACGGCGATCGGACCAGGGACCGAGGCGCCCGGACGAATGAAGAAGTCCGCCCTGACGACGGCGACCGCGCCTTCGATCACGCCTTCGAGAGCTACCCGCGCGTCGACGATCACCACGTCGGAACGGATTCTGGTATCGTCGGCAAGGACTGTATCGCGGTCGATCAGCAGATATCCGCCGCGCTCGACGATCCCCGCGAGGATCGCGGTTGCGGAGTCGCCCGCCTCCCCCGTGATCGTCAGCCCCTGCGCCGAGCCAGGATCGACCGTGAGGAGACAGCCGACCAGCGCTATGAGAAAGTGCCGCACGGGGATCAGAGCGCCTGGAGGAAGTTGCGGAGAAGGTCCAAACCGCGTTCGCTCGCGATGGACTCGGGATGGAACTGAACGCCCCAGACTGGATATGCCCTATGACGCACGGCCTGAATCTCCGTCTCGAATCCCGGTTCGTCGGTCGTCGCGATCACTTCGAGCTCGTCCGGCACGGTTTCGGGGTCGATCACGAGCGAGTGATACCGCGCCACCGTCAGCGGAGTGGGAAGTCCCGAGAAGATTCCCGCCCCCGTATGTGAGATCGGCGACGTCTTTCCATGCATGAGGCGCTCGGCACGTACGATCCGGCCACCATATGCGGCGCCGATCGCCTGATGTCCGAGACAGACGCCGAGGATCGGTGTGTCCGGCCCGAGCTTCCGCACGACCTCGACCGAAACTCCGGCCTCCGCCGGCGTGCACGGACCCGGCGAGATGACGATCGCGTCCGGCTTCGATTCCCGGATTTGATCGACCGTTAGATCATCGTTGCGATGGACCTCCATCTCGGCACCCAGCTGGCCCAGATACTGGACGAGATTAAAGGTGAAGCTATCGTAGTTATCTATAACGAGGATCATAGGATGCGAGATGTGTCAATGCGTCGGTACGATGAGAACGTGGTTGCCTGTTACCAGTTGCCAGTTTGATCCAGCGAGCCTCAGCGCAGGGAGTCCAGAGCGACGATTAGCGCTACCGTTGGCCGGCGAGACGGCGGGGCGCTCGGAACGAACTGGCAACTGGCAACTGGCAACTCGCAACCCTTCGCCGCGTCCAGCCCCATGCCTGAATCCCGACCTGCCGCCGCGAAACCAGCCCTGGCGCCGCACCCTACCCTACTCGGCGCGCGGATGAAACGACCGATGCACCTCGGCGAGGTAGCGCCGGTCCACGTGGGTGTAGATCTGTGTCGTCGATATGTCGGCGTGCCCCAGCATCTCCTGGACCGCCATCAGGTCCGCGCCGCCCTCGAGGAGGTGTGTCGCGAAGGAATGCCGGAGGGTGTGGGGGCTCACCGGCTTGTCGATCCCCGCCTGCTCGACGTGACCGCGCAGGATCTTCCAGATTCCCATCCTGGACAACGGGGTGCCACGCGCGTTCAGGAACACCCGTCCCTCTCCCCTGCCCTTCTCCAGCCTGGGGCGAGTCTCGCGGAGATAGAGTGAGAGAGCCCCGACGGCGCGTCGTCCGATCGGAACCATCCGCTCCTTGCCGCCCTTTCCATGGACGACGGCGACTCCTTCGTCTAGTGCGAGCTCGCGGATCTTCAGGCCGAGGAGCTCCGAAACACGGACTCCGCTGGCGTACATGAACTCGAGGAGCGCTCGATCCCTCCAGGCGAGAGGGTGGGAGAGGTCGGGCGATTCGAGCAGCCTCTCGACCTCGACCGGAGTGAGCACCTCGGGAAGGGAGCGCCAGCCCTTGGGAGTCTGGATCCTCTCGCTAGGGTCCGCAGCGACGAGGGCTTCCGCGACGAGGAAGCCGAAGTAAGTGCGGAACGCCGAAATGTTGCGGGCGATCGACGTGGGCGCGAGGCCCAGGTCCTTCAGGCGCATGATGAAGGCGCGCAGATCGGCGACCGTGGCATCCTCCGGACCGTTGCGACCCGCAGCCCGGAGAAAGGCCGCCAGCCGAACGACGTCGTGATCGTACGCCTCCAGCGTCCGATCCGAGACACCGCGCTCGAAGCGCAGGTGGTCGAGGAAGCGGGGGAGCTGGAAGTCGCGCCGGAGGCGGTCTCGGGCGGCGGCGCCCGGATCGTCTGCCTGTTTCGTCATTCGCTTCCGGTACCCTGCCGAGGAGCTCGTGTTCTCCACCACCACCACCCCAGCGCTGCGAGGAGGAGTCCAGCGATGATCGTCAGCCAACCGGCGGTCCGTGAGAAGAAGGCGAGGACGGATCCCCAGTTGGAGCCGGCGACCGCGCCGAGGTACACGAGCAGTCCGTACCAGATCGCGGAAGCCAGAGCGATGGGGATCGTGGTCCGCCAGAAGCCCACGCGCGACACTCCGGCGAAAGCCGGCACCACGGGCCGAAAGACCGGGAGGAAACGGCTGAAGAAGATGATGGAAAAGCCGAAGCGGCGGTATGCGAGGGCGAGTGCCTGAATCTGGCGCGGAGCGAGCAGGTATCTGCCCATCCTACCCTCGAAGAAACGCGGTCCATACCGGCGCCCGACGGCGTAGACGAGGAGCGCGCTGCCGACGTTGCCAACCCATACCGCGACGAAAAGGACGACTGGCGACGCATCGCCTGCTCCGCTGACGACGCCGCCAGCGAGCACCATCACGTCGGCGGGGATCGGCGGAACGATGTTTTCGACCGATGCTGCCAACCCGAGCGACAGGTAGAGGAGCCAGTCCGGAATCTCGAGCAGCCAACCCAGAATGTCTCCCATGCGGCTCATCTCGACAACGACCGTATGGGGTGGCGGGCACTGCGTCTCGGGCTCAGAGCAGCGGCACTGAGGGCGAATGGCGGGCGTGAACCGGATCCTGGTCCTCGATCCGGTTGATCAGGACGACGGAGTGGGCGGCGATACCCTCGGAGCGGCCGATCCATCCCATTCCCTCGTTGGACTTCCCCTTCACGGATACGTGTGTCGGCGCTATTCCGATCACTTCCGAGAGCCTCCGGCGCATCGCTTCGACGTGCGGCTGGATGCGCGGCTCCTCGGCGATCAGCGTCACGTCGACGTTGACGACCTGATAGTTCTCGCTCTCGAGCAGGCGCACGACCCGGGCCAGCAGCTCCATCGAATCCGCGTCCTTCCACTCTTTCTCGGTTGGCGGGAAGTGTGCTCCGATATCGCCGAGTCCCGCCGCCCCCAGTAACGCATCGATGATCGCGTGGGCGATCACGTCCGCATCCGAGTGGCCTTCGAGCCCACGCTGCGACGGGATCTCGACTCCAGCCAGGATCAGCGGCCGGCCGACCGCAAAACGATGTGAATCGTACCCGTAACCGATGCGCATTGAAGATGACGGTCGGGAGTTAACAGCCCGTGGTTGACGTACCGGGGGCCGCGTGCATCTTCGGCCGCCTCTCCGGATCGTGGGGGTCCGGCCAAGCAAACAGCCGGCTTGCACCGGCTGTTCCTCGCGAGCGTTGGCTACGGATCGTCGACGCTACTCGTCCGCCCACCGGCGGATCGCGAGCGAGACGTTGTGACCTCCGAAGCCGAAGCTGTTCGAAAGCGCCAGGTCGACCTGCCGATTCACGGGTCCGTCCGTGGCGTAGTTGAGGTCGCAGGCAGGATCGGGCTCGGAGTAGTTGATGGTGGGCGGGACGACGCCGTTGCGGCATACCAGGGCGGTGATCACCGCTTCGAGGCCGCCTGCCGCTCCGAGCGTGTGGCCGGTCATCGATTTCGTCGATCCCACGATCATCTCGTAGGCGTGATCGCCGAAGGCGGTCTTGATCGCGGCGGTCTCGTTCATGTCGTTCGCGGGCGTAGACGTCCCATGGGCGTTGATGTAGTCGACGTCTTCCGGGTTCGCGCCGGCGCTCTTGACCGCGGCCCGCATCGCCCGGACGGCGCCTTCGCCGCCCGTCGCCGGCGCGGTGATGTGGTAGGCATCGGCGGTCTGCCCGAATCCAGCGACCTCGGCGATGATCTCCGCACCGCGCGCCCGGGCGTGCTCCAGCTCTTCGAGCACCAGTATGCCCGCCCCCTCGCCGAGGACGAATCCGTCGCGGGTCGCGTCGAACGGCCGGCTCGCCGTCGCGGGCGAGTCGTTTCGTTCGGAGAGCGCAGTCATCGCCGCGAACCCCGCCACCGTCATCGGCGTAACGCTCGCTTCCGTCCCGCCGGTGATCATGATGTCCGCCTCGCCGATCTGGATCGAGCGGAAGGCGTTACCGATCGCGTGGGCTCCCGACGCGCAGGCCGAGACGGTCGCGTAGTTCGGGCCCTTCGCGCCATACCGGATCGAGATGAGCCCGGCGGCGATGTCCGCGATGAACATGGGCACGAAGAACGGCGACACCCGGGTCGGCCCCCTGTCTACGAATCGGCCGTGCTGCTCCTCGAAGGTTGCGATCCCGCCGATGCCGCTACCGACTATGACGCCGAAGGTGTCGGGATCGAGCCCCGATTGATCCTCGTCGAGACCCGCTTCGCGCATTGCCTGAACGGCCGCCCCGATCGCGAGCTGAGAATACCGGTCCGTCCGCTTGATCTCCTTGCGGTCGATATAATCGCCGGGATCGAAGTCGTTGACCTCGCCGGCGAAGCGGACCGGGTATTCGGATGCATCGAACTGCTGGATCGTATCGACGCCGCTGCGACCATCGAGGAGGGACGTCCACGAAGACTGAACGTCCTTCCCAACCGCCGTGAGAAGCCCCGTACCGGTGATTACGACACGGCGATTCATCTAGCTCTCCTCTGCCGGCGGGCCTCAGCCCTGCTGCTTCTTGATGTAGTCGACGGCGTCACCGACGGTCTGCATCTTCTCGGCATCCTCGTCCGGGATCTCGATCCCGAACTCTTCCTCGAAGGCCATCACGAGCTCCACGGTGTCGAGAGAATCGGCACCCAGATCCTCGACGAACGAGGCGTCGGGCGTGACCTTGTCGGCTTCGACGCCGAGCTCGTTGATGATGATGTCCTTGACCCTCGACTCGATGTCCGCCATCGCTAATTTCTCCTTTGGAAGTGATGCGCGCGAAGTAGGCCCTCGCGTCTGTAGCAGAGCGCGCCCCGGGCGCGCCGCGCGTGATAGTACTAGATGACCATCCCCCCGTCCACCACCAGCACCTGTCCGGTGATGTAGGCGGCCGCCGGGCCAGCGAGAAATCGTACCACGCCGGCAATGTCGTCGGGCTGGCCGAGCCGGCCGAGGGCGATCTGCTCGAGGAGCGAATCCCGGGCCGCGTCCGGCAGGTCCGCGGTCATATCGGTCTCGATGTAGCCGGGCGCAAGCGCGTTGACGAGGATCCCACGGGACGCGAGCTCACGCGCAACGGACTTCGTGAGGCCCACGAGTCCGGCCTTGGAAGCGGCGTAGTTCGCCTGCCCCTTGTTTCCGGTGATGCCGACCACGCTCGTGATGTTGACGATCCGGCCGCTGCGCCGCTTCATCATTCCTCGTGACGCCGCACGTATGGCGTTGAAGGCGCCGCGCAGGTTGGTGTCGAGAACCGCATCCCAGTCCTCGTCCTTGATCCGAATCAGCAGGTTGTCGCGAGTGACACCGGCGTTGTTCACCAGGATGTCGATGCCGCCGAGGTCGTTCTCGACCTGCTTGATGAGGGCGTCCACGGTGGCGCTGTCGCTCACGTCGGCGGCGTATCCGCGATGGCCTTCGCCCGGCAGGGAGTCCGCCGCCTTGCCGGCCCTGGCTTCGTCGCGTGCGACAACGGCAACCCTCGCGCCGCCTTCAGCGAGCGCCCTCGCGATCGCCAGGCCGATCCCCCTGGAGCCACCCGTCACCAGCGCAGACTGACCTTTCAGCTCCACGTCACCCATTCTCCCCCAGAAAGGTTTTCAGTTCTTCCGCCGTCCCCAACGCACGTCCGGCTGCTGCGCGATCGATCCGCCGCAGGAGTCCGGTCAGCACGTTGCCGGGGCCGACCTCGACGAACTGCTCCACCCCCGCCGACCGCATGGCCTGTACCGAATCGACCCAGCGAACGGCCGAGGTGAGCTGTCGAACCATCAATTCACGCGCCTGATCGGGATCGGAGACGGGTTCCGCGGTCACATTGGAGACGACCGGAAAGTTCGGTGCGGCGATCGTCACGGCCGCGAGTGCCTCACGCAGACCGTCGACCGCCGCCTCCATGAGCGGCGAGTGGAATGCGCCGGAGACGTTCAGCGGAATCACCCGCTTGGCGCCCGCCTCCCGGGCCAGCTCGTCGGCCCTGCCGACGGCCGCGACGTCTCCGGAGATCACCAACTGCCCAGGCGAGTTGAAGTTGGCGGCAACGACCACGCTGTCGGCACCGCTCGAGGCCTGCCGGCACACCGCGTCCGCGGCCTCGTCGTCGAGCCCCAGGACCGCCGCCATCGTGCCGGGGCGCTCCCTTCCCGATTCGAGCATGAGCTCGCCGCGCCGCCGGACCGTCCGGACGGCGTCCGCGAAGCGAAGAGACCCCGCCGCGACGTAGGCACTGAACTCCCCCAGCGAGTGACCCGCGGCCATACCGACGGTGAGCGGCCCGTTCTCCTCGAGAATCCGCCAGACGGCCACCGTGTGCGTGAGGATCGCCGGCTGGGCGTTGACCGTCAGGGTCAGCTCCTCGTCCGGACCCTCCCAGCAGAGGCGGGAGAGCGGGAGGCCGAGCGTGTCGTCGGCTTCCTCGAAAGTGGCTCGGGCCGTGGGGAATGCGGCGGCGAGGTCCCGCCCCATGCCGACGAACTGGGAGCCCTGCCCGGGACAGAGTAGCCCGTTCACAGTCGCACGACGTTGGCCGCCCAGGTGAATCCCGCACCGAAGGCGACCATGAGCACGAGGGCGCCTTCACCAATGGTACCGTCCTTACGCGCTTCGTCGAGTGCCACCGGAAGTGAAGCAGAGCTCATGTTGCCATACCGATCCACGTTGACGATCACCTTCTCCATCGGGAAGCCGGCGTACTTGGCCGTAGCCTCGATGATCCGCACGTTAGCCTGGTGGGGGACCAGGTAATCGATGTCTTCGCTGCTGACGCCGGCCCGGGTAAGCGCGCCATCCGCCGCCTCGCACATCGACCGGACCGCCGACTTGAATACTTCGGGTCCCGCCATCTTCACGAGGTGTGAGCGTTCGTCGAGGACCGCGATGTCCATCGGGATGCGGGCTCCGCCGGCGGGCCTGTAGAGCAGCTCCGCGAGCGTGCCGTCGGACCTCATGAACGAGGAGAGGATGCCGCTCCCCCCGTCGGTCGCGCGCCGAACGACGGCCGCGCCGGCTCCATCACCGAAGAGCACGCACGTCGTCCGATCTTCCCAATCGACGATCGAGCTCATCTTCTCGCTGCAGAGCACGAGCACCGTTTCGGCCTGGCCGGCGACGATGTGGGCGTGGGCCATCGAGAGGCCGTAGAGAAACCCTGAACAGGCGGTCGCGAAGTCGTACGCCGCGGCGCCGCGGCTCCCGAGGATCGCCTGTACGTCGCACGCGGTAGAGGGGAGGAGCCGATCGGGAGTGGCGGTCGAGACGAGGATGATATCGATCTCGTCGGGCGCGACGCCCGCCTCCGCGAGAGCGCACCGGGCCGCCGCGGCGGCCATGTCGGCCGCACCCGTGCGGTCGTCCGCGATGCGACGTTCGCGAATTCCAGTACGCGTCCGGATCCACTCGTCCGAGGTATCGACGATCGTCTCCATCTCCGCGTTCGTCAGGATCCGATCCGGAAGGTATCGCCCCGTCCCGGCGATCCTCGCAGCGGGCCGACCACTCACGCGGTGCCCCGCGGATCGTTCATCGTGCCGATTCTGTTCTGCATGTGCGTCGTCATGTCGCGGGCTACGGCCTGCGCCGCCATCCGGATCGCGTTCGTCACTGCCTTGGGCGGAGAACCGCCGTGGCAGATGATCACCACGCCGTTCACACCGAGGAGCGGGGCGCCGCCGTATTCGGTGTAGTCGAGAATCCGGAAGATCCGACGTAGGTCCAGATCGACGGCCGCTTCGTCCACTTCTTTCGTCAGCAGGCCCAGGATGAAGCCGGCTACCGACTCGTAGAACTTCAGCAGCACATTTCCCACGAAGCCGTCACAGACGAGAACATCGCACTTGTGGTCGATGATGTCACGACCTTCGATGTTGCCGACGAAGTTCAACGTCGATTCTTCGAGCAGCTGATAGGTGTGCAGCGTCTGCTCATCCCCCTTCTCGGGCTCTTCGCCGATGTTGAGGAGGCCGATGCGAGGACGCTCGATCCCCATGAGATCCTGTGCGTAGGTGGTGCCGAGGTGGGCGAACTGGAGGCGCTGCTGCGGCCGCGTGTCGATGTTCGCGCCCGCATCGATGAGGAGCGTATGGCCGCGACTCGTCGGTAGGATGGCCCCCACCGGGGGCCTGTCGACCCCGGGGAGCGGCCTGAGGATGACGAGGGATCCGGCCATCACCGCGCCTGTCGAACCGGCGCTGATGAACGCGTCCACCTCGCCCCGCTTGTGCAGGTTCAGTCCGACGACGATGGATGAGTCCCGCTTACGCCGGATCGCCTGGGCGGGCGATTCCCCCATCTCGATCCGTCGTGGCGCGTGGACGACCTCGATCCGGTCGCGCGGAAGGTCGCCGTACCGGGCGAGCTCCTGCTCGATCCGATCGCTGTCGCCGACGAAGACGAGCTGAAAGTCGTCGTTCAACGAACGGAGAGCCCCGATCGCGCCCTCTACCTCGATGGCAGGGGCGCGATCGGAGCCCATCGCATCCAGCGCGATCCGCATGGCGGAGGGTCGCGCTTAGATCTCTTCGACGTCGAGCCTCTGCACGCCGCGGTAATACCCGCACGTCGTGCAGACACGATGAGGCACGTGGGGGTCGCCACAACGCGGGCAGTTGGAAATCGCCGGCATCTGCGCCTTCACATGCGTGCGGCGCTTTCGCTGCCGCTGCTTCGATTGGCGCCTCTTCGGTACGGCCATGTAGCCCTCTCAGCTGGAGGTCAGTCGAATTTGATGTCCTTCAGGGCGTCCCACGGACCCGGTTCGTTCCCGGGAACGCAGTCGCACGCCGTTCGGTTCAGCTCGGCACCACACTGTGGGCAGAGCCCCCGGCACGTTTCGGAACAAACCACGAAATCCGGAATCCGAAGCATCACCTGCTCGCGCAGCGCGGGCTTCAGATCGAGCTCGTCACCCCTCTCCGGCAGGGGGTAGACCTCCCCGTTCAACTCCGCTTCCTCGGCCGCCGAGAGCGGCTCGTAGAGCAGGTCGACGGTATCATGCAGACGGATGGGCACCGCGACGAGACAGCGGCGGCACTCCCCGGCGAGCTCCGCCTCGATGTCGCCGCGAACGAGAACGCCCTCACCCACCATCCGGGCTTCCAGGTCGACGCGGAGCGGCTCCGTCAGCTCGAGACCGAGCCCCGCGAGCCCCGAATCGTGGAGCGGAATCTCACCGCGCACGTTTACGATGTCGCGCGCGACGGCCGCCAGGCTCAGAATCGGCATAAACGTAGATGATAGCGGCTTTTTCGGGGGGTGTCAACGTCAGCCCCCGCGCCGAATAACCGGTACGCTCAGCGCTCCTGGCGGCGCTCCGGCAGGAGAACGGCGGCCGCGTACGAGACCAGGCTGATGACGATCGAGCCGAGCAGGGCGGGAAGGAAGCCGTCAACGGCGAAATCGATGCCGAGGAATTGCGAGATCTCCGCCGCGAGCAGGAGCATCGCCGCGTTGATGACGAGGAGGAAGAGCCCGAGGGTGAGGAAGATGATACTGCACGCGAAGAACTTGAGGATCGGCCGGACGACGGCGTTGACGCCGCCCAGCACGAGGGCGACGGCGAAGAGTGGTCCGAGCCCCTCCTCGATCCGGATGCCGGGTACGAAGCGGACCGCCACCCAGACGGCGATCGCGGAGATGATCCAGCGGACTAGGAGGGACATAGTGGAGCGCTATCGGCTATCGGCTATCGGCTATCAGCTATCGGCTGAAGGGCGCCGGGTGAATGGGGGAGTCGGCGCATGGCCGTACGGCTCTGCGATACCCTTCCCTCAGCTTCCCGCGGCTACCAGATCCGCCTCGGCGAAGAAGAACGCTACTTCGTTCGCGGCGTTCTCGTCGGAATCCGAGGCATGGATCGCATTGCGGCCCTTCGACTCGGCGTAGAGCTTCCGGATCGTGCCCGCGGCGGCCTCGGCGGGGTCGGTGGAGCCGATTACTTCGCGGAGGGTCGGAACGCCGTCGGCGCGCTCGAGCGCGATCGGCACCACCGGTCCGGACGTCATGAACTCGACGAGCTCTGCGTAGAACGGGCGCTCGTGATGGACGGCGTAGAAGTCGCTTGCCTGTTTGTGAGTCAGACGGGTCATGCGCATGCCGAGAACGCGGAAACCCTTCTCCTGAAGGTGCGCGAGGATCTTCCCGGCGTATCCGGAGGCGACGGCGTCCGGCTTGATGATGGCGAGTGTACGGGACATCGGATTCGGGATTCGGGATTAAACCTACCTCGTGAACAACTTGCGGAGGACGTCCGTGCGCGTCAGGAAGCCGGTCAGCTTGCCTTCGTGCACGACGGGCAGCCGCTCGACATCCTTGTTGATCATCGTGGAGACGACTTCCGAGAGCGTCTGGTCTTCGGAGATGCACATGACCGAGCGGGTCATGATCTCGCGGACCGGCACTTCGTAGAGGGCGTCGTCCTGTTCGCCGGCGGCACCGTCGCCGGCTCCAGCCCGACCGATAGCCGGGAGAAGGTGACGCAGGACGTCCCGGTCGTTGACGACGCCGAGAACCTCCCGTTTCTCGCCGATGACCGGAATCGCCTTCAGCTGGTGGCGCCCCATGAGGTCGAGCAACTCGCGCACCGGCGTGTCGGGGTAGACGCGAAAAACGCGTGGCGTCATGACGTCGCGCACGGCAAGTCGCGGCTGGACGGTCAGATCGTGAATCTCGGGCAGCGCCAGGACCTCCTGGGCGGATGGCGCGGCAAGAAGCCGATCGACCATTCCGTCGCTACGAAGGGCCCGCGCGAGAGCGGCGACGATCTGCAGGTACTGATTCGATGCCTCAGGCGGAGCGAGCACCAGGACGACCACCTGTTCGGCGCCCCGCTCGGCCACCCCGCCGATCTTCAGCGGT
This sequence comes from Gemmatimonadota bacterium, assembly GCA_040905395.1. GTDB lineage: Bacteria > Gemmatimonadota > Gemmatimonadetes > Longimicrobiales > Longimicrobiaceae > WHSP01. The sequence goes on from JBBDRR010000217.1 coordinate 16,532, forward strand.
TTCGGCGCCAGGCCGATCGCGACGACGACGCGATCAACGGCGTCGGTCCGCAGATGAGGCAGGAGCACGCGGTCGCCCACGTGCACGACGTCGCGGATCCGTTCATCCGCCAGCAGGCGCTCCAGGCGCTCCGGCCGCGCGATCGCTCCCGACTCGACGAGTCGCTGCACGAGCGACAGCACGGCCCCTCGCAACGTATCCGCGGCAAGGGGCGCGACCACGTGCTCCGAACGAAGCACATCCAACAGGCGCATTCAACCACTCCTCACTGCCAGCCGGGCTCGTCCGATCGACGAGATCCCGAGCCGCGGTACCAGGACGGGGGCGCTCAGCCGAGCGCCTTCTGTATCAGCCCGACGACGTCCAGCGGCCGCTTTGCCACCCCGATGCCGTTGTCCTGGAACGACTGGATCTTCTCTTCCGCCGTGCCGGACGAGCCGGAGATGATGGCGCCGGCGTGGCCCATGCGGCGTCCCGGAGGCGCTGTCTGGCCCGCGATGAAGCCGACCACCGGCTTCGTCAGGTTCTCCTTGACGAACGCCGCGGCCTCCTGCTCGTCGGTTCCGCCGATCTCGCCGATGATGACGACCGCCTCGGTCTCCGGGTCGTCCTGGAACGCAGCCAGGCAGTCGATGAAGCTGGTGCCGTTGATGGGGTCACCGCCGATTCCGACGCAGCTCGTCGTGCCGATTCCAGCGCCCTTGAGCTTCGCCACGACCTCGTACGTCAGCGTGCCGGAACGCGAGACGAGGCCCACGGGTCCGGGTTCCGTGATGTTGCCGGGTATGATCCCGACCTTGGACTTGCCGGCGGAGATGAGGCCAGGGCAGTTCGGTCCGAGCAGTCGTGCGCCCCGTTCGGAGACGTAGGGCCGCACTCGCGTCATGTCCAGGACCGGCACGCCCTCGGTGATGCAGACGATGAACGTGATGCCCGCGTCGGCGGCCTCGAACATCGCGTCCGCGGCGAACGCCGGGGGCACGTAGATGACGGACGTGTTGGCGCCCGTCGCTTCGACCGCCTGCTCGACGGTGTCGAAGATGGGAACGCTGTCATCGAACTTCTGACCGCCCTTACCCGGAGTCACGCCCGCGACCACCCGGGTCCCGTACTCGATCATCTGTCGCGTATGGAACGAACCGTCTCGACCGGTGATGCCCTGGACGACGAGGCGCGTGTCCTTATCCGCAAAAATGCTCAATTGCCTTCTCCCTTGGCGAGGTTCACGGCCCGCTCGACGGCCTTGTCCATGTCGGTCAGCGCGCTGAAGCCCGCCTCCTCGAGGATCTCGACGGCTCGCTCCTCGTTCGTACCGGTGAGGCGAATGACGATCGGTACTCCGATGTCGATCTGCCCCGTCGCCGTGACGATTCCGTTGGCGACGTCGTCGCAGCGGGTGATCCCGCCGAAGATGTTGAACAGAATCACCTTCACGCTGGGGTCGGACGTGATGATGCGAAGGGCGTTCACGACCTTTTCGGGGTTCGACGAGCCGCCGATGTCGAGGAAGTTCGCGGGCTCGCCACCGTAGTACTTCACCAGGTCCATCGTCGCCATCGCGAGGCCGGCGCCGTTGACACAGCAGCCCACGTCGCCGTCGAGCTTGATGAAGGTGAGCCCCGCCTCACGCGCCCGGACCTCGGAGGGCTCCTCCGAACTGTCGTCGCGGAGCGACTCGATGTGGGGCAGACGGAAGAGCTCGTTGTCGTCGATGTTCATCTTCGCGTCGATTGCCTTCACCTCGCCGCCGGGCGTCGTGATGAGGGGATTGATCTCCGCGAGCGAAGCGCCGGACGCAATGAACGACTCGTACAGCTGTCCGATGATCTTGGCGGTGGAGCGCTGCTGTTTGGCGTCGTCGTACAGCTCGGTCGCGAGCCAGTAGGCCTGGTGTGGGAGCAGTCCGTAGCGCGGGTCGACGGCGAGCTTCCGGATCGCGTCGGGATTCGTCACCGCGACCTCCTCGATATCGACGCCACCCTCGGACGAGACCATGAAGACGGGGCGCTTGCTGCCGCGATCGACGATCAGCCCGACGTACGCCTCCGTGTCGATGTCCTCGGCAGGTGTAACGAGGACCTTCTCCACGAGGAGGTCGTTGATACGCATCCCGAGGATCTTCGAGGCGTGCTCCCGTGCCTCCTCGGCCGACTTGGCCAGCTTCACGCCGCCCGCCTTGCCACGGCCGCCGGTGTGAACCTGTGCCTTCACCACCACCATGCCGCCGTACCTGGTGGCGATCCGTTCGGCTTCCTCGGGGGTCGTCGCGATCTCACCGGGCGGGACCGGAATCCCGTGGCTCCGGAAGATGTCCTTCGCCTGGTATTCGTGAATGTTCATCGAACTCCTGAATGTTGAACAATTTCCGATTTCGTCATCCCG
>JBBDRR010000218.1:0-3079 GCA_040905395.1 Gemmatimonadota bacterium
AGCGAGGGATCTGCACTTCAGAGCGCCGCAAGGTGCAGATCCCTCGCTCCGCTCGGGATGACGGGGCGCGAGCTTTCCTTCACCCCTCGAAGCAAGATCCTATGATGAATTCCCTCGTCCTCACTCGAGCCGTGCGGCTCTTCAGGCCGGTCCTCGCCCTTCTCGCCGTCGCCGTGTCGGCGTGCGCCCCGCGGGCGACCGGGTCGCCGCCGATGATCATCCCGATGGTCGCGCCCGGCGTATCTGCCGCGGCGCCGAGCCCCGACCCGCGGATCGGTCTGGGTGCCGGTCTGTTCGACGCGGAGCAGGCGATGTGGAACATGCGACTGCTCTCCAGCACGCCGCCGCCGGAAGAGTTCGTGGGCTTCACGAACTCCGACCTCGCGTTCACCGGCAACTACGCGATCCAGGGGAACTACAACGGCTATCAGGTCTGGGACATCTCCGATCCGTCGGCGCCGGCCCTGGTGACCGGGTACGTGTGTCCGGCGTCGCAGAGCGACGTGTCGGTCTACGAGAACCTGCTCTTCGTCTCCGGCGAGGGGCTTTCGGGGCGCCTCGACTGCGGGACGGAGGGTATCGACGAGGCGGTGAGCAGCGAGCGGTTGCGGGGTATCCGGATCTTCGACATCAGCGACATCCGCAATCCAGTGAACGTCGGCAACGTGCAGACGTGCCGTGGCTCGCATACGCACACCGTGCTCGCCGACCCCGACGACGACGAGAACGTCTACATCTACATCTCGGGCTCCTCGAGCGTCCGGCCCGAAGCGGAGCTTCCCGGCTGCGTGTCGGCCCCGCCGAGCGAGGATCCGAACTCGGCGCTCTTCCGGATCGAGGTGATCCGGGTACCGCTCGACAACCCGGGCGCGGCTGCCATCGTCAGCTCGCCACGCATCTTCGAGGGTCTCGTGGCGCCGCCCGAGCACGGGCTGGCGCCGGACGAGCGCCAGCGCATGGAGGAGGCACGCGCCGGCGGCGCCATCGTGGGTGAGATCGACGGCCAGATCGTGCAGCTCCAGCCGAACGTCGCCACCGCGATGCTCGACAGCATCGTCGCGGCGCGCGGCGGCAGCGGCGCGCCGCCCGCGGCGGATAGTGCCGAGCTCGCCACCCAGTTCGACCAGATGCTGGCGGACATCCAGGCGAGCGCCGGACCTCAGCCCGGCCCGACGCAGTGCCACGACATCACCGTCTACCCCGCGATCGGCCTCGCCGGAGGGGCGTGCGGCGGATACGGGATGCTGCTCGACATCAGCGACCCCACCGATCCCCGACGCCTCACGGCCGTCGCCGACTCGAACTTCTCCTACTGGCACTCGGCGACCTTCAACAACGACGGGACGAAGGTCCTCTTCAGCGACGAGTGGGGCGGCGGCACCCAGCCGAAGTGCCGCGAGAGCGATCCACGCGAGTGGGGCGCCGATGCGATCTTCACGATCGAGGACGGGGAGATGATCTTCCAGAGCTACTACAAGCTCCCCGCGCCGCAGACCGAGGTCGAGAACTGCGTTGCCCACAACGGCTCGCTCATCCCCATCCCGGGCCGTGACGTGATGGTCCAGGGCTGGTACCAGGGCGGCACTTCGATCTTCGACTGGACGGACCCGAGGAACCCCGTCGAGATCGCCTACCACGACCGCGGGCCCGTCGACCCCGATCGGATCCGGAGCGGTGGTCCCTGGTCGATCTACTGGTACAACGGCGTCCTCGTCAGCTCCGAGATCGCACGCGGACTCGAGATATTCGAGCTGCTGCCGAGTCCATTCCTCACGCAGAACGAGATCGACGCGGCGAAAACGGTACGCCTCGAGTACCTGAACGCTCAGGAGCAGCCCCATTTCGAGTGGCCGACGACCTTCGCCCTCGCGCGCGCATACACCGATCAGCTCGAGCGCTCGGGTGGCCTTCCGGCCGGTCGCGTGGACCAGGTCCGGACTGCGCTGGCCGCCGCGGAGGCGACGTTCGGAGCGGCCCGCACCACCGCTCTGTCGCGGCTCGCCATGCAACTCGACGGAGATGTCGCAGGCTCCCGGGATGCCGAAAAGGTGCGGCTCCTGACCGACGCAGTAGAGGCGCTCGCGGGAGGCTGAGCGATCCCGGGTGATCCACTGCAGGCAGGAAGGGCTCGGGCCCAACGGCCCGGGCCCTTTCTGGTTTCAAACCGCGAGTGGCCTCTCCACTCGGCCTGCGCGGCCGGCGCCATACACACGAAACGACACGATCCGAATCATGTTTTCGCATCAACTCTACAATCTCGTACATATCGTCGGCCTGGTTTTCCTGATGGCCGGCCTGGGCGGGATGACGCTGTCGGCGGCGACGGCCACTGCCGGAGAGGTCCGGTGGACCCGCCGGCTCGCGATCGCCTTTCACGCGGTCGGCATCTTTCTGGTCCTGCTCGGGGGGTTCGGAATGCTCGCGCGGCTGGGGATCGTCCAGGGGTCCAGCTGGCCCGGATGGGTCTGGGTGAAGATGGGAGTGTGGATCGTGCTCGGCGCGGCGGCGTTCCTTCCGTACCGGTTCCCCCGCACCGCCCGGCCAGTTCTCCTGCTCCTGCCGGTGCTCGGCGGGCTCGCGGCCTATATGGCGATCTACAAGCCGCTGTAGCGATACGCGTACACCCCTGCCGCTCATGTCGAATTCAGCTAGCCTCGTTCGACAGACCGGTAGATCCACCGCGCGCCTCCCGGGGTCCGAGAAGTCCCAGCGGGCGATGCAGGCGATGATAGACGGTCCTTGGAGAGGTGGGAGTCCATCACTACCATGGATTGGGGCGCCGCTCCGTAACTGTACGCTCAAGCGCTCGCCGGAGCTCTCGCACACACTGGGATTGATCGACATCTCGCGAGCGATCCTCGAGCGGAATGACGTGAGTGTCGACGTTCTGCGACCAGTGGACCACGAGATCGCCCCCGGTGTTTATCCGGACATGACGGAGCACGGCTGGGAGCGTGACGACTGGCCGAAGATCCAGCAGATGGTGCTCGTTGCAGCACCTTGGATATACAATCCCGCCGCAGACCGACGCCGCGTGGATCGGGGAAGCGGGGCCAGGTTCCTCCTACCTGGATCCCGA
>JBBDRR010000219.1:0-5296 GCA_040905395.1 Gemmatimonadota bacterium
ACGGTAGCCGATTCGCTGAACCGTCACCTGATGCGTTCCCGCGGGAACGTTGATCAGGATGAAGCGCCCGTTCTGCTGGGTCAGTGCACCCGTGCCGAGTGCGGGGATGGAAACCTGCGCCGACGCGAGAGGCTGTGCCGTCTGCGCATCGGTGACCCGGCCCGTGACGGTGCCGGTCTCCTGCGCGGACAGGCCGGGGGCCATGACCAGCCCGGCCGTCAGCAGTGAGGCGAGGAGGAGGAACCGCGAACGGAGCCCTCCTTGTCGCCTCGGTTGATCGGTTGATTGACAAAGGTTAGTAGCCACAAACACCTCCGGGTGAGGGAACAACTCGCCGGTTCAGGCCCGGCGAGACGAACGAACGCAGAATCCCCCGCGGATGCAGGGGTGACGAACCAGGGGCGGCGCGGGGGCCGCCTGGCGCTCAAATTGACGTTTCTCGACCCCGATGGTGCGCAGCTTCCGAGCCATACCGGCGGTGAGTTCGAACAGCTCGAAAGGGCGAACACCGTTCGGGAATCGGTCCTTCTTAGTTAAGCTGCTGCGATGCCCAACGCAAGAGTTTGAGGTGGCTGTAGAGCTGCGAAAACGCTCGGATTTATATCGTCCGCGCGCACGTTGCAAGAATCGGGCTGAGCGCGCGCGAAGCGTCTCTCCGTCACGAATAGTACCGCTTCAGCCGGGCATCGAGCCGTTGGTGCCAGTTCGGCCGAGCCCATTTCCAGAGGGACTATGCGATCGTGTGCCGGAGAGCTGCATATCTGGCACTTATGTGCCTCATCATGTATGATACGCGAACATGCGCTCTGGGGGCCGCCAACTGAATACAAACTGGATCGTGCTATGAACCGCCACGGGCTTCCGACCAAATGGGCGCTCTATAATCTCGAAGCATCTCCGTACTTCCAGGATGTGCTAGAAGCCTCTGAACCGTCTCCCCAGCCGCTACGATCGCTCTTCGTGGGACGCCAGGAGGAAATCGAAGAGCTCGAAGATCGGATCGTAGGAGCAGGACTTCACGGAACACGGCAGGGGGTGGCAGGCCTGCCAGGAGTCGGAAAAACAACACTCGTGCAGGAGCTGAAGTCGAAACTCTTGGATAGAGGATATTTCAGTACGGATTCCTGGGTGCCCCTCTACCCCGAAGACACAAGCGAGCAAGTGTTCGGTCGGGTGCTCGTCCAAGTCTACGATACGATCCTCGCAAACCGGCCACACATGGCGGCTCACCCGGCCATGCGTGACGCGCAACTCCTGGTTCGAGTGAGTCGCATTATCGACCGAGGAGGCACGGTGTCGGTCGCGGGTTTCGGCATTGGCGGCCAGTCCATAGAAACCCCAAGCGTCCCGACGGACCTGTTGATCGACGGGCCCCGGGTCATGAGAGATCTGATGCACGCGATCGGGCAGTCGGACGCGCGGGGCATCATCGTCCACGTCAACAACCTGGAAACGCTCACGGAGACGGAAAGTCGGCGAGCAGGGGAGATCCTTAGAGGGCTTAGAGACCCACTGATGATGCACCCCCGTCTGCACCTGGTCTTTGTGGGGACTCAGGATGCCTTGAGCCGCACTCTAATGTCCTTTCCACAAGTGCGGAACGTAGTCAGTATCACCTCACTTGCGGCCCTGGACCTGGCAACCGCCCGGGAATTGCTTCGCGCCCGCTACGAGCACCTGCAGGCAAATCCGGATCACCCCGTCGTCGCACCGGCTGACGAGGAAGCCGTCGCTGTCCTCCATGAACTATACGGAGGCGACCTTCGGGGTCTCCTGAAGGCCCTTGAAGATGGAGTGCGACCGCTTCTGGGACTAATCGGGGTCAACGAGGCAGGTGCGGCGGCGCCACTTCCTCTCGATGCCATCCTTCCGGTCCTCAAGGAGCGGTACAATAGAGATCTGGACGGGCTCCCAGAGCAGACGCGCGTAGAACAACTCCGGAATTGGGGGAAAAACTCCCCCGACGCGCCGATGACGCAGCAGGATCTCGTTGAGCTCTGGGGAGTGGCCCAGCCTACCGTGTCCCGCGCCCTCCAGTACCTCGGAGCGAATGCTTACGTGGTCGCCCTGCCCAGAGAAGGCCGCGAGGAGGGGCGCTACGTGCTCTCCGGCACAGCGAGGCTGATCTTCAGTTGAACTTTTCCTTCTTCTCTTGAGATGGATGGGGCTGGAGCTCGTCAGCAGGGGCACTCCGGGTCAGACTTTCGCCGAAACATCTACCCACACTCGCTGAAGCCGCAGATGTGGCACTTCATGCACCCCTCGGCGAACTCGAGCTGACTCTGACAGTCGGGGCAAGTGCCGATGAACGTCTCGCTCGGATCGTAGTTGTTGAGGCCGGGCAGAAAGGGCAGCTCTTCGGTCGCGGCCGCGATGGCGAGCTGCTGGTCGGCGGGTATCTCCTCTGTCGTCTCGGGCAGCAGCTCGGGCATGAGGTCCTGCTGCACGCCTGCCTTTTCCTGCTCCCTGATCTCGATGGCCTGGGCGATCGCGTCGGGGACCGACAGCACCTTGTTCTGACCGAAGCCGATCGCACGGTCGGACGAGATGCCGCGGAGCTGCTGGTGGACCTCGGAGATCGGAATGCCGAAGCGGAGCGCCAGCGAGATCAGCCGGCCGATGGCCTCGGTGTCGGCCATCGCGATGGAGCCGGCCTTCCCGAGCGTGGCGAAGACCTCGAACGGCTGGTGCTCGCCGTCCTCGTTGATGGTGACGTAGACGTCGCCGAGAGGCGAGTTCATCTTCCGGGTCGTACCGCGAAGTAGCTGCGGGCGGCTGCGCTTCTGACGCCGAACGTGCTGCGCCTGGGCCTCGGCCGCGAGGGCGCGGTCCTGCGCCATCTTCAGTTCGGCCTGGAGCGCGGCGATCCGCTCCAGGAGCTCGCCGGTCTTGCCGGAGTCGGCGGCCTGCTGCGCCGGCGTCTTCGTGGCGCCGGTGGAGAGCACCTGGTTGTCGCGCGAGCCGTCGCGATAGACGGTGACGCCCTTGCAGTTGAGCTTGAAGGCGAGCTCGTAGATCTGGCGGACGTCCTGGACGGTCGCCTCGTGCGGGAAGTTCGTCGTCTTTGAGATCGCCGAGTCCGTATACTCCTGGAAGGCGGCCTGCATGTGGACGTGCCACTCGGGCGTGATGTCGTGCGCGGTGACGAAGACGCGCTGCACATCCTCCGGGACCTCCGGGAAGTGGATGTGGCCGTGCTCGGCGATCCGCGTCATCAGGTCCTCCGAGTAGAAGCCGCGCTCGCGCGCGACCTCCACGAAATCCTCGTTGACGTCGGGCATCATCACGCCCGCCTGGTTCCTCATGAAAGCGACGGCGAAGAGGGGCTCGATGCCGGACGAGCAGCCGGCGATGATGGAGATGGTGCCGGTCGGCGCGACGGTGTCCACGTTGCAGTTGCGGAGCCGCCGCAGCGGACGGATGCGATCGCCGTTCGGTGCGCGGGCGCAGCTCTCCTCCGGTCCCCAGATCGAAAGCTCCCACTCGGGGAAGGTCCCGCGGACCTCGGCGAGCCGCTCGGACGCCTTCTTCGCTTCCTCGTCCAGGAACTCCATGATCCGCCGGCCGACCTCCACGCCCTCCTCGCTGTCGTACGGCACGCCGATGCGGACCAGCAGGTCGGCGAAGCCCATGACCCCGAGACCGATGCGGCGGATGCGGTGCGCGAGGTCGTGGATCTCCGGCAGCGGGAACTGGTTCGCGTCGATGACGTTGTCGAGAAAGTGCGTCGCCAGCCGGACGACGCGGCGGTACTCCTTCCAGTCGATCTTCTCGTACCAGGGTGCCTGCGCCTCCACATCCGTACGGACGAAGGCGCCGACGTTGACCGAGCCGAGGTTGCAGACGTCGAACGGAAGGAGGGGCTGCTCTCCGCACGGGTTCGTCGCCTCGTAGCTGCCGAGGTGCGGCACCGGGTTGTAGTAGTTGGCGCGGTCGATGAAGTACACCCCCGGCTCGCCCGTCTGCCACGCGTTCTGCACCACCTTCTCGAAGACCTCGCGTGCGTCCAGCTTCCCAGCCAGGGCTCCGGTGCGCGGGTTGAACAGCTCGTACTCCTCGCCCTCCTCGACCGCGCGCATGAACGCGTCGGTGATCGCGACGGAGATGTTGAAGTTCGTGATCCGCGTGATGTCCTGCTTGCAGTCGATGAAGTCGAGAATGTCGGGATGATCGACCCGCAGGATGCCCATGTTCGCGCCGCGCCGCGTCCCCCCCTGCTTCACCACCTCGGTCGACGCATCGTAGAGCGACATGAAGGAGACCGGGCCGCTCGCGACACCCGTCGTCGACTTCACCAGATCGCCGGTCGGGCGGATCCGGCTGAAGCCGAAGCCGGTACCCCCGCCGGACTGGTGCACCAGCGCCATCGAGCGAAGCGTGTCGTAGACGCCCGTCTTTCCGTTCGCTAGCGCGTCGTCGACCGGAAGCACGAAGCAGGCGGAGAGCTGGCCCAGGGGCCGCCCCGCATTCATCAGCGTCGGCGAGTTCGGCTCGAAGAGACTCCGCGTCATCAGCAGATAGAACTCCCGCGCGAGATCCTCGATCTCCTCCTCGGAAGCTCCGTACTTCGCGTCCTCCCGCGCGATCACGTAAGCGACGCGCCAGAACATCTCCTCCGGATCCTCCAGCGGGTTGGCGTCGGCGTCCTTCTTCAGGTAGCGACGCGCGAGGACGGTGCGGGCGTTCTGCGAGAGCTGTGCGGAGGGGAGCTCGACCCGGACGTCCGGATCTTCCACGGAGGGCACGCTGACGGGGGGGTTCATGCAGTCTCCTTTAGCACGGTTTCGGGGGAGGTTTCGGCGGCGATCTCTATCTGACAGTACCCCGTAGAGGGGCGAGCGAGCGGTGATGTCGGCGTCCGGACGTGTCGAGGATTTGCGGATGGCCGCCGGCGATGCGTTCAGGGCCGTCGCACCGGCGGACGCAGGTGGAACAGAGGAGGTCCCGACGGGTCGCCCCCGGACAGGAGCAACACAACATCTTGTGGGACGAGAGTCTAATAGCCCGCTATGTAGTGGTCAAGGCCGTTATTTTTCCACAATACCAGCTTTTCGTAAAATTGCTGCCCTTGCGCTTTTCGACTGCCCGATCAGCCTCTCCCGGCGGTGAGGCGAACGTGTGACGAAGGGGAGACAAAACAAGTGAATTCGAGCGAGCGCTTCGAGAGTTCTCCACATGCGGTGCTCTCGAGGGCGCCTTTCGGGACGATGTTTGGCTTTGCGCTGATCCGCTCAAGCAAACCGTCATCCCGAACGGAGTGAGGGATGACGGATATGGGCTGGGGGAGTTTCGGGGG
>JBBDRR010000219.1:5306-18604 GCA_040905395.1 Gemmatimonadota bacterium
CCCTTTTCCTCTTCCGGCCGGCGATCGTACATGCTCTCGTCGTCGATGGGCTGGTTCTGTTCGTCGACGTCCACCGAATCAGTCCCGGAGGCGTTCGCGGGCAGAACCGGGACCTCGTCTGGGGCGGTCGTGCTGTCCTGCACCGGCGCATCCTCGTCGTTCTCGGTGACGTGCGGTGGGTGCTTGGCGACGGCCGACTCGCTGCTCACCTCGCGCCGCGCAGGCCCTGCTCGGTCGAGCTGCCGACCGTCGGGTTCGGAGCGCTGTCCTCGCGCTTCGTCGCGGCTCGAGCTGTCCCGCGCGCTCTCCTTGGTCGGCTTGTGCGGGAGCCCGTCGGAAGTGGAGCTCGGAGCCGGCTTGGGGTCGGGTGCGCTCATACGAGCGGATTCTCCTTATCGGCGCTCGCGTCGGCGGCACCTGGCTCGCTGCTGACGTCGTCGGAGCCTTTGGCATCGAGCGATCGGTTCGCGTCCCGGCTGGGTGCCGGCTTGGTTCCCGGCGCTGGGCTCTGGCTGGCTTCCTCGGCAGACTGCGCGTGCTTTTGCCGGTCGAGCTCCACGGTATCGTCGAGGTTGCTGTTGTCGCGCCCGGTCTGAGGCAGGTTCTTGTAGTCCGTGGCCCCCGCCTCGGCCGGGTCGATATTGTGCTGGTCCGAGCGTTTCATATACGTACCTCCGTTGGAGTCGATAGTGTTGGGGGATAATTGGTTACACGATTCGTGCCGGGATGCGCCGCGGTACGGCTCACCCATCTCGGATCGTTCTACCATCCCGTGCTAGAACGAGGAGCCGATGCGGAGGTAGAGCTGGGGTGCCGGACCGGTATCGCCGACGAGGGGGATGGCGATCCCGGTGCGAAGGGGGAGGTCGGCGAAGTAGCCGACCTTGAGCTCGAGGATGCTCTCGAAGCCGAAGGAGATGAGCGGGTCCGGAGAGGTAGGGGCGGTGCCGATGCCGTCGGCGCACGGGTCGGCGCACCAGGCGGTGCCGACGTCCAGGAAGAGGTCTCCCCAGATGCGATCGAGAGCCAGAGGGATGAGGCGGAACCCGCTCTCGACCAGGACGAGGGGAAAGCGGTATTCGGTGGAGGCACTGAGGACGCGATTGCCGCGCTGCTGGCCGGGGGCGAAACCGCGCAGCGGGTAGGCGAGGCCGCGGCCGAGGAGGCCCAGGCTGCTGGAGAGGTCGAGGACACCGCCGGTCCCGCCGAGACTGAAGCCGGGGCTGGCGGCTTCGGATTCGACGCCGGCATCGACGCGAACGGCGAAAACGGGTGGCGCGAATCCGAACCAGTCGAGTGCCGAGTAGAAGCGTCCACGGGAGGTGGCGCGCCAGTAATCGCGCGCCTCGGGATCCCAGGCGAGGGGCTCCATGAAGCGCCGCCCCTGTAGCTGGGCGGAGGCGGAGAAGCCTTCCTGCGCGCCGAGCGAGAGACCGTAGCCGCGAACGGAGGAGTATCCGACGCCGATCCGCGCACCCAGATCGAGTGGATAGCGGCGGACCGGCGTATCGCTGACGTAGCTGCGGTCTCGACGGAGGAAGTCGACGTCCCGGACGTCCAGCCCCGCGTGCACGGAGGTGCGCGAACGCCAGCTCGGAAGCACCCAGGACAGACCAGCCGCGGCTTCGCGCTCCCTGCGCATGAGATCGGCCCGCGAGTCGGTATCGCCTCCGCCGGTGCTGGCCGCCTGCTGTACCTGCCACTGCTGGTCGATTCTGAGGTCGAGCACGGGGTTGCCGAGCCCCCGATATCGGTAGGCCGCCCCGGCGTCGAGCCTCGTCCCTTCCGGATAACCGAGGAGCTGGACCTCCCATACGTGACGCTGGATGACGTCCTCGCCTCCCACACCGACTCCGAGCCCGAAACCAAGATCCGTATCGCCGGCGAGGCTGACCGCCCAGTGGGTGGGCAGGAGAGTCGGCCAGGCCGAGTACTCCCGAATGCGGCCGCCGGCTTCGGCGGCGAGCCGCTCCGAGGCCGCGCCGTCGGCCTTCGCAGGCAATGGAGCGACCCCCTCGCGCCAGCTTTCCGGGTCGAAGGGGATCCTCGCGATGTAGTACCCATCCGAGCGATAGTAGGAGAACGCGATCCAGCGTCCGTCGGGCGAGATCTCCGGTTCGAAAGCGCCGGACAGCACGTTCGTCACCTGCCAGAGGGCGCCCGTCTCGAAGTCGTACGCGAAGAGGTTGGAGATTCCGGTACGGTCGGAGGAGAAGAGGAGGTAGCGGCCGTCGGACGACCAGGCGGGTCCGCTATCGATCGCCCGATCGCGGGTGACCTCCCGGAGGACGGCGCCCGATTCATCGAGGACGACCACGTCGTAGAGGCCCCCGGCGCGCCAGCGGTTCACGGCGATCCGATCTCCCGAGGGCGACCATCGGGGTGCGGACCAGTACGTCTCGAGGCTCGGTTCCGTGAGCCGGGTCAGGACGCCGGACGAGAGATCGACCCGGGCGAGCACGTTCGTGCCCTCCGCGCTCGCCACGACAACGGCACGATCTCCATCCGGATGGGCGTCGGGCTCCCAGACGCGGGCGTGGCGGGTCATGCGCCGCCCGCCGCGGCTCAGCTCGACGGCGTGCAGGTCGGAGAGGATCCTGTAGGGACCGTCGAAGTCGAGCTGGGCGTGCAGCAGCTCGTCCGCGCTCAGCCAGGCAGCGGGACCGATCGAAGACCGCTCGACGGCGGTGCTCACCGAGCCATCCCCCTCCAGGATCAGGATGGCGGCTTCGTCACGGCCCGTGCTGGCCGCGTAGGCGATGCGCGAGCCGTCCGGCGAGTAACGCGGATGGTGCGCGAGTCGGCCGCCACGGGTGAGGATCTCCGGCTCGGTCACGCCGAGGACGGTCAGCGAGTCGGCGAGCGCTCTATACTCGGTCGTGAGGCTGTCCTCCCAGACCGTCCACTCCCGCGAGAGCGTGGTGCCGAAGGCGCTTCGGGCGGCCGCCTCGACGCGGTAGGGGACGAGCTGCCTCCCCAGCGCCTGGACGAATTCCGGCACCCTTTCGGCCCCGTACCGACGCGCGAGGTGGTCGATGAAGAGCGAGCCGTAGACGTACCTCGTCGTTCCACCTGGCCAGGAGACGGGATCGATCGTGACCTGATCGATCCGGAAGAACGCGTCCTCCAGGATGGCGGTCCTCAGGATCATGTCGTAGGTGGACCCCCGCACCCGGCCGCCCGCCGTGTACTCCGACTCGAAGTAGGTACCGAGTCCCTCGACCACCCAACCGGGAGAATAGATCTGTGGAAAGAGGAAGGGGTCGCGTCCGAAGACGCGGCGTAGCGGCTGCCAGATGGTCTCCGCGTAATCGAAGTGGAAGATATGGACGAGCTCGTGCAGCAGGAGCAGCTCGAGCCAGTCGTCGTGGTAGGCCAGCGCGCCCTCGCTCGCGGGCGGCTGCGCATACGCGATGATCCGGTTCCGCGGAAAGGGAGTCGCGCTACCGTTGGAGTAGTCGACGTTGTCCGCGATGAGGACGTGTACCCGGCCCTCCGGAGGTGTGACGAAGCGCTCCGAGAGGACGGTGTACGCCCGTTCGGCCCGATCGGCAGCGCGGCGGGCGAGAGGGAGCAACCCCTCGGTATAGGAGATGATGAAGTGCTCCGTCTCGAACGTCAGCCACTCCGCATCGGGCGGCACGCCCTGGGCGCCGACGAGAGAGGGTCCGGCCAGGACCGCCAGGAGCAGTGAAAGGACCGCCACCGAAGCGCGGCGGCTCGGTACCGGGAAGGACAGAATCTCTGCGCATGCGGCGAGGCGCGCCCTGCTGGGACGCGCCTCGTGTCTGCATCGAGAATCGCGGGACCGGCGAATCGTCATTGCTGTGGGACCGGGTTCACGGCAGCCGCGCGCTGGAGTACGAACGATTCCATCGCCCGCAGGTGGGCGTCGGCGATCCGTTCGATGACATCGGGGTTCCGCAGAGCGGCCTCCTGCTCGGGAAACATCATGAAGAGAGTCTCGGTGAGTATGGACGGCATCCATGTGGTACGCGTCATCCCGAGATTCTGGTAGCGAACGCCGCGATCGGGCAAGCCCAGCTCGACCAGGAGCTCCCGCTGCATGTGCCTGGCGAAGTCGAGCGAGTGCGGCCAGAAATAGAAGTTCGTGGTCCCATGATTCTCGAAGGGATCGACGCCGTCGGGGAAGGCGTTGAAATGGATCGAGATCAGGAGATGTGCGTCGTTGCGCTCGGCGATGATCGGGCGCTCGATGAGCGGAACGATAGTCTCGTCGGTGCGAATGGCAACGACTTCCGCCCCCGCACGCTCGAGCATCGGAATCAGGCTGCGCGCGACGTCGAGATTCGCGTCCACCTCGCGTAGACCGGTCGGGCCCACGGCGCCGACATCGGCCTCGCTTCCGCGGTGCCCGGCGTCGACGCCGATGCGGAGGCCGGCGAGGGGCCGCGCCGGATCGACGTCCGGTGGGCGCCGCACCTGCAGTATGAGGCGGGAACCCTCCCAGCGATAGCGGAAGCCCCAGAGCGGCCGCACCAGATCGATGCTGAAGCGGAACAGCTCGTCGGTGACCTGTTCCCATTCGGCCAGCTCGACGATCTCGTTGCGAGGACCATAACCGACGTACGCGGGCCGTCCGGTGGCACCGTAGAACTCGATCGAGAGTCGGTTCTCCCGAGGGTCGACCCGGAAGGGGAGCCGTTCGGACATCGAGAATCGGATGTCGACCCACTCGCCACGCGGAATCATCTCGATGGATGGCCCTACGAAGCCGCTCGGCTGCGGGGTAGCGGGGGGAAGCAGTCGGACGTCACCGCGCGATACCCAGGCGGTGGTTTCGGACGTGAGACGGACACGGTAGAAGCCCGACGCCTCGCCGTCGATCGGCAGGAGCGTGCCGTTCGGCCAGAAGAAGTCCCACGCCTGGTCCGAGCCGACCTGCCGGCGACCGATCACCATGCTGTCCGGCCGTGCCGTCGCCGCTACGGCGACGCGCGGCCGCATCGGTTCCAGCATGCCGATGCTCGCCCCGAGGGGAATCCGCACGACCTCGCCGCCGCGCGCGAGCTCGAGCATCGCCTCCTCGCCTGCCTGCAGCTCTCTCTGCTCGACGTACCCGGGTCCCTCCATGAGGCTGGGCACCTCCGCGTCCGCAGCAGCTGGAACGATGTGCCCTTCGAGGGGGAAGGTGCCCACGTACTCCGACACGCCCGTGGCCGCCTGAACCTCGTCGAGCATGAAGCCCGCGCTCCGCTCCACGGCCTGGCGCTCGACGAGGGGAACGACGGTGCCGTCCGGCAGGACGAGACGCGCCGAAGCACCCGGGGTACCGCGGAAGCTCACGTCGATTCGCTCGCCCCGAACCGCCGTAGTGACGCCCCGAGTCGACGCGCTTCCCTCCAGGATCCGAAGCGGCCCCGCAGACGGAGCCGCCGTCGCCGCCGGAACCTCGACCGTCCGGGTCTCGGTCACCGTCCGTCCCTCCGCGGTGGCCGCGAGCCGATAGACTCCGTCGGACGGGACGGGAAGAAATGCGAGCCAGGCGCCGTTCGGCGCGACGTCGACGGGCGCTCCGTTGATCGTCAGCGACGCGTCGCCCCGGCCGACGTTCCCGAAGATGAAGGTGCTGTCGCGAACCGCGACGGTGCTGCCCTCCCCCGGGTAGACCACCTCGATATCCAGCTCACCACGGACGGAGGGGACCGGCGGAAGGCGCGGGGCGTCCGGGATCGGCGCGGGCGCGGGCAGCCGCGCGGCGGGCGCGCAGGCGGCCGCGAAAAGCAACAGCAGGAACAGCTTCGGACGCAGTCGCACGGGGGTCTTCAAGTTGGTGCACATCGGTCAATCTCCATCGACGAAGGACCTACCAGGGGCGGTGCTCACGCGATCGTCCATCTGAGCGTCGTATCGTCGGTCCGTTCCGGAGGCGGCCGACGCCCCGCCAGGGAGAGCAGGTAGCCTACCACGAGCGTGACGACGAGGCCGACCGCGGTCGACCAGATGAAGGGGATCGGACCGATCCCCAGCCATTCGTAGAGGCGCGGAAGCGGGAAGTCGTTCTCGGTGACCATCAGGACGACGAGCGTTCCGACGATCGCGCCGGTGAACGCGCCGTTTCCATTCGCCCTCTTCGTCAGCATCCCGAGCAGGAAGAGGCCCAGCAGCCCGCCGGCGAAGTACCCCATGAAGGTCAGGATAAGGTCGATCAGCGGCGCCTCGGTACGCGACGAATAGATGCCGACGCCGATGCCGAGGATACCGGAGGTCACGACCACGAACTTGGCGAACGTGAGCCGTGCGCTCTCCGAGACGTCTGGCTTGAAGCGGGTCAGGAAGTCGACGGTGAGGGCCGCGGCGAGGGAGTTCAGAGCCGAGTCCAGGCTCGACATGGCGGCCGCAAACACCGCCGCCACGAGAGCCCCGGTCAGAATCGGCGGCACCTGCGTGTTCACGAAGTGAGGCATGACCTGATCGGGCGTGAGGTCCGCCGGGAGCAGCTCCGGAAAGTGCTGATAGAAGATGAACAGGAAGACGCCCAGGAGCAGCGACAGGATGATTCCGATCGCCCCGGCGCCCACGCCGAGGAGCAGAGCCTGCTGCGCTTCCCGGGGGTTCTTCACCGTCATGTAGCGCTGCACCGGCTGCTGATTCGTGCCGAAGAGGGAGAGGGCGAGCAGGCCATAGCCGAAGATGGCGGTGATCAGGCCGGTCCCCGCGAGCGGCTCCTCGAGGTGGATGATGTCGAGCTTCTGCAACTGGTCCGCTTCGAAGAACGCGGTATCCCAGCCGCCCGGCGTGGTGATCACGACGACGGCCATCGAGGCGATAATGCCGAGGCTCATGACGGAGAACTGGATCACGTCCGTCCAGATGACGGCCGAGATTCCGCCCATCACCGTGTAGATGATCGCGATGATCCCGAAGATCACCACCGCCTCCTCGACTCCGTTGAGCCCGGGGATCCACTCCGTGGGCACCACCGCGGAGAAGAGGAGCGCCGCGCCGAAGAGCAGGGTCCCGGCCCTCAGCAGGACGGTGAACGCGAAGAGCGACGAGCCGAGAATCCGGGTCTTGGTATCGAACCGCACCTCGAGATACTCGTACGCGGTCGTCAGTCCCTTGATGCTATGGAAGAAGGGGATGAAGAGCGCCGCGACGATGCCGGCAGCGAGGAAATCTCCGAGCTGATACTGGAGATACCACATGTCGTCGGCGTACGCGTATCCCGGAACGCCGAGGATCGACGCCGCCGAGAACGACGTGGCGATGATCGAGATCCCCGCGGCCCACCACTGAACGTTGCGATTGCCGACGAAATAGGCCTCGGTATCCGTCTGCCGGCGGTTCGCCCACACGCCGATCCCGACGATGACGGCCACGTAGATCGCGAGGACGATCCAATCCGCATAGTGCATCTGGCTTCCGCGTCCTTGCTACGGTCCCTGAACGGCAACTCGAAGGGGCGGCAGCGAAGCAACTTACGAACCACCGGCGAACGCAGAAGGGCCGGCGGCGACCGGCGTGGAATGAAGCGGCACGGACGGGAGGGGGAAGAGCGCCGTGGGGGAGAGGGGGTCGGGGTCTCAGCCGCGCGGTTCGCGAGCGCTGTCGCCTGCGGGGCCCCAAACGGGCGTCGGAAGCGGAAACGGCTCGAGGTTCTCACCGCGCAGGACGAACCCCTCTCCGGATTCGCTGACGACCATCCAGCGCACGGGCGATTCTCCACCGTAGGCACGCTCCACCTGAGCCGCCCGAAGCCTTCCGATCAGCTCGACTCCCGAATCGATGAATCCGGCGCGGTATACGTCGTAGACGAGCTCGGTGCCTTCCGCGGTCGGCATACGATCGCCGACCCGTTCGCGGACGAATACGAAGTCCTGCGTGAAGGGTATGAGCCTGGGCGCGAGGCCAGGTCCGAGCGAGCGCACCTCCCGCGAATCGATATCGACGACCTTCACCTGGTCGTCGCTCTCGACCACGATCGACGATCGATCGGGGGAGAAGAAGGCGGGAACGACGTCGCGGACGACGAGTGCGTCGGCGGCGAGTGGTATATCGCGTTCGTCCGGAAGCTCGAGGCGAAGGTCACCGCGCGCGCGGGACGTCACGCTGTCGTAGTGGACCGGTCGGAAGACGATCTGGGCCTCGGTCTCGCCGCCGGCCGTTCGCAGGGCTCCGCGGCGATCCCGGGGAAGCGCGGCGCCACGAGCCTCGGCGAGCGAGAGAAGCTGAATGGCGACCTGCCGGACCTCCGGATCGTTCTCGCGCTCCAGCAGTGCGCGGATCGTTTCCACCTCGCGGATATCGAGACTCTGGAGCGCGTTCAGCCGAACCGTACGGGAACGATCACGGGTGGCAGCGCGAATCAGCTCGAGCGCGGCATCGGAATCGGAAGCCATGCGGCTGAGGCCCAGCACGGCCGCCGAGCGGAGATCCTCGTCGTCGTACCCGAGGGCGCGGCTGAGCATCGGTACGGCGATCGGAGAGCGTCGGTCGGCGAGCAGGACGAGCGCATCGGCGCGCATCTCGGTCCGTGCGCGCCTATCCTCGATCAGGTCGACGAGAACCGGGTCGAGCTCGGCGCCCATTTCTTCGAGGCGCGACCGCTCCTCCTGGTACTCCGGGGACGCCCAGTCGGCGTCGAGCACCTCCCGCACGTGGGCGGCGAGACGCTGCTGCCCGGTCATCGTCTCGGGCGGCGGGTTCGATCCACACGCGGCGAACATCAGAAGTACGGCCGCCGGCAGGCAGCGCAGAGCTTCCATCGCGCGACCGCGCGCGCATCGCGTCGTCATCAGAGCTGTCATCACCCCTCCTTTCGGCTTCTGCCCGGGGTGTAGGAGCCGAGTATCCGCGGCCCCGCCGCGCCCGTCGCTTCGGGCACGTTGGCGGGAATTCCGTTGATGTGGGCCCAGGCGAGCATCGCGAATGCCAGCGCTTCCTTTTCCGTCGGCCGGATCCCGAGGATCGAGCAATCGACGAGCGGTATCGGGTCGAGCAGCGCACCGATCCGGCCCATCAGCGTAGGGTTCAGCGCGCCGCCACCGGTGACGATCACCTCGTCGAGCCCCAGCGGGACGAGCCAGCGGCGGTAGGCGTCGGCGATCGAGCGGGCGGTCAGCTCGGTCAGCGTCGCCGTCAGGTCGAGCCAATCGCTGTCCCCTTCCGGCTGTATGGCTTCGACCAGCCTCTCCACCATCGGCCGTCCGAAGGCTTCGCGGCCGGTCGACTTCGGCGGCTCGACGGCGAAGAACGGGTGCCGCAAAAGCTCCTCCAGAAGCCGGGCATCGACCTTTCCTCGCGCGGCCAGGACGCCGTCTCGATCATAACTAAGACGTCCGGCGCTGGCGATGGTGACGACCGCATCGATGAGGGCGTTGCCCGGGCCCGTATCGAACGCGAGCACCGCATCCGTCGAATCCTCCGCCGGCACCCGAGTGACATTGCCTATGCCGCCGAGATTCTGTAGCGCTCGCACCCGACCCGGGGCTGCGAAGAGCGCTCGGTCGATCCAGGGTACGAGCGGAGCGCCGTGTCCGCCAGCGGCGACGTCGCGCGATCTGAAATCGGATACGACCGGCGCCCCGGTCCGTTCCGCGATCGTAGCCGCGCAGCCGAGCTGAAGCGTCGACCCTCGCCGCCCGTCGGCCGGTGGCGAGTGCCAGACGGTCTGCCCGTGCGACCCGATCACGCCGATGTCGCCGAGGTCCACCCCAGCCACCCGGCACACCTCGCGAACCGCCTCCGCGAGCCATTCGCCGAGCTCGGCGTCGAGTGCGCAGAGGGATGCGGCGTCTCCCGCGACGATGCTCCGGTGGATCTCTTCCCGACGAGATTCCGGATAGGGGGTGGTCGTCGAGCGGATCAACCGCCAGTCCAGATCCGCGAGGGTAGCCCCGTGGACTTCGACGAGCGCGGCGTCGACGCCGTCGAGGGAGGTCCCCGTCATCAGGCCAACGATCAACACGCGCCCGAGCCGGTCCCTGAGAAACCGCGGAGGGCCGCGAGCAGATCCACGTCACCCGCAGCAAGGGCGCTGAGGAGCTGATACACCGATGCAGTACCCCCTCCGGCGATCTCGGCCTCCCACTCCCACACATCGATGCCGCGGCGCTGCATCATCGCGAAGTTTCTGGTGCGAAGACGCACGAAGCGCTCCACTGCATCCTCCTGCGTCGGCATGGTTTGCGGCTCTCCCGGGTGACCTGCGGCGCGCTCCAGGAAGTCGCTCGCGAAGGCCTCCCGTCGCAGGAGATCCGCCAGCAGGGCGCGAACAGTCGGGTCGGAGCCGTCGACGCCCTCGAGGAGCACGCGGAGCGCCCGTGGCATCACCTCGATCCTGACGAGCAGGTCCTCCCACTCGACCTCCGACTCCGGCCGCCGGGCACTGGCGGCCAGCGCGGCGATCTTCACTGCGCCGTCCCGCGAGAGAGCAGCCGCTCGAGCCGGCCGCCCGCTTCCTGCAGTTTTACGACCGCCTCCTCGGGCTCGGCGCCGGTCCAGTACATGGCGATGGCGGTCTTCACGCTCCCTCCGGCTCGAGCGAGCAACTGGCGCGCCGCCTCCCGGTCGATCTCGCACATCTCCACGAGAATCCGCTCACTGCGGTCCTGCAGCTTCAGGTTGGTCGCCCGGAGATCGACCATCAGGTTTCCGAAGACCTTGCCGAGGCGAATCATCGCCCCCGTGCTGATGGTGTTGAGGACGAGCTTGGTCGCGGTGCCCGCCTTCATCCGAGTCGATCCGGTGACGACTTCCGGGCCGACGAGCGGCGCGATGACCACGTCGTAGCGCTCGAACATCTCCGGTGAGGGATGGGTGCAGAGCAGGAAGGCGGTTCCTGCCCCCCTCTCCCGGGCGCGGCCGAGTGCGCCGTGGACGAACGGGGTGGTGCCGGAGGTGGCGATCCCGACGACGAAGTCCGATGGCTGCACCTCGATTCGATCGATTTCCGCCGCGCCCGACTCAGGGTGGTCCTCGGCTCCCTCCATCGCCCGGGTGAGCGCCTCCGCGCCGCCGGCGATCAGCCCCTGCACGAGCGAAGGATCGGTGCCGAACGTGGGTGGCATCTCGGATGCGTCGAGGACGCCCAGCCGACCCGAGGTGCCCGCGCCGACGTAGATGAGGCGACCTCCGGCCCTGAGCGCGGCCTCCGCCATCTCGACCGCCCTCGCGATGGCGTGCCGTTCCTCGAACACGGCGGGCGCCACCTTGTGATCCTCGGCATTGATCAACTCGACGATCTCGAGCGGGCTCAGGCGGTCGATCTCCGCGGAATGCGGATTTCTCTGTTCGGTCAGCCGCGGGTCGGCGTTGGCTTCGCTCGGCATGCAGTCGTTTGCGGGATCGTCGAAGTCGCAAGTACAATGGCGATAAGGTAATGTACGCCCAAACCCCCGAAAAGGTGCTGATGAGAAGGGTTACCGTGAAGTCTCGAGCGCTGGCCGCACCCTTCCTGCTCGCCATCCTGATTGGCTGTGGCGCGGAGATGCCCCCCATCTCGACGCCGGCCGCGGATTCCGGCGCGGCGCGATTCGGCAGCTCGCCCGGCTGGGTCTTCCCTGCCGGCAGCGTCGATGCGACGTACGCGAGCGGCGGGGCGGTGACGACGACCGACCGCGTCGCGTCGGAGGTCGGCATCGAGATCCTGCGCCGCGGCGGCAATGCGGTGGACGCCGCGGTCGCGACGCACTTCGCCCTCGCGGTCGTCAATCCCGAGGCGGGAAACATCGGGGGGGGCGGCTTCCTGATCGTGAGGCGGGCGAACGGCGAAGCGGCGGCCCTCGATTTCAGGGAAAAGGCGCCGCTCGCGGCCACGCGCGACATGTATCTGGACGACCGGGGCGAGGTCACGTCCGATTCCCGGAGCGGGCATCTGGCGGCGGGCGTGCCAGGCTCGGTAGCCGGCATGTGGGAGGCGCACCAGCGCTTCGGCTCGTTGCCCTGGACGGACCTCGTGCAGCCGGCGATCAACCTGGCGACGGGGATCGTCGTGCACGAGCGCCTCGCCGGATCGCTGCAGTCGTACGAGACACGGCTTGGACGATATCCCTCTACCAGCGCGATCTTCGTCCCCTCGGGAAGCGCGCCGCGCGTGGGCGACCGGCTGGTGCAGACGGACCTCGCCGAGACGCTGGGCCGCATCGCGCGGGACGGCCGCGACGGCTTCTACGACGGCAGGACCGCGGAGCTGATCGTAGCAGAGATGCGCGAGGGTGGCGGCCTGATCACGCGGGCCGACCTGGCGGAATATGACGCCGTCTGGCGGGGGCCGATCGTCTTCGGGTACCGCGGCCACACGATCATATCGATGCCGCCACCCTCGTCCGGCGCAACCGTGGCCGAGATCCTGAACATCCTGGAGGGCTACGACCTGCAGTCGCTGGATTACCATTCGGCCGAGCACGCACATCTCTGGGCGGAGGCGGCCAAGCGCGCCTATGCCGATCGGAACGCCTACCTGGCGGACCCGGACTTCGTGGAGCAGCCGATCGAGCGGATGATCTCGGACGAGTATGCGGCGGAGCGCCGGTCGGCGATCTCACTCGACCGCGCCACGCCTGCGGAGGCGGTGGAACCCGGACTCGGAGCCGTGCCCGCCCAGCTGGCGCTCGCGGGCACGGAGACGGTGCATACCACACACTATTCGGTCGTCGACGCCGAGGGAAACGCCGTCGCGGTCACCACGACGCTGAACTCGCTCTACGGGAGCGGTGTGACGGTCGCGGGTGCCGGCTTCCTGCTGAACAACGAGATGGACGACTTCACGGCGAAGCCGGGGACACCGAATCAGTTCGGACTCGTTCAGGGAGAGGGGAACACGATCGAGCCGGGCAAGCGCATGCTCTCGGCGATGACGCCGACGATCGTGCTCGACCCCGACGACCGGCTGAAGCTCGTGACGGGAACGCCCGGCGGGGCGACCATCATGACGACAGTCGCCCAGATGGTCTCCAATGTGATCGACTACGGGATGAATGCGGCGGACGCGACGGCGGCTCCGCGGCTCCACCACCAGCACCTCCCGGACGTCCTCCGGTACGAGGAGGACGGTCTCACGGACGACGTGGTGGCCCGGCTGCTGGCCCTCGGCCACGTGGTCGAGGAGCGTTCCGGATACAGCGGAGACCTGCAGTCGATCGAGGTGCTGAGCGGCGGCGGGACGGCGGCCGTCGCCGATCCGCGGCGCGGGGGCGCCGCGCTCGGCGTGCGCGTGGAGAGGCAAGTGGTGCAGTGAGACGGCAGGGGGTCAGGATTCGGGATTCGGGATTCAGGATTCAGGGGACTGCTGGGTCGCCGCGGGTCACTTGCCGCGGACGTGCAGCGACCGTTCG
>JBBDRR010000220.1:0-2251 GCA_040905395.1 Gemmatimonadota bacterium
GATCGCCGTTCTCCTCGCCGTCGAGGTGCTCGACGAGCGGAAGCCGCTCTGGGAGCGGATCGATCCGAAGCCGGTCTACGTCCGCTGGGCCGTGTACTACGCCGTGATCGCGGCGCTGATCGTGTTTGGTTCATGGCAGCTCCAGAACTTCGTGTACATGCAATTCTGATCGAATGTCCACGATTCTGACACCCGAAACGGCTTCGGAGAGGGCCGACGCGAGGACCAACGTGCCGGAGCCCGAAGTCCGGCGGTTCGCCCGGAGCGCGGTCGCATTCCTCATCGTCGGGCTGGTCGTATATGCGGCGCTGTACACGGCGGCCGAGTGGCTCGTCTACGAGCATGCCGAGAGGAACCGGTTCTACACCGTGCAGACGGCATCTGAGCAGCGGTACGACTATGTGATCCTGGGGGCTTCCCACGCCGCGGTATTCGATTACCGGGACATGAACGCCCGTCTGGAAGAGATGGCCGGCGCCGACATTCTGAACCTCGCCACCGTCGGTGGCGGGATCACACCTAACCGCCTCTTTCTCGACTACTTCTTTCAGGAGCGTGAGACGGACGCGGTCATCTACGTCCTCGACTCGTTCGCGTTCTACTCGTCGGAATGGAACGAGGATCGGCTGCAGGATACGGAGCTGTACGTCCGGGCACCCTGGGATCCGGGACTGGCGGCACTGCTCGTGCGCAATCCTGCGACCCGCCCGGTCGCACTCGACTACATCAGCGGTTTTTCCAAGATCAACAATCCCGATCGATTCGAGCCGGACCTCTTCGATGCAGAGGGGGCTACGTTCGATCGTCGGTATCGGCCGATCGCCCAGATCGACCGGCAGCGGATGCAGTATCTGTATCCGGGGGAGATCACCGAATCCGATCTCGACGAGAGCCCCTACCTGGGCGAGTTCGAGGATCTCGTCGAGTCGGTGCAGGCTCGTGGCGCGCGATTCATCGTCATCCGGCCGCCTGTTCCGCAGCGGATCTACGAGATGTTGCCGGGCGAGGAGCATTTCGATGCCACGATTCGCGGGATCCTGGCCGAGCACGGTGCCGAGCTGTACGACTTCAAGTTCGTCAACAACGATCCGGAGCTTTTCTACGACAGCGATCATCTCAACGAGGCGGGAGTTCTGAGCTTCTATGAGAACCATCTCGCGGACGTGCTCCGGCAGGACGCGATTGCGTCGGCTCCGGATCGATCGGAGTAACGCTTCCAAGGGCCGCTCGTCGGGCCCGGTCAGGTAGAGGATCGGCTGGCGGACTGGTGCGCCGGGACATTTACTCGATAGGGAGAACTGAGAACGATGGTATTCAACATGTCGACGAGGGCTGATGTGGGACGATCGGCAACCCCGCGTGGTTCGAAAGCCACGGCCGCTTTGAGCGTGGCGATCCTGACCGCCGCGGTTGCCGCCGGGTGTGCCAGTGCACCGGACCCGGGCCCCCGGGCCGATCAGGAGGTGATGCTCGTCACCGGCTCGACCGACGGGTTGGGTCGGGAAGTCGCCCGGCGGCTCGCCGCGACGGGCGCGCATGTCATCGTTCACGGACGCAACCAGGAGAGGGGGCGGGCGGTCGTCGAGGAGATCGAGAGTTCGGGAGTCGGCAGCGCCCGCTTCTACGCCGCGGACTTCGGCTCTATCGACGAGGTCGGAGAGCTCGGGGAGACGCTGCTTCGGGATTACGACAGGATTGACGTCCTCGTCAACAACGCGGGGATCTGGATCGACGATTCGGAGCGGAGAGTCAGCGCGGACGGCCACGAGCTCCACTTCGCGGTGAACTATCTTTCAGGGTTCCTCCTGACACGCATGCTCCTACCGCGGCTCATCGAGGGCGCGCCGTCACGCATCGTGAACGTGGCCTCGGCAGCGCAGAACGCGATCGAGTTCGATAACGTCATGCTCGAGCGCGACTACGTCCATTCGCGCGCGTACGGACAGAGTAAGCTCGCCCAGATCCTGTTCACGATGGACCTGGCGGAGGAACTGGAAGGAACCGGAGTTACCGTGACGGCGCTCCATCCCGCGACTCTGATGAATACGAGCCTGGTCCTGGATATCGGCTTCGAGCCGCAGAGCACGATCGAGGAGGGGACCGAAGCGGTCGTGAACCTCGTCCTCTCCGAGGACGCGGGGACGGGAGTCTACTACAACGGTCTGCGCCAGGTGCGGGCGAACGATCAGGCGTACGACCGCGCGGCCCGCGAGCGGCTGCGCATTCTCAGCCGCGAGCTGACGGGCGCGCC
>JBBDRR010000220.1:2351-15225 GCA_040905395.1 Gemmatimonadota bacterium
TGGTCGTGACCAGCTCGGTGCTCGAGCTGGCGCCGGGCGCGGTGCTGACGAATCCCCATCGGCACGATGCGGCGCTCTTCGGATACGTCCTCGAAGGTGCGATCCTCACGAGCCTCGAGCACGGCCCCATCCAGCGGTACGAGGAGGGTGAAATGTTTCACGAGCCGCTGCGGATACTGCACACGCACTTCGAGAATCCAGATCCCGATATGCCGGCGCAGGTGCTGCTCGTGACGATCGCGAAGCCACCGCAGCCCTGAATGTCGCTTGCCGTCAGAGCTGGTCCGTTCCGGGCGCCTGGAGCTTCCGCCAGGTCAGCGTGCCGGTCACGCGGCCGGTGTCGTTGCGGATCGAGAGCGTCAGCAGCCCGTCGTCGGTGAACTCGTAGTAGCGAACCAGGTCGGTGCCGGGCCATACGGGGTTCATGGGAGAGCCGATCACATGGTGGACGATCCGATTCTCCTCCGGAAAGAGCTCCGCGTTGGACCAGTATGCAAATCCGGAGCTCCGCACCTCGCCCGAAGGTGCGGCGGCGGCCCGTTCGGGGAAGTCTCGGGGCATCCCCACGCCCGTCATGTTGCCGTGCTCGTCGTAGATGATGCGGCCGATGTAGTTGTTGTCGACCGCCTCACCGCTCTCCGGGAACGACTCGAAGCTGACGAGCTCCCAGGTGCCGACGAATCGGCTGTCCATCGAACCCGAGGGTCCCTCCTGATCGGATGCGATGGCAACCTCCTCGGCAGACTCCGCCGGGGAGCAGGCCGAGAGGCCCAGTCCGCCAAGCGCGATCGTGAGCACTGCGCCAGCTGCGAGGATACGCTTCATTTTGGAACTCTCCCCAGGGTAGGTGGAAACGGATGAGACTGACGAAGAATGCCGCGCTGCGAGGCATCAGGCAATGCCGCCGCCTCGAGCGCGCCGCGGTACGTCGGCGGCAGCTCGGGGGATAGGGGCCGCAACAACGCTCGTATCGCCGCTTGCAGACGGGGTCGAGTCGGCTCATCTTGCAGATCGACCGATCCACAGATACCCGCACAACATTCCCCGCCACAGGAGATCACCGTGGGCGAATTTTCCAAGGAGACTTCCCGCCGTCAGTTCCTGACGACAGCTACCGCCGCCGCGGCCGGCGTCGCCGTCGCCGGCTGGCCCTCCGCCCTCGAGGCGTTCGGACCGCGGCGGCGCGCATACCGGATCGGAATCATCGGCTCCGGACAGATGGGGGGCGGTCTCGGCACCGTCTGGGCACGAGCGGGTCACCAGATCCTTTTCTCATCGAGGAACCCCGAGACGCTCTCCGATCTCGTGGCCGAAGTAGGACCGTCGGCTCAGGCGGGACTTCCTGAAGAAGCCGCGGAGTTCGGCGAGATCGTGCTGATCGCCGTGCCGTACGGCGCCCTTCCGCAGATCGGATCCGACTACGGCCCGCTGATGCGCGGCAAGGTCGTCATCGACTGCGGCAATCCGCGCGCGGACCGAGATGGACCGATGGCCGACGACGCCATCGAGAGGGGGACGGGAGTCGCATCGGCCAGCTACCTGCCGGGAGTGACTCTCCTACGGGCGTTCAACGCAATCGCCGCCGGGATGATCGGGCGCGAGCCGGATGGCGAGCGCATCGGCATTCCGATCGCGGGCGACGATCCCGAGGGTGTCCTCATCGCGAAAGGGCTCGTGCGTGACGCGGGGTTCGACCCGGTGGTCGTCGGCGGGCTCGCGCGCGCGCGGGAGTTCGATCGCGGCACACCCGTCTACGTGCGGGGGATGACGGCCGACCAGCTCAGGGACGCGCTGAATCTGCCTCCCGGGTCGTGAAGTCGTAGGGGCTCTGTCAGCCGGAAGTGCGGATCCCTCGCTACGCTCGGGATGACGGTTTCGTTCTCAGAACGTCGCCAGGGCGTTGAACGGGCTGGCCGTGCCGCCCTCGATCCGGTTCAGGGTCCAGGAGACCATGAACTCCCATCGGCGGCGGGCACTCGCCTCGCGAGCCACGTCCTCGAGGTAGCCGTTGTCGACGAGCGGCAGGCCGAGGTTGACCTGGGTGAGCTGCAGGATCGGCCGATTGATCCCCGCGACTCCGGAGGGCTGAACGTCGTTTACCGCGTCGCCGACGAGGGCGGCGACACCACGCTCATGCAGCCAGGGAAGCACGCTCGCGTGGAGGCCGGCCCCACCGCGGGTGTGGTCCCACGCTCCCTCCACGTCCCGCTTCGCCCAGCGTCCGGTACGGACGAGCAGTACGTCGCCGGGCTGCACCGTGACACCCGCGAACTCCTCCCACGCCTCCAGATCGTCGATGTAGATTGGCGTGCTCGGCTCGAGCCAGTCCACCCCACGCAGCAGCGGCATGTCTACGAGCACACCCCTCGTCACGTAACCCGGGCCCATCCTGTCGATCGCGAGATCCTTGCAGCCGTCCTCGTCCAGGCTCTGCGGATACCCGTTGAAGATGACGTACTCGCCATCGATCTCCGTGCGATAGTGGCAGAGGGCGTCCATGTGCGAGAGGAGGCCATCGTGGAGTGAGAAGGCGATCTCGTCGAGTGCGAAGAGAACCTCGCCCGTCTGTGGATCGATCCGGCTCATGCTGTGGTCGGTCTCGCCGAACGTCTGGCTGTCGATCGCGACCTCCTCCCGCGGGAAGTGCTGCAGCGTCACGGAAACCCCCTCCTGCACGAGCCGGCTCGCCGCCACCGCCTTCTCGGGAGTGATCAGGTTGAGCGTGCCGCGCTGGTCGGCCGGACCCCACCGTCCCCAGTTGGAGAGTTCCTCTTCCCAGCGGGCGAGGTCATCCAGCGTGACGAGCCGCTCGGGCGTCTGGGTCGACGGGTGAACGTCGAAGCTCGCCTGCTGAGCGACGAGCGAATCGGGGATCCCGAAAGAGAGCGGGAGTACGCCTGTGAGGGCCAGGGTGGCGGCTGCGTAGCGATTCACTGGGTACCTCCTGATTGCGGTTCCTGGGCCGACCGGCGGCGGGAACCGTAAGGGTACACCAGATCGCTACGTCGCGCGAGAGGCTTCTTCTATTCCTTGTATTCGATGCGCACGCTTCCCTGGGAGGTCTGGTCGGCGCCGAGCTCGGCCGGACCCGCGGGTACCGAGTTCAACTGGAAGAGGTACGCGACGATGTCGGTATACTCCTGGTGCGTGAGCCTTCCGGGACCGTCCATCGGCATCGTGTTGCGGATGTGCGCCACGAGGTCGTACGCGGTCCGCCCCGAAAAGCCACGAAGCAGCTCACCCCGCCCCCACTCGCCCGGGGCGTGGCAGGACGCGCACTCCTTCTGCACGATCTCGCTACCTCGCGCGGCCTGTGCCGCCGTGTAGACACCGGCGTAGATCGACTGCGGCCCGGTCGCGGGAAGTGCATCGATGGTGTCGATCGCAGCCGGGAACGGGGTTGCGGTCGCCGGCCGGGTGGCCCGCTCGGTCGCGGGTTCCGGTCGCTCCCCCTCCCCTGTGGCGTCCGCGGGCGCCCGCTCGGGCGCGCCGGCGTCCTCGGCGGAAACCGCCTCTTCCGCCGCGGGCAGAGCCGCTGCCAGCGGAACCGATGGCCTTGGATCGGTGGTGACGATCGCCTGGACTTCCGCCACCGCGGCCGACTGACTCGTGGGGCTGCGGGCCTCGTCATCGGAGCAGCCGATGCCTCCGATCGCCACGGCGAGGGTCAGGATTCCGGTTCTTCGGCGGCCGCGCCCGACCACTCCCTTGAACAAAGCTCTTCTCGATCCCATTTTCTATATCCTGTTGCCGTGCAGTCTCGAATCTGCGAATTCATGGCGCGGCGGTTCAGTCGTTCCGCGCCGCCAGCGCTCGTTACTCCACCGCCGGAGAGAATGCGTTCGGCGGACGCGCCCGGGTGCCTGGCGCGCGCGTCGACTCCATTGCAGGATCGGCGCCGCCGGAGTCGGTCCGACGTATCGCAACAGCATATACTGCAGGTATTTATGTGCGCAGAAAAGATCCTGACCGTGCGCTCCGGATCACTGCGGCGGCTTGCGCCGGACTGACGGAACAGGGGCATCAAACCGGCGCGCAGCAGGTGCGTTCCCGAGAGGTGGGCTAGCGCCCTTCGATCGTGATGATCTCGAGGGGGTACGGGAGCGTCCGAAGCGGCGGCTCGACCGTCGCGCGGTCGCCGACGACGACGATGGCGAAGCGGCCGGGAGAGAGCTGTTCCCTCGCGACGCGATTGACGTCGGCCGTCGTCACTTCCGCGATTCTCTGGGTGTACTCGTCGAAGTAGTCGAGCGGAAGGTCGTAGAGGATGAGGTCCTGAATGCGGCTGGCGATCTGCGCGTTGGTCTGGAGCGTCAGCGGTTCTCCCCGGATGATGCTCACGCGGGCGAAGTCGAGTTCGGCGTCGGTGGCGGGCCGTTCGTCCCGGATCTCCTCGAGCTCACGCATGAATTCCACGATCGACTCCCTCGTCACCGCGGTCTGAACCCCCGCACTGGCGACGAACGGCCCGGCGATCCTGCCCATCTGGAAGCGGCTGCTGGCCCCGTAGGTGTATCCCTTGTCCTCGCGCAGGTTGAGGTTGATCCTGCTCGAGAACTGTCCGCCGAGGATGGCGTTCAGCACGAGCAGTGGGAAGTAGTCGCGGTGGGCACGCTCGACACCGACGTGGCCGATCCGGATCTCCGATTGGGCAGCGCCGGGCATATCGATGAGAAAGATACGCGTGGAGGCCTGATCCGCGGGGTCGGCTGGCGGCGCTGGCCTGCCCGGCGGTGTTCCGGTCCACCCGCTGAAGACTCGCTCCAGGTCGCGGACCAGCGCGTCGACGTCGACGTCGCCGACGGCGATCAGGTGAGCGTCGCCGGGCCGGTAGTACGTCGCGTGTTGTTCCCGCAGGTCAGCCGGCGAGATCGACCGAACGGTCTCGGGCTTTCCCTGGATCACGCGGCCGTAGGGATGATCCTCCGAGTAGAGGATCCTGTCGAACTCCTGGCTGGCGATCGTCGTCGGCTGATCCAGGGACTGGAGGAGGGACACGAGCCGCTGATCCTGTACACGGGCCCAGTCTTCCTCGCGAAACGCCGGGTTTACGATGACGTCGGCGAAGAGATCGAGCGCGGGAGCGAGGTTGCTGCTCAGTGTGCCCAGGGTGACGACCGCCGTCTCACGGCCGACACCGGCGACGAGGTCGGCAGCAAGGAAGTCGACCTCTTCGGCGATCTCGGTCGCGGTCCGGGTGGTCGTTCCTTCCGTGAGCATGGCGGCCGTGAGGGACGCGCGCCCGGCGAGCGGAGCGGGATCGGTCACGGAGCCGGCATTGAGGAGCAGCTGTACGGTCACGAGCGGTACGTCCGGTCGTTCCACGACCCATACGCTCAGCCCGTTCGAGAGGGTGCGACGCTCGACCTCTGGAAAGTCCACCTCCGGCGTCGGCCCCGGCGCGGGCATCACGCTGCGGTCGAGCGGTCCGGCGGGCGTGTCGACCACCGTCGCGGCCGGCGAACACGCCGCCAGGGCGAGGAGAAGCGGAGCGGTGCGGTGCAAGACCGTCCTGATCATCGGTATCGCCTCGAGAATGCTGGTCATCGGCTCGCCTGCAGCTCTGTCTGGCCCTGCGGCACGATGCTGAGAACGACGCGGTTGCCCGTCAGGTAACGTTGCACGACATGCTGCACTGCTTCTGCCGTCACCCGCCCGTATCGGGCGAAGTCCTGCTCCAGGTAGGCCGGGTCTCCTGTATAGGTAGCGTATGCGTTCAGCCGATCGGCGCGGTTGAGATAGGTCTGCATTCCCTGGACGAAAGACGCCTCGAGGTTGTTTCTCGCCCGTTGAACCTCCCTTTCGGTCGGCGGTTCGGCGGCGAGCCTGGTGATCTCCTCGTCGACGATCGCCTCGATCCGCCCGAGGTCGACTCCGGGGCGCGCCTGCACGGTGATGGTGTAGAAGCTGGCCATTTCCCGGCTCGCCTGGCTGGCGGAGACGAACTGCGCGACCTGGTCCTCGAAGACGAGGCGCTGATGGAGCCGTGAGCTGCGCCCGCCGGCAAGAACCCCGCTGAGCACGTCGAGCTCGGCGTCGCCAGGTTCGTACAGGGCCGGTGTATGCCAGGCGATGTAGAGCCGCGGAAGCTGCACGCGATCCTCCAGCACGAGCCGCTTCTCAGCGGCAAGGGTCACCGGCTCGGGATCGGGGCGCTCGATCGGTGGGCCGGACGGGATATCCGCGAAATACCTGGCCACCCAATCCTTCGCGTCTTCCGGGTCGAAATCTCCGACGATCGCGAGGGACGCGTTGTTGGGCGCGTAATACTTCCGAAAGAAAGCCTGCACGTCTTCCATCGACGCCGCATTCAGATCTTCCAACGAGCCGATCGTCGACCAGGAATACGGATGGCCGTCCGGGTACAGCGCAGCGCCGAGCGTCTCATAGGCCAGACCGTAGGGTGCGTTGTCGTAGCGCTGCCGCCGCTCGTTCTGCACCACGCTGCGCTGATTGTCGAGCTTTTCCTGCGTCATCGCCGGCAGCAGCGCAGCCATGCGGTCCGCCTCCTGCCAGAGCACCCGCTCGAGGAAGTTCGCGGGGACCGCCTGATAGTAGTTGGTGCGATCCGCGCTCGTGGATCCGTTCAGCGTTCCTCCCGCCTCCTGGATGAGCCGGAAGTGCGCATCGTCGCCGATGTTCTCCGAGCCCTGAAACATCATGTGCTCGAAGAGATGGGCGAAGCCGGTTCGACCCGGCTCTTCGTCTCCCGAGCCCACGTGATACCAGAGGTTGACGGCGACCACGGGGACGGACTCGTCGCGCGAGAGGATCACGTGGAGCCCGTTCGGCAGCGTGTAGTCTTCGACGGTGATCCGAACCGGCTCCGTGACGGTTCGGGTCCTGCTGGGAACTTCCTGTGCATGGGTGTCGCTCGCGATCGGGGCTCCGAGGACCGAGAGCGAGAGGGCGATGAGCCAGACAATGTGTCTCTTCATGGACTTTCCTTTCGATGACCGAAGATGCTCGTCCTGTGCCGGGAGTCCAAGCCCGTCGCGCCGGAATCCGGCATCCTGAACCTGGAAACAACGAAAATGACGAAGAATAAGGCGGCCGCTCGGGGAGTGATCTCGTTGGTCGTCGTCGCGGTTACGGCGTGCACGGGCGGCGAAGTGAGCCCAGCGGACGGCGGAACGGACCCGGGCGCGGCGGAGGGTTCGGGGGCCGCTGTGGTGTTCGAGCGCGAGATAGCGCGGATCGGAGCCGCCGCCGCTCGCCTCGACTCGGTGTTCCAACCGCTGCCGCTCCTCGCACCGTCCGAGGAAGAAGAGCTGAGGCGGTATCTGAACGCTCAGCAGCTCGCACGAGCGCGGGAACTCGGGGTGGGCAGAGCGCTCGCCGCCGATAGTCTGGCGGCACTGAGGGCGTCCGGTGCGCTTGTCACGCTGGAGGACAGCGACTACTGGATCCTCAGAGATCTCGATTACTCGGCCCCTCTCGTGATCCCGCAGGTGCGGGAGCTTCTTACCGCAATCGGCGAGCGATTCCACCGGCGGCTGGCGGACCTGGGCGCTCCGCCTCTCCGCATGGAGATCACGTCCGTGCTGCGCAGCGCGGAAGACCAGGCGGCGCTCCGACGGGTGAACCCGAACGCGGCCTCGGGCGAGAGTACACACGAGTACGGCACGACGATCGATGTGCTCTACAGCGCGTACGCCGCGCCGCCCGACCCGATCGTGGCGCTGGAGGCGGACGAGGCGCCCACGGTCGAGCCACTGCTCCGGTGGGTTTCCGAAATCGCCGTCGAGCGCGTGGCGGGTAGGCGGTCGCTCGAGTTGAAGGCGATCCTCGGCGAAGTGCTGCTGGAGATGCAGCGCGAAGGCCGGGTCATGGTCACCCTCGAACGCCAGCAGCCGGTCTACCACATGACCGTCGCCCGGTGAGTGGCGGTCGTCCGGCGGCAGCTCAGAGCTCGTCGGCCGGGCCGACCACCTGTTCCTGAACGTCCTCGGGATCCTTGCTGAGCTTCAGCCAGCCCGCGAACTCGTTCCGCTCGCCGACGAGGAACATCTTCGGCTCGACCGGCTCATCGGTCAGTGCAAAGGCGACGATGATCACCCTGTCACCCGCCTCGAAGTGCCTGGCTGCCGCGCCGTTGACGACGATCTCGCCAGAGCCGCGAGGCGCCGGGATCGCGTATGTCTCGATCCGGGCGCCGTTGTTCACGTTCCAGACGCCTACCTTCTCGCCCGGCTGGATATCCGCCAGCTCCAGGAGGGCGGAATCGATTCCGATGCTTCCGATGTACGCCACGTTGGCTTCGGTCACGGTTGCGTGGTGGATCTTCGAAGTGCATATGGTGCGAAGTCGCATCGTATTCTCGTCGGTTTGGATTGCACACCGGATCGGCGGTGCGGGCACAGCCGCGCTCGTCGGCCCCGGCAGCCGCAAGCTTCTGCGGCCGAGTTCGCATCGCGTACATCCGGTACGCCGCCCCCGAACGCGGCCGCTTCCCATCCCTGAAAGTTAGCACTGAAACGGGTATTCTGGCGACACCCTCGGATCAGAAAGGCGTCTGGACGCCGGTATCCGTCAGCTCGGCGGGAGCCGGTCGGCGACGACTGCCGAGTCGGCGGCGAGTCGGCATCGTCAGGCATTTTGGATGGCGCTATCCCGCCAGGGCCGTTCAGCGCTTATACTGCGTGTCACCGCGGAAGACGAACCAGCGCTCGATCGCACTACGATGATCAGACCGTTTGTCACGCTGCTGCTTCTGATCGCCGTCCCTGCCGGATGCGCGCTCATCTCGGGGGAACCCGAAGAGGAGCCGTTCCGCGCCGAGGACCTGGAGGCGTTCACCGAGCGCATCCGCGAGAGCTTCGCGGTGCACGAATGGCAGGCGCTGCTTGCCGCCGCCGATCCCGAGCACTACCGGACACAGGTAGTGGAATTGGGAATGGACGAGCCGCAATATGTCGCGGAGCTTTTCGGCCTTCACACGGTGAACAACACGATCCAGGAGGGCGACACGCTCGAATGGTCGGACCTGGAGCGGACCGAGTCCGTCTCGCTCCGACCGGCCAGTGACGAGGGCCCCCCGTACCGGCTGATCGGGACGGTCATCCTGGAGAATGGTGAGAGACTCGAGATCGACGCGACCGCGATTCGGATCCGCGGCCGGTTTGCCTTGACCGGAGGCGTCGGCTGAGGCGAAGCGGTCGGTCCGGCGACCGGTGCTCCGGGTCTCACATCGGCGCGAAAAAGTCCACCGGGCCGGCAGTCGTGTTGTACGTCCGACCGCCCGTCCCCGCAGCTGGTCCGCGGCTGCGCAGTCATCGATCCCACCACCCGCATCTACATGGCTGAAATGCGTGCTTTCGACCGGGACCGCTACTGGCGGCGCACGGTCAATCGAATCCTCGTGCTGCTCGCCGTATGGCTCGTCGTCGGGCCGATCATGGGCATACTCTTCGTGGAGCCGCTGAATCGCTTCTCGATGGGAGGCGTGCCCTTCGGCTTCTGGATGGCCCAGCAGGGAGCGATCTACGTCTTCGTCGTCCTGATCTTCCTGAACGCGTGGCTCGCCGACCGGGTCGACCACGAGTTCGACGTCCACGAGACCGCTGGGACGATACAGGACGGCCACGCCCACTGAGCGGCTCCGCCGCGCCAGATCCTCACACCGACTCTTCTGAGTCACAGCGTCTGAACTATGGGAATTCAGGGGTGGACGTTCCTCATCGTCGGGTTGACCTTCGCGATCTACATCGGCATCGCGATCCTCAGCAGGGTTCGAGATACGGCCGGGTTCTACGTGGCTGGGCGGGGAGTCTCAGCGGTTGGAAACGGGATGGCGACCGCGGCCGACTGGATGAGCGCCGCCAGCTTCATCTCGATGGCCGGCCTCATCGCTTTCATGGGGTACGACGGCGCGATCTACCTGATGGGTTGGACGGGTGGCTACGTCCTCCTCGCTCTCCTCCTCGCGCCCTTTCTCCGGAAGTTCGGCAAGTACACCGTCCCGGACTTCGTCGGTGACCGCTACTACTCGAACACGGCGCGGGTGGTGGCGGTCGTCTCGGCCATCTTCGTTTCGTTCACCTACGTCGCGGGGCAGATGCGCGGCGTAGGAGTGGTGTTCAGTCGATTCCTGCAGGTGCCTGTGGAGGTGGGGGTGGTGATCGGCATGGTGATCGTCGCCTTCTACGCGGTTCTCGGCGGCATGAAAGGAGTCACCTATACGCAGATCGCGCAGTACTGTGTGCTGATCTTCGCGTACCTCGTTCCCGCGATCGCCATCGCGATCCTGCTGACGGGGAACCCGGTGCCTCAGATCGCGATCCAGGAGATCCTTCCGTTGCTGGACGAGATCTCGGTGGATCTCGGGCTGACGGGCTACTCGTCCCCCTTCACCGATCTCTCGCAGCTGAACGTGCTGCTGATCACGATCGCGCTGATGGTGGGAACGGCGGGGCTTCCGCACGTGATCGTTCGGTTCTACACGGTGCGCAGCGTGCGTGCGGCGAGATGGAGCACCGGATGGGCGCTGCTGTTCATCGCCCTGTTGTACACGACCGCTCCGACGGTAGCGATCTTCGCGAAGTACTTCATGCTGAGCAGCCTCGCCGATCAGCCGGTGGAGCAGGTTGCCGCCATCCCGTGGGTGCAGAACTGGATGGAGACGGGCCTGATCACCTTGCAGGATTCGAACGGAGACGGGGTAATGCAGGCGCAGGAGCTGTTCGGGATCGCAGGGCTACCGGCGAGCATCGACCGCGACATCATCGTCCTGGCGCTGCCGGAGATCGCGGGCCTCTCGGCGATTATCATCGCGCTGGTGGCTGCCGGCGGTCTGGCGGCGGCGCTCTCGACGGCCTCGGGGCTGTTGATCGTCATCTCGAGTTCGATCGCGCACGACATCTACGGCCACATCCTCCGGCCTGAAGCGACCGACGCCCGCCGGCTGAAGGTGGGCCGCATCGTCATCTTCTTCGGCGTCCTCGTGGCGGGTTACTTCGGAATAAATCCGCCCGGCTTCGTCGCCGAGGTGGTCGCCTTCGCGTTCGGCCTCGCGGCGGCCAGTTTCTTCCCCGTCCTCGTTTTCGGGATCTTCTGGAAACGGGCGACGAAGGAGGGAGCGATCTGGGGAATGGCCTCGGGGCTGGTGTTCACGGCGATCATGATCGGATGCATCCGCTCGCAGCAGATCTTCGGCACCGCCGATCCGATCCTCGACGACTTCTTCGGTGTGAATGCTCAGGGGGTCGGCACGATCGGGATGATGATCAACTTCGTCGTGATGTTCGTCGTGAGCATGCTCACGCCTCCGCCCCCGACCCACGTTCAGGAGATGGTCGAAGGGATTCGCTACCCGCGGCTGCGGAGTATCGACGAGGAGGTGGTGGAGGTGCGGTAAGGATGAATTAATAGTTAGGCGAAGCGGCTCGCCGCCTCGATACTGCGGACGAAGCAGCCCCGGGGGCTCACCTGCCCCCGGGGCTGTTCACTTCCGATTTCCCCGGCTCACCCGTTCAGGGGTGCGGGTGGTTCCGGGCGGCTACTGGGCCGGGTAGGGAGCGCCGGCATCGTGCTGAGTGACGGGTCCCATGCCCATGTTGACGAACTTCTGGATGCGCTTGCCCTGGTACGTCTCCGTCGTGTAGATGTTGCCACCGGAGTCGGTGGCGATGCTGTGCATCGAGAAGAAGTGCCCGGGATAGCGGCCGCCGCGTCCGAACGTCGCCAGCTCCTCCATCGACTGGCGGTCGACGATGCGGACGCGCTGATTGCGACCGTCGGCGATGAAGAGGTAGCGCTGCTCCGCGTCGCGCGAGAAGGCTACGTCCCACGTCGAGCCCTCGCCGAGAGACGCCGGCGCGAAAAAGGCCTCCTGAACGAAGGTGCCGTCCGTCTGGAAGACCTGGATGCGGTTGCTCTGGCGATCGCAGACGTACACGAGCCGATCGACGGAGACGTCGGCGCAGTGGACGGGGCCGCGGAACTGCTGAGCGGGCGGCTGATCCGCTCCACGCGGTCCGAACTCGTAGTCGTCGTCCGGAGCGTTCCCGTAGGCGCCCCAGTACCGCTGCATCTCGCCGGATTCACCGTCGAGGACGGCGACGCGCATGTTGAAGTAGCCGTCCGCGAGGTACGCCTCGTTGGTCTCCTCGTCGACGAAGATCTTCGCGACGCGACCGAAGGAAGTCGGGTCGTGGCTGTTGCGCTCGTAGACCGGCTGCCCGGCGGCATTGGTACCGGAGCGGCGCGCGTTCGGCTCGCCGAACTGGGCGACGAACTGCCCGTCCTTGGTGAACTTCAGGACGTGCGAATCACCAGCGCCATTGCCGCCGATCCAGACGTAACCGAGATGGTCGACGAAGATGCCGTGGTTGGAGGCAGGCCACGTGTATCCGTCACCCTCCTCGCCGGCGTCGAGCCCCCACGAATGCACCACGTTGCCTTCCATGTCGAAGGCGAGAACCGGTGGGGCGCGGCGGCAGCACTCCTGCGAGGTCGGCTCGTCCATATCGAGGCTGGCCTCGTTGTCGGCGAGCGTCTCGGGGCGGTGGACGATCCAGACGAGGTTCTCGTCGTCGACCCACAGTCCGATCGTGCTGCCGAGGACCCACTGGTTGGGCAGTGGCTGCGGCCAGAACGGGTCGACCTGGAATCGCGGCGCCTCGGCACTCTGTGCGGAGCCCGTCGATTGGACGAACGCCTGGCCAAACCAGAGCGCGGCGACCACGGCGACGAGACTTACCCCCAAAATCAGTTTCCGCCTTCGGTTCATAACTTTTCTCCTTGGGTTGGATCCGGCGCCCGCGGCAAGCGGGTTGAGAGCTCGATGTTGAAACGGCGCGGAAATACTACGGGAAGGACGTGGGAACAGTGTAACTTCCGAGCGCCGTCGCGTCCAGAGGCACGTCCGGTGAAG
>JBBDRR010000220.1:15325-18548 GCA_040905395.1 Gemmatimonadota bacterium
AGGTGGCGAGCGGCGACCGCTGGCGGTTTCGATCAAATCACGAGACGGGACTCAAGATGAATCGCAGTCGGTATCGAAGCGGAGTCTTCGGACTGTTGCTCGTGGCGCTCGCCGGGATCCCTCCGCTGCCGGCCGAAGCGCAGCAGCTCACCCGTCCGGTGGTGGGCGCAGGTGTCGGTGTGGCGGGCGGAGCCGTGATCACGCTCTCTGCCATCGTCTACCGCGCGCGCTTCCAGCGAGAGTACATCGACTCGGTGGACGACCTGATCCACTGGCAGACGCTGCCGATGATCCTCGCGCCGGCCGCCGGAGTCACCTTCGGACTCGCGGGCCAGGACGCGCTCATGGGAAGCATCGTCGGATCGACCTCGGGAATGCTCGTCGGAGCCGCGAGCGGAGCGGGGCTCGGCTTGCTGCTCTCGTCGGAGCCCGAGTGGCCATGGGCGGGTGGGGTCATCGGCGCGGGGTTGGGGATGTCGCTCGGCGGTCTGGCGCTCGGCTTTCATCGCTGGGCCGAGGACGAGGACCCGGATGTCGACTTTCCGACGATTCTCCGCTTCAACATCACGCTACCGATCCAATGACCAGGCACCTCCTGCTCGCCGCGCTGCTGCTCGCCGTCGCCGGGTGCGCGCCGCCTCCGACGCCGATGCCGGCGCCGCGGTTCATCGGTGCACCGAACCCCGAGGACGTCGAGAGCGTCATCTTCCTGATCGGAGACGCGGGTGAAGCCCCATACAGGGCATCCCCCGTCATCGCGCGTATGACGGAGGACATCGAGAGATGGTCGCAGACGCTGGAGGGTGATACCGCCGTGGCCGTGCTCTTCCTGGGTGATATCGTCTATCCACTCGGAATGCATCCTCCCGGCTCGCCCGAGTATCCAGCCGACTCACTGATGGTGCTGGGCCAGGTCGAGACGGTCGCGGGACCTGCGGCGCGGGAGAGCGCGCACGGGATCTTCATGGCCGGCAATCACGACTGGGGGCTGGAGGAGGAGTGGGAAGGCTTTCAGCGCCTCCAGGATCTCGGTGTATTCCTGGCCGCCGCGAGCGAATGGACCGGAGCCTCGGTTCGGCTGGCGCCGGACGCCGGCACCGGTGGGCCGTACGTTCTGGATCTCGGCCGGTTCATGAGAGTCATCGTCCTCGATACTGCCTGGTGGATTCTCGATGGTGGGCAGCTCGGCCTCGACGGACGGGACGAGACCATCGCCGGGATCCGCGACGCGATCGCCGGGGCCGGCGATCGGGAGGTTCTCATCGCCGCCCACCACCCCTTTCACTCGGCCGGCCCCCATGGTGGCCAGTTCTCCTTCTGGCGAACCCTCGGCGTGCGATATCTGATGGTCCGGAGCGGAGCGATGCTCCAGGACCTGACCTCCATCCCCTACCGGGAGCTCTCCGATGGCCTGCGCAGCGTGTTCGCGGATATGGAACCGCCGTTGGTCTTCGCCGGCGGCCACGAGCACTCGCTGCAGGTGTTCGACAAGGTCCTGCCGAATGACCCTGACGTCAGCATCGTCTCGGGATCGGGGAGCAAGCTCAGCTCGCTCGGCACCGGCGAGGGGATACTCTTCGGTCGCTCGGAGCCTGGATACATGAAGATCTTCATCGAGAAGGACGGCGGGATGGGGCTATTCGTGGAGTCCGCGCCGGAGCAGTATCTGAAGTGTCCGACAGCGGAGCCCCAGCGGTCGACGTGCATGGCCGAAGGCGTCGCGGCATTCGAGACTGCGTACTCTCAACGCCTTCGGGGACCCTGATCCGGCTCTCCCGGTCGACCGTGGCTCCGGTCGGACGAGCACTGTCCTGACGCAGGAGGGGCTGGAGCTATACCGCGCCACTCCGTAGCGTTGGCAACCCGACCTATCGAGGGATCCGTGTCTCCGGCTCAATGCCGAAGAGGTGCGGGTCCCTCGCTACGTTCGTGTGCCACGCTAACGTTTTCCATTTCCCGGGTGTCAACAGAGGTGAGGGCGCAACGCCAGGGCGGCTCCCGTGAATACCCAGATCAATCGTCATGAGGTCGCTGAGGCTCCCGCTTCTCGTCCTTGCCGGGTGCGCCGCGGGCCGCCCCGCGGGGCCGTGCGGGGGAGAGTCGACGCCAGGAGCCGCGGGACGGCCATGGCGCGGGCCGGATCCGGCCTACGCCGACCTCGCCTCTTAGCATTCGGAGCACGCTGCGTGTCTTCTACGGCGGATGTGCCTGATACCGACGCGGCCCTCGTGCTGCGAGCCCGTCAGGGCGACGAGTCCGCATTCGAGGTGCTGGTTCGGAGGCATCTGAAGTCGTGCTTTGCCGTCGCGTTAGCGCGGGTGGGTCAGCCGGCGGATGCCGAAGACGTGGTACAGGATGCGTTCGTCAATGCCCTCCAGAAGCTGGAGAGCTGCAGGTCGCCGGAGAAGTTCGGCTCCTGGCTGCTCGAGATCGTGCGGAACCGGGCCCACAACTACCGACGCTACCAGGCGGTGCGGGACGCGCTACCTCTCAGCGACTCGACGATCGCAGCCGGCAACGAGGATCCACTCCGAGATACGGAGCGGAGTGAGCTGAAGGAGAACCTCCTGAAGGCCCTGGAGGGGCTGACAGTGCTGCAGCGCGAGGTGATCCTGTTGTTCGATCTAGAGGGGTGGCGGCATCGTGAGATCGCGGAGAAGCTGGGGATCTCCGAGGGTTCCGCCCGCGTCCACCTGTCCAATGCGAGACGTGCGCTGAGACTCTCACTTGGAACGTACAACCCGGAGGCGAACTGAGATGCCGCGCGAAGAGCGGGACCTGCTGCCGCTGGACCCGGAGCTGAACCCGGTTCGGTGGGAAGAGATGGTGGGATCGATCATGGCCGCGGCGAGGCCGGAGCTCGAGCGGCGTTCGGTGGTTCGCAGCCCATTGCTCCTGCTGACGGACTGGCTCCGGCCGACGCTCGCTGCCTCGGTGACCGTGGCGGCGTTCGCCGGCACCGCGGCGATCTTCTTTGGCGATATTCGCAGCGAAGGCGAGGCCGACGTGCGGATCGTGGCTGAGGGGATTGGAATGCCCCGCTCGCTCGCCAGCTGGCTCGATACCGGCCGGCCCGACGCGCTGGACGAGCTCGTCTTCGGAATGGAAGGAGAGGTTCCATGAAGGAGGAGGGAAGGAACCGTTTCGGAGGCGCCCGCTTCATCGCGGTCCTTCTGCTTGTCGGTGTGTTTCTGACGGGCGCGATCGCCGGAGTCGCCGCGAA
>JBBDRR010000221.1:0-2225 GCA_040905395.1 Gemmatimonadota bacterium
GCATCGACGAGGGCCTTGACATATGACCTCATAGGAGCCGGGATCCAGTGGATGCATCGGCGCGCGCCTGGAACCCGGCTTTCGCCGGGATGACGAACCGCTGCCGGGATGACGGGCTTCCGCATCCCTAGCCCATCCTTCCGACCACCCCCTCGATCAACGAGGTCAACCGCGGCTCGGCGTCGGCCGCGATGGCCAGGATCTCTTCGATGTTCGCCGGCTGGAGCGCGTCGGGGAGGCAGGCATCGGTGATGATCGAGAGGCCGAGCACGCGCATGCCGGCGTGTATGGCGACGATCACCTCGGGTACCGTGGACATGCCCACTACATCGGCTCCCATGAGCCGCAACATCCGGTATTCGGCGCGCGTCTCCAGGTTCGGGCCCGGCACGGCCACGTAGACTCCGCGGTTCAGCCGGATGCCCTGCTCGAGCGCGACCTCGGATGCGAGCCGCTGAAGCTCGAGGTCGTAAGGCTCCGACATGTCGGGGAACCTGGGGCCCAGCTCCTCCCAGTTCGGTCCGATCAGCGGATTGTCTCCCAGGAGATTGATGTGATCGGCGATCAGCACCAGCTCGCCGGGGGACCACATCGGGTTCATTCCGCCGCTCACGTTGGAGACCACGAGCGCCCGGGCGCCGAGGCCTCGCATCACGCGGACGGGGAAGGTGACCTCCTCGAGGGAGTACCCCTCGTAACGATGAAACCGCCCCTGCATGGCGACGACCCGCCGTCCGCCGAGAGTGCCGAGGAGGAGCCGGCCGCTGTGGCTCTCGACCGTCGGCTCCGCGAAGCCCGGCAGATCGGTGTAGTCGATGACTGCCTCCGTCTCGATCCGGGAGCCGAGACCGCTGAGACCGGTGCCGAGGATGATCCCCACTTCCGGCTCCAGCGAGCTCCTGCTCCTGACCGCCGCGACCGTGGCCTCGATCCGCTCGGGCAGCGGCCGGCGGTCAGACATCCGTGGCCTCGTCGATCTCGGGCTCCAGCTCGCCCGTCCGCGACCGGATCACCCGCTCCTCCTCGAGCGCCAGCTCGCCGAGGTGCCCTTCGAGGAAGTTCCGATACGCTCGCAGAAACCTGTTCCGCTGCGCCTCCAGGCGCTGCAGCGCACCGCGCTGCTGCTCGATCTCCCGTTCGGCTTCCGCGATCAGGCGCTCACCCTCCGCCTTGGCCTCGCGCATCCGCAGCTCCGAGTCCTTCTGCGCCTGCGCGCGGATCTCCTCGCGGAGCTGCTGGGCGGAGACGAGCGCCTCGTTCATCGCCTGCTCCCGAGACCTGAAGAGCTCGACCGCCTCCGTCAGCTCACCGGTCCGCTC
Source organism: Gemmatimonadota bacterium (assembly GCA_040905395.1). Taxonomy (GTDB): domain Bacteria; phylum Gemmatimonadota; class Gemmatimonadetes; order Longimicrobiales; family Longimicrobiaceae; genus WHSP01. The sequence continues at coordinate 1,320 of JBBDRR010000221.1, forward strand.
GCGGAGCCTGGTGTTCTCCCGCACCAGATCCTCCATTCGCTCCGCGACCATATCGAGAAAGCCATCGACTTCCTCGATCTCGTAACCACGAATCCCACGGCGGAAGTCGCCTTTCTTCTTCCGAACGTCGAGCGGCGTCAGATCGATCATTCCCCGCGCTCCCCCAGAAGGACGGTACCGAGACGAACCATCGTGCTCCCCTCCTCGACGGCGATCTCGAAGTCGTTGCTCATTCCCATCGACAGGTGACGCCCCTCGAACCCGCTTACCGAGGACGCCGATTCGGCGAGCCGTCGCGTGGCCGCGAATACGGTGCGCTGAACCCGCTCGTCGTCCGTGAACGGTGCCATCGTCATCAGCCCGACGATGCGCAGACCCGGCAGCCCACAGATCTCCGCGATCTGGTCGCGCACTGCATCCTCCTCGAGACCGCTCTTGCTCTCCTCGCCCGACGGGTTCACCTGGATCATCGCCTCGACCCTCCGGTCCGCCGCGACGGCCTCGTCGCTCAGCTTGCGTGCCAGTCGGACCGAATCGACCGAGTGGATCAGGTCCGACAGCTCGATCGCCTTCTTCGCCTTGTTGCGCTGCAGGTGCCCGATCAGGTGCCATCGAACGGCCGCTCGCCCGACCTCCTCGACCTTGCTCTCCAGCTCCTGTACCCGGTTCTCGCCGACGTCCCGGAGACCGGCCTGGAGAACCGCTTCGACAGCCGCGCTCGGATGCGTCTTGGTAACCGCGACGATCGTCACGGCCGAGGCATCGCGCGCCGATCGCTCCGCGGCTTCCGCGATCCGGGAGCGCACCTTCGCAAGACGTTCCGAGAAGCCTGGATAATCACTCATGGCGCGGGCATTGTAAGCGGCCCGGACGCCGCAAAGCAAGGAACGCCGGGGCCTCGTGGGC
>JBBDRR010000221.1:2235-3042 GCA_040905395.1 Gemmatimonadota bacterium
CCCCCGCCGTTCCGGACGTCCGACCCGTCCTCTTGCAGCCCGCTTACTGCGTCTGGAAGGTGACGGGAATCTGAATCCACACCGGGACGGCCTGGTCACGGTTCAGCGCGGGGCTGAACTGCGCGACCTCGCGCATCAGCTGATCCGCGACCTGGTCGAGCTGCTCGTAGCCCGAGCTCTCGACGATGCGGGTGTTCTCCACCGCGCCCTGCTCGTTGATGAAGACCCAGAGCGTGGTCGTTCCACCGATGCCCGCGTCGCGCAGCATCGGCGGATACTGACGCTGCAGCGCCGTTCCGTACGCCGCGCGGTTGCGGAGCTCGGGACGGATCTCGTACGGCGTGAACGTCGGCTGGTCGGAGACGTCGACACCACCGCCGGTCGGGGGCGGCGGAAGGTCGCTGACCGGGTTCTCGTCGAACGTCACCTCACCGATCGTGATGTCGTCGGCGATGTTGATGTCCGTCGAGAGGACCGGTACCGCCGGCCGCGCGATCTGCTCGGGCGGCGGCGGAATCTCGAACTCCTGAAGGATCTCTACCTGCTCGAGCTCCTCGGAGGCGATCGACATGTCCACCGCTACCATCTCCGGCCAGAACGCCAGGGCCATGAAGTGCAGCAGTGCCGCTACGACGATCGCGCCGTAGAACCAGGTGTTGAAGCTGTTCTTCAGGCGGTCGTTTGCCGCTGGCTCGACGTACGGAGCCGGCATCGGCATCGAAGTGTTCGCCATATTACCTCCTTGCGGCGCCTACGCGCTCTTCGAAGTTCGTTGCGAAGTTCACCCGCAGCGCCCCACCGTCGCGG
>JBBDRR010000222.1:0-18355 GCA_040905395.1 Gemmatimonadota bacterium
CGAGGGATCCGCACCTCGCGAGATCACAGCCGAACGTGCGGATCCCTCGCTGCACTCGGGATGACGGGTACGACCTCATGACATGCCCGACTTCGGAGGCTGCACGGCCGCGACGAGTTGATCGATGATGTGGTCCGTCGTTACTCGCTCCGACTCGGCGTGGAAGTTGGTGAGGATCCGGTGACGGAGGACGGGGTGTGCCAGTGCCCTGACGTCGTCGAACTCCACGTGGGAGCGTCCATCCATGAGCGCACGGGCCTTTGCGCCGAGGGTCAGGTACTGGGCCGCACGCACGCTGGCCCCGTACGACACCCACTCCTTGATGAATGGCGGGGAGCTTCCGTCCGACGCCGGCCGCGTCGCCCGAACGAGCGAGAGGGCGTAGCGGAGCACCGGCTCCGAAACGGGTACTTTTCGGACGAGCCGCTGGAACGCCACGATGTCCTCGCCCGTGACCGCATGCTGGAACTCCGGCTTCTTGTTCGACGTCGTGGAGCGGACGACCTCCATCTCGTCGGCCTCGGGAAGGTGTTCGATCACGATCTCGAACATGAACCGGTCGAGCTGCGCCTCGGGCAGTGGGTAGGTGCCCTCGAGCTCGATCGGGTTCTGCGTCGCGAAGACGAAGAACGGCTCTTCCAGCGTGTACGTGCGGCCCTGGATGGTGACGCGGTGCTCCTGCATCGCCTCGAGCAGCGCCGACTGTGTCTTCGGCGGCGTCCGATTGATCTCGTCCGCGAGGACGATGTTGCTGAAGATGGGGCCGGGCGCGAACACCATCTGCCGCCGACCCGTCGCCGGATCTTCCTGGATGATGTCAGTGCCGGTGATGTCCGACGGCATCAGGTCGGGAGTGAACTGGATGCGCGAGAAGTTGAGGTTCAGCACCTGCGCCAGGGAGTGCACCAGGAGCGTCTTGGCCAGCCCGGGTACGCCGAGGATCAGCGAGTTACCGCCCACGAAGAGCGAGAGCAGGAGCTGCTCGACCACCGCTTCCTGTCCTACGATTGCCTTTCGCAGCTCCGCGATAATTCCTTCGCGCCCCTGCTTCAGCCTGTCCGCCAGCTCGAGGTCTTCATCCCCTTCGAGCACGGTGCTGTTGATCATCGACGACAATCTGCACTCCCCGTCTGGTGGGTAGAGAATCGCTGCGCTACCGGCTGAGGTCGCGAGCGTATGATCTTGCAAGGACGACGGCTCATCGGGCGGATCCGGAGGTCAGCTCGCTTCATGGATCCGCAGGAGTAGCTGCTGAGCGTCGCCGAAGTTCGGAGCGGTCTCCAGCGCGCGGAGTACTTCCGAGCGCGCCGCCTCGAGATCCCCGGCCCGGAAGTAGGCGTATGCGAGCTCGTACACGGCGCGGGCTCGATCCGTAGGGCGTAGCCCGATGATCGCCCGCCGCTCGCGGACCGCGAGGTCGTGCTGTTCCAGGCCGGTGTAGAGCTCCGCAAGCTTCGTGTGCGGTTCGGCGTCGTACGGATAGATCCAGACGGCGCGCTCGAGGGCGGCCGCGGCCCCGACGGTGTCGCCCTGCTCCTCGAGGAGCCGCGCCAGCTCGCGGTTGGCGGCGTATGCGGTCTCGTCGTACTCCGTGAGCGTCCGGAGGGCTTCGATCGCCGCCGCTTCGTCGCCGGCCTGTGCGTGGATCTGCGCCAGCACGGCGTACGGCGAGCCGCTGCGGGCGACCGGAAAGAGCTCACCCGCCTCTTCCATCGCGCGGCGCGCGGCCACGACGTCTCCCGCCTCGAAAGCGCGGCGGCCCTCGCCGAAAAGCTCCATGAAGCGCCGCGCCTCGTCCGGGTCGTGGTGCTCGCGGAGCCACCGGTCGAACTCCGCGTCGATCGCCTCGGGCTCGCCGCCGAGCACCGACCGGAAGATCTCCTCGTTCGGTCGGCCGTCGCGGTAGCTGTGCAGCATCCGGATGATCGCGTCGAACCCACGCGTATCCTCGATCCAACGTGCGACCAGCGCGCCCATATCGTAGGCGTGCCCCACGTGCGCCGGGGTCGCCGGGCGGATGAAGCCCTCGTTCAGGCGGCTGACCGGCGGCAGCTCGCCGTCGTCGTAGACGATCAGGAACTCGGGCGTGACGGGATGTCCCCAACCCGGCCGGGCACGCCTCTCCTCGTGGACGGAGAGTCCCTCGGTGAACCAGCGTGGCACCCGGCTCTCGCTGACTCCGAGGGCGATCGTGTGCGCCATCTCGTGCCAGAAGGTGGTCAGCCAGTTGTACGAGCCCGCTTCCCGCGCCGCCGGCGAATCGAGGGCCAGCACATCGCCGAAGCTGACGCCGAGCGCGCCGAGACCCGCGAGACCTACCGTCCGGACCGAAAAGTCGGCGCTCCGAGGATACATCTCGATGCGCACGTCGCCGCGCGACACGTCTGCGTACCGTCCCGCGAGGTCCTCGTATGCCTCCACCGCCGCAATCTCGAGGTAGGGCAGCAACAGCTCGTATTCGTCGTTGTGGAGCATCAGCTCGAATCCCGGGAGCCGCACCAGCTGGTATTCTTCGAACGTGTCGAGCAGATCGAGGTTGTTCTTGATCCAGACGTTGTACGGATCACCGGCGAACGAACGCTCCAGGCTCGCGCGCGCGTCGTCGATCCGGCCGAGACGAAACTGGTTGAGCCCGAGCTCGGCGAAGCCGTGCCAGTGCAGGGGATCGAGTCGGGTCGCCTCCTCCGCGAGCTCGGCGGCCTCCGCGTACAGTCGGTGCTGCGCCGCGACTTCGGAAACGGTGGTGAGCAGTCCGGCGTACATCGGATTCAGGTCCGCGACCCGGGCGCGGATCGCTTCGTAGCGGTCCAGGTCCCCCCTGACGTAGTGCAGGGCGGCGAGCGTGGAGAGCGCCTCGAGCGACGACGGGTTCACCTCCAGCGCCTTCTCCAGCTCGACTCTGGCGTCGTCGTAGCTCTCGGTATCGATCAGCGTGCGCGCGAGGAAAGCTCGCGCCGGCACCAGGTTCGGGTTGATCTCCAGGCTCCGCTGGACCAGTTCGAGAGCCTGTCCCCGATTGCCGTCGAAGGCGTTGGCCCTCGCGAGCGCGAGCAGAACGCGGGGGTTCCGCTCGTTGATCGTCATCGCGTCCTGGAGCGCCGTGTGCGCTTCTGTGCTGTTGTACTTCTCCAGGAAGAGCTCGGCCAGCTCGATGTGCGGCTCGGGGTTCGCCGGATCGGCGGTGATCGCCTCGTCGTACGCCATCACGGCGTCCTGAAAGAGCTCCGGCTGCGTGACGCCGATGTAGCGAACCGCGTTTCCAACGGAGGTGAGGTCGGCCGAGCTGAGGGTCTCCCCGCGGTTGTAGTAATCGATGAAGGCATCGAAGAGGGGAACGGCCGCCGCTCGGTCACCGCGGGCGAAGAGCAGTTCCGCCAGGTTGAACTCGGCATCCAGCCGGTCTGCGCCACCCGCTTCGATCGCCTCACGGAAAGCCGCCTCGGCCTCCGCTGTCCGGCCGCGCGCCCGGAGCGCTTCGCCCCGCAGGTTCGGGAGCCCGACCGCCGCTTCCGCCGCATCGTCGTAGCGGCCGACATCGGTGAGCGCCCGCACCAGAGATCGCCGGGCGAGCGTATCGTTCGGGTCGGCGCGCAGGGCGGTCTGCGCGATTCGAATCGCGTCTTCGTACTCGCCGGAGCTCACCGCCGCGTCCGCCGCGGGCCCGTCCTGCTGGGCCCAGGCGGGGCCGGGAAGAAGGACCGCGGCGGCGAAGAGAAGCCAGCATCGGGACCTCAGAAAGCGGATCACTGACTGCCTCCCGCTTCCTGGATCTCGCGGTTGGTTCGCGCGAGATCGAGCAGGAGCGTCTCGAGCTGCCGCTGATATTCCGCGGCGTCGAGCTGAGTGCTGCGGATGCGCAGAGCGTCGACCTCGCTCTGTAGCCGCTGGCGCTCTTCGTACAGCGCGCGGAGCTCGGGCGATGCGTCCGCCGGCACCGTGGCGACGGCGGTACCCCCGAGGTGGAAGACCGCGGCGAGCTCCAGGTCACCCTCCATCCGCGAGTGCTCGAGCTGCAGCCGGTTGTCGTTCGTGTAGGCCCTCTCGGTCTCCGTCTCGGCGAACTCGTACGCCTCGGCGATGGTGACGCGGCCATCCTGGTCGACGTCGGCCCCCTCCTCGGCGAACGCCGCGACGAAATATTCGCCGAACAGCGTCTCGTTCCGCTCCATGCCGGAGCGCGTCGCCGTAATGATCGTCCGGTTCTCGCCGGCGAGCGGCTCGTGGAAGTCGCCGCTCGCGCTGGCGGTATTGACCACTACGAGTGGCTGGGTCTCGAAGGGCGTCAGCAGCTCCGCCAGCTCCTCCGCGGTCAGGTCCGGGCCGGGCAGGTTGATCCTCGACCCCCGTGAATCGGCGCTGCCGTGGCCGATGAGAAGCACCATCACCCGGTCGTCCGGTGCCGCCCGCTCCGCCATGGAGAGCAGCGCGCTGCCGATCTCGTCGCGGCGAGAGGTGCCGTCGATCCGCAGCTCGTCGCGCGCGGGATCTTCCGCGAGATAGATCACATTCTCCGGTGGGATGGCCAGGCGATCCACCGCCGCATCGACCATCGTGGTACCCCACTGATGGAATTCCTCCACGTAGCGCGGCTCTCCGCCCAGACCGCTGACGATCAGCAGGTGCACCTGCGACGCGGCTCCGGTGCTCTGCAGTACGAGCAGCGCGGCGGCGAGAACGAGTCGCGTCATGGCAGCCCTCGCTTGCGTCGGAAGCCCCACTCGGCACCGATGAGGCCGATGATGAGGAGGAAGATGATGGGCATGTCCCACAGGTCGTAGCTCTCCACGCGGGTGATCCCGCTGCCCGAGTACTGCACGTCGCCCGCCAGCCGATCGATGTCGGAGAGGGCGTAGAACTGGCCGCCCGTCTCCTCCGCGATGCGGCGCAGCAGGGGTGCACGCATCTGTGCCGAGAAGAATTCTCCGTCGTCTTCGGCGGCATCGAGCGCGAGGGTGCTGGCCGCAATCTCCTCGCCATTTCGTTCGGCGCGCAGGCGGATCTGGTGCACACCTCCCTCGACCGGCATGAAGGACGCCAGGTACTCGCCGTCCTGCCGGTTCGACCAGCGCAGCGGCAGCTCGCTGGAGATGCCGCTCGGGGTCTCGATCGATGCGGTGACGACAGCGTCGTTGATACGCTGGAACGCACTGTCCCGCAGCTCGGCCTGGAGATCCACCGAGTGGTTGATGGCTGCAGGCTCCGCGGAGGCCGTCAGCGTAAGCTGGTCCGGCACCTCGTTCACGAGCCACCGCATGATCTGCTTCCAGAAGGTCTCGTGGGTCTCGTCCTCGAGCGGCACGTCGGCGTGCATCTGCCAGATCCACGAGTCCTGAACGGGCAGGGCGAGCGAGAGCCCGCGGCCGTAGCGCTGGTAGGCGAGCACGACCTGGCCGTCGCTGACACCGGGCCCCGACCCCGTCAGCAGGGCGGTGGCGCCGGGCTTGAGCCTCGTCAGGCGATTGAACGTCGAGAGCTCGGGAAGTGTGCTCCAGCGTGCCCGCGAGGTGTCCGGATCCGAGCTGAGCTGGAGCGCCGCGTGCGTCTCGCCGGCACGCGTCGGCTCCACCTTCACCTCACGGTAGTAGTCCGGCTCCGGATTGGGATCGAGCTCCACGGGCAGAAGGTCCTCGATGAGCGTGCCGGAGTAGCTGCCTTCGGCGAAGGAATGCCGGCCGCCGAGGAAGAGGACGCTGCCCCCCCGCTCGCTGACGAAGTCCACGATCATCTGGAGCTGATCGCGCGAGAAGAAGCTCGCTTCCACGCTGCCGATGATCAGGGCGCGGTAGCCGAAGAGCTCTTCGCGCGTCACCGGAAAGCCGTCGGCCAACTCCTCGGGCGAATCGACATCGAGCCGGAGGAACTTGTTCTCCGCCGTTCTCTGCAGCACCACGAGCTGCAGCTCCGGGTCGCCCGTCACCGCTCGGCGCATGAACTTCACCTCGAAGCGCGGCTCGCCCTCGAAATAGAGCACCTTCTGAGCCCCCTCGCGGACTTCGATGAGACTCTCGCGCCGGTTGTTCTCCGCGACGAGCTCACCCTCCTGGAGCGGGACGCGGAAGCTGAAGCGCCGCCAGCCCGGGTCGTCGGCGGTGAAATGGACGCGGACGGTCGCCGGCGTGCCGTCCATCGGCATCTCGACGTCCTGCGTGTTCACCACCCGCCCCTCGTCCTCGACGATCAGCGGCACCGTCCGACCGGCGAAGCCGTTCTGTGCGATCACGAGGTCCACCATCATCGAGGTGCCGCGCAGCACGCCTCGGGGGCTCGAGACGCGCCGCAGCTCGATATCCCGCTGGAACTGCTCGCGGCCCACGCCCACGGTGTAGATCGGCAGCGATCCCGATCGCGCCGACAGGAGAGCTGCGTTCAGCTCCGCCTCGGACTGATCGGCTCCATCGGTGAGGACGACGAGCCCCGCCAGCGGCACACCCGCGAGCTCGCTACGCGCCTGCTCGACCGCCCGCCCGATCCTCGTCTGCCCACCCGTGAAGCTGAGCTGGCCGACCTCTTCGACCCGTTCGGCATCACCGGAAAAGCTGAAGAGCCGGAGCCGGAAGCGCTCCGACAGCGCCTGGAGCAGCTCGGCATCCAGCTGGGCAACGAGATCCTCCGCGCGCGTTATGCTGCCGTCGTCGGCCACGAGCATGCTGCGCGAGTCGTCGACGAGAATCCCCAGGTAGTTCTCCTGCTCGACCGCCACGGGGACCTGTAGCGTCGGCCGCAGAAGGAGGAGGACCAGCAGGGCCAGCAGGGCTGCGCGAAGCGTGACCAGCCCCGCCCGGTCCCCCGGCGACAGGCCGCGACTGCGCCGCAGGTAACTCCACGCCGCCAATCCCGCGAGGGCGATCGCCACGGCGATCATCCACCCCGGCAGGGGCGTCGAGAAAACGAGTCTTCCCTTTTCGAATACCAGCGGAGGGTACTTGAAAAGAAATTCCCAGAGAGCGAGGGCCATTCCTTTTAGAGCCTTGCTTGTAGTCGCGCTTCTCGCCGGGGCGGCATCGCCTCGGTCAGCGAGTCATCGCGTACACGATGAAGTTTGCAGCCATCTGGTATGCGAATGTGGAGTACTGCAGCGGATACTGCGGGTCTTCCGCCCACTCCCACGCGTCTCCCAGATCGGTGTTCCAGTTGATGATGACCATCAGCCTGCCGTCCTCGTCGAAGATCCCGCGGACGCGCGGGATCCTTCCTGTCTCGCCGCGCTCGTGCGTCGGCCCGCCACGGATCCCCTGGCCGACGTTCGGGACCTGGATGATCTGCTCGATCTGATAGAAGGTCGAGAAGATCGGATGGTCGAGCGGGAGATCGACGATCTCGTACTCGGGCAGCACCTTGCGAAATTCGCGCTCGAAGTTGTCCCACTCGTACGCGCCCCAGAAGTCGTCGATGACGAGGAATCCACCCGCCAGCAGATAATTCCGCAGACCCTCGATCTCCCGGTCCCTGAGCGCCATGTCCCCGACCTCGAGAGCGTACAGGAACGGGTAACGCCGCAGATCCGGATCGTCCAGCCGGACAGGGTTCTCCAGCGGTGAGACGTCGACGCCCGTCAGGCGGCCGAGAACGTTGACGATCCAGCGATCCGCCTGCGGAAAGTCCGTCGCCCAACGACCCCATCCGAACCCACCACCCCAGCTCGTGTAGACCGCGCGGGTGAAATAGAAGTTGTGCGACGGGCGCTCCCCTGGTCTCGCGCTCGAGGCCCGCTGTGATCGCGGCCCGAACTGGGTCGGTTGCGTTGGAGCGGCACTCTCCGCGACTTCCGCGCTCGCAGCCGCACCGGCGTAGCTGTACGCTGCGGCCGCGGCCGCAGTCGACACCGTCAACGCCAGGGCGACGAAGGCCGGATTACTCGCTAGAGGTGGCCGCATCGAGGATCTCCTCGGAAGCGAGGCTCGCAGGGCGAACCGGGGGACGAAGGGACGACCGCGCCCCGGCCGGGTCGCGCGGGCCGGACCGCTCGGCACGAAGCGCGGTCCGACGGCGGTCGGCTAGGTCTCGTTCTGGTCGGGTCTGGAAGTGTGCCCGGAGGCGAGAGGAAGGGACACCACCTCCCTCCTCGTAATAAAACCAATACACCGGGCGATGGCTAGATGTTTGACCAAGCTTTCGTAAACTGGTGCCGATTCGAAATCTACGAGCCCCGATCGGGCAGTGGTGACCGAAAGGCCCCGCGAGGGGCATCGTCGAGTCCTTCGAGTTCGCTCCCATTCCGAGGCCGACCCTTCCGATGTAGCTTTCGATCGTCTCCCCGTGATGGGCGGCCGGCGCTGCAGAGATTGCGCCGCCACTTCCCGCATAGCCGATCGAAGCGTGATCCATCCCGCGAACGATGCGCGACGCGCGAGCGGTGCCGTCGGCGTCCTGAACGTCCCCCGGGCGTTCTGGTGGGGAGCGTTCTTCCTCGTGTGGACGCTGCAGGTGGCGCTCTACGCCGTCGTGTCCTACTACAGGGAGCGAGGCACCCCGAATCCGCTCTCGTGGCAGGAGGCGATCGCGGCAAGCGCTCTCGATTGGTACCTGTGGGCCGCGATCACCCTCCGGCAGAGGAGTGCTCGAGCAGCAGCTACCGGGAGCGGCTGGAGAATGTGCTACTGAGAGGTTGAAGCCGCGCGCCCGACTGCTACGGGTTCAGCCAGTAGTTCAACTTGATCAACAGGATGTTGGCGGGACGGATCCCGAAGAGCTCACCGACGTCGTCGCCGAAATCGAAGCGGCCGGCCGGCCCGGTGAGGAGATCCCGATCCCGGTTGGTGAATCGCTGGTCGCGGCTCTGCTGCCAGACGACGAAGAGCGTCGACCCGGGCCGCCACTCCCACCGTAGCACTGCGTTCCCGAGCAGGCTCCTATAGTTGAAATCGAGGTCCGGAACCCTGAACTCCAACGCGTCGCCGCTTCCGTCCGGATCCACGTCATAGAATCCGTCGGACGTCTCGCGGACCTCCCCGGCATCGCTCCCGTATTCGACGAAGTCGAAGGTGCCTTCTTCCCGCAGCTCCTTGAGCGTGCCGTAATCGCCGCTGGAGAGGAAGGGCTGTGCATACATCTCGAAGGAGAGCGTCGGCGTGAAGGTGACGTTCACCCGCGTCTCCAGGCCGAGCGTCGTCTGCTCGATCGGCGCGAAGATGTAGCGTCGGCCGTAGGTGGCCGCGAGCGGATCGGCCACGGAGGTCACGTACTGGGCGGACGCGCGGTTCCTGGTCAGCTCGGGTCCCACGCTGATCTGCCAGTTGTCCCGCGGAAGGTAGGTGAGGTTCAGGCTCACGGCGTGACGCCACGAGTCGCCCTCGTCGAAGGCCCACTGGTAGGACGACCGCCCCACGAACTGCTTACGATTGTCCGAGTTGACGTTGACGTTGCCGGCGTAACCTCGCGGATCGCGGCTCAGCGGACCGCCCCTCGTCAGCCGATCGTTCAGGACCTCGGGATTGAACGCGAGACGCCAGCCGCCGCCCCAGTAGTTGAGCAGCGTGAAGTTGCCGAACGCATTGATCTCGTTGAAGACTCGGTTCCCGCCGTAATTCCAGATGGCGTCCGGACCTCCACGAATGTCCCACCTGCGTAAGAGCGTGCCCGGAACGGTCTGCGTGTATCCGAAGGTGGTGTCGAAGATGATCCTGTCCGCCGCGGTCTGGAAGCCGAGGTCGTTTACCTCGTAGCCGGGGCTCGCTCCCGCCACCGTCATCTTCGCCGTATAAGCACCCGCCTGTTTGTTCAGGTCGACCATCGCGTAATAGCCCGCGAGCGACGTTGCCGTCGGGTCGACTTCCAGGTAGTCGACATCGGGACGGTGGAAGTAGCGCACCGACGAGCGCTGCGTCCGCTCGATCGCCTCGGCGGAGCCGGTCACGTAGCTCGGCGTGAAGGTGCCGGAGATCTTCCATGTCCGATCCGCCCACTCGTGGGCGAAGTCGATGCCACCGGAGTAGGCTGACCGGAGCAGGCGCCCGTCGAGGTCCGACTCGGCGAGGTCCCGATTGACCGCCGTGCCTATCGCCCCGAGGCGCGTCGTATTGCCGTTGAATTCGCGCCGCGCACGAGCGACGACGTAGTTCGTCATCGGTTCGACGAGTGCCTCCCCCGCAACGCCGCTACTGTTGATGAACGGCGCACTTTCGCGGTTCGTGACCGCCTCCAACACTCCCAGCGACCAGCCGTTCGCCGTTTTCCCCGTCAGCTTCGCGGCACCCAGGATCGTCGCGGTGTTCGGCATGTTCGAGTAGACGGCGCCGGCGGGGATCCCCCCCTGCGGCGAGCGCCCGATGCGCCTGGAGTATAGGAGCTGCGGCCCCCGGCCGGTGCTGCCCATGGGACCGCCCTCGCCGAAGCGAAAGATCTCGGCACCCTCCACGAAGAACGGTCTCTTTTCGTCGAATTGCGTCTCGAATGCCGTCAGGTTGATGATCGCCGGATCCACCTCGACCTGGCCGAAGTCCGGGTTCACCGTGGCATCCAGTGTGATGTTCGAAGTTACCCCATACTTGATGTCCAGCCCGGCGTTTCCGAAGTAGTCGGAGCCGGTCCGGTACGGATTCACGAAGTCAACGCCGGCACCCAGCGGGATCCGCCGATACTCCGCCCGGGCGCCCACATACGGAAGCAGCTCGAGCCGCCGCGACTGCTCGACGCCTCTGATTCCTTCCAGATGGCCGTAGCGAGGTACGCCGCCCTGCTCGAGCTGCGGCGTGAACGCGAAGACCGCCCGCTCCTGCTTTCGCTGGATCTTCCGCTCAAGCTGGATTCCCCAGACCTGCGCCTCCGACCGGCTGAAGCGAAGCTGACTGAAGGGGATCCGTAACTCGGCAGACCATCCGTCGTCACTGATCCGCGTTCCCGCGCTCCACACCGGATCCCACGAACTATCCCCACCCCCGTTTCCTCCTGCCATCGCCGCGTCCCGGATGCTGCCAGACGGGTTGATGTAGAAGTTGTACGACGTCTGATGGTCGTGATAGCTGTCCAGGCCCACCATCAGGTAGTCGAAATCCCCCTGACCCGTGTCCCGACGAATCAGCCTGGTGGTGATCGGTTCCGGATCGAAGAACATCGCCCCGATATAGATGGCCTCTTCGTCGTACGCGATCCGCACCTCGGTCCGTTCACTCACCGGAGCGCCTTCCTCCGGTTCGATCTGGGTGAATCCTGTGATCGGCCGCGAAGTGCTCCAGATCGCCTCGTCCAGAAGGCCGTCCACGAGGATCGGCTGGTCTGTCGTCGTCGCCGTGGCCAGTGGAGCGATATGGGAATACGAGACGGGCTGCGCTCCGTCGTCGGCAGGAGTCTCCTGCGAGAACAGAGACGCGGCCGGGAGCAGCGCCAGGGCGCACAGGAGAAGCGCACGTACCCAGTCGCAAAAGCTGATTGGCATTACTGCGGTCCATTGCAGGTGGGAGAGGTAGTCGGCAGATGCCGCTGCGGCTTGGAGATTCGCGTGGTATTCTAGAGCCGACTCCGTTTCCGCGCGACCGGAGAGGTGCGTCACGGAACGCCGGCCGACCCTTCCCGGCCCTTGCCGCCGCTCCTGGATGACTGTTATATAACGCCAGATGAAGCCCCTGGACCCCGCCAGCCCGATTCCTCTCTACGCGCAGCTCGCGGAGGAGATTCGCTACGCCATCGCGCGAGGCGAGATCGAAGGGGGTACGCTGCTGCCGGCGCTACGGGCGGGTGCGAAGCGGTGGGGGGTGAACCTGCATACGGTGCGCAAGGCATATTCGGTTTTGGCCGAGAAGGGCCTGGTTCGAACCGACCCGCAGCGGGGAACGGAGGTGTTGAGTCGGAACTCTGCCGGAAGCACTGTGGATCCGGTCGACTGGTTCGTGTCGCGGATCGTGACGGAGGCGTACGAGCGGCACGGGCTCGGACTGCCGGAGCTCATGGTTCGGCTGGACCGATGGGGAAGCAGGACCGGTGGGACGGGCGAGCGCGCCGTCTTCGTGGTGGAGCGGGCTGAAGCCGAGTCGACGGGTCTGGCGATGCAGTTGCGGGCGCGATGGGCGGTAGCGGCGGAGGCGTGGAGCCTGGAGCGCCCCGGCGCTCCCCCCGCGGGAACGATCGTGGCCCCGCTGCAGCACTACGGCGAGATACGAGTGCGCTGGCCGGATCGGTACGGAGACGCTCACTTCGTTGCCACGCACCCGGATCCGGCGATCGCGGCGCGGGTGCTGGTGACGCCTCGGCAGATGGTGAGAGCGGTTCTCTGCGAGCGGGAGATGCCGACCGCGGCGAGCGCGGTTGCGGATCTGAAGCGCGTCCTGCCCGGCGGTCGGGTCGAGTTGGTTCCCCACATCGTCTCCCGACCGGGAGAGCTTCTCTCCTTCGTCCCCGACTCGCTGGACGCGGTGCTCTTCCCGCCACGGATGTGGGCTGGGCTCACGGCCGCCGAGCGGGCGCATGTAAAAGCCGTGGAGGTGCGCTACCTCTTCGACGGTCGCTCGCTGGAGCGGCTGGCATCCGACCTCGGCTGGCCGACGCGGTAGCCGGCGCCACCCCTACGCCACCATCGTGACTCGCGCGAGCTGCCGACCGGACTCGGTCAGGTGGAGCAACTCCCCCCTTGGTTCGATGAGGCCGTCGCGAAGCGCCGAGCGGATGGCGACATGGGCGATGTCCTCGTTCCATCGGAGGTGTTCCTGGAGATGGTTCGGGTGACACTCACGGGCCGCTTCCGGGGTGTTCTCGTGGTGGAGGATGTGGACGAGCAGCATGTGCTGGGCGAAGCGGCGTCGCTGAGCACGGGAGCGCCGAAATCCGGCGACGATTCCCTGGTTCGGGGCGAACAGAAAGGCGAGGAAAAAGAAGATTCCCACCATGGTGGCCATCGAACCGGCGATCGACGCGTCGGCGAGGTAGGATGCCCAGTAGCCGGCGATTCCGGCCGCCGCGCCCAGGCCGGCGCTGAGGGCGAGCAGGTACGCGAGGCGGTCGGTGAGAAGGTACGCGGTGGCCGGCGGTCCGACGATGAGAGCGACGACGAGGACCGAGCCGACGGCATCGAATGCGCCCACGGCGGTCACCGATACGGCTCCCATGAGCAGATAGTGCAGCAGCGCGGGGCTGAAGCCGAGGGCCGCCGCAAGCGACGGATCGAAGGTCGAAAGCTTCAGCTCCTTGTAGAAGAGCGCGATGAAGGCGGCGTTCAGCAGGAGGATGACGCCCATCACCCAGAGCGCTTTCGGCCCGAAGTCGATCCCGCTGAAGGCGACCCGATCGAAGGGTGCGAACGCGAGCTCCCCCAGCAGCACCGCATCGACGTCGAGGTGCACTCCCCCCGCGTACCTCGCGATGAGGATGACTCCGATCGAGAAGAGGATGGGAAACACGAGCCCGATGGCGGCGTCCTCACGCACCTTTCCAGTCCGGCTCAGTGTTTCGATCAGCGCCGCGGTGAGCACGCCCGTCGCGGCGGCGCCGAGGATCAACAGGGGAGAGTTGAGGTCTTCGGTGAGGAAGAAGGCGACGACGATTCCCGGGAGGATCGCATGGCTGATCGCGTCGCTGAGCATCGAGACGCGCCTCAGCACGAGAAACGCTCCGGGTAGAGCACATGCGAGAGCGGTGAGAACCGCGATCAGTTGGATCTCGCTCTGGGGCGTCATCACGAACCGCTGCCGTCGGCACCGGTCGCGGCGCGGTCCGCGCGCCCCTTCCACCCGACGAATTCGCGGCGGGCATCCTCGAGACCGCGGTCGGTCAGCGCCCAGCCGTCGCCCTCGACGAGACGGACGAGGCGGACGAGGCCGCGACGGCTGAGTCCCTCCAGCCCGGGCTCGACGCTCTCCGGATCGCTCGTCATGGTGCGGAGCACGACCGAAGCGTGGGGATGGAAGGGATCCGGGTGCTGACTTGCGAGCGTGAACAGGTCCTCCAGGACGCCCAGCTCGCGGAGGTTCCGGCGGTCCCGCCGCACGCGTACCGCTTCGGCGAGCAGACCGCGACGGGGGGCGGCGAGGAGGCTGACGAGGACGATCGCGCCGGCGCACAGCACGATCGTGGGGCCGGTCGGCATGCGCGGAGTGGAGGCGCTTACGACCGCTCCGGTAACCCCTGCCAGGGCACCGAAGAGCGCTGCGAGGAGAACGATCTGGCCCAGCCGGTCCGACCACTGCCTGGCGGCTGCCGCCGGGGCGATCAGGATGGCGCTCATCAGGATGACCCCGACCGTCTGCAGACCGATCACGATGGCGAGGACGAGCAGGCTGGTGAGCACCACGTCGAGGGCACGCATCGGGAGGCCGAGCGACGCGCCGAACTCCCGATCGAAGGAGAGGAGCTTCAGCTCCTTCCAGAACGCCGCCGTCGCGGCGAGCGCCACGAAGCCGAGGCCGGCCATCACCGCCACGTCGCGCGGCAGGAGCGCCGCCGCTTGCCCGAAGAGAAAGGTGTCCAGCCCCGCCTGATTGCCGCTGGGCAGCCGCTGGATGAAGGTGAGCAGCACCATCCCGAAGCCGAAGAAGACGGAGAGAACTAGACCGAGCGCCGCATCGTACGGGATCCGGCTGCGCTTCGTCACCGTGAGCACCAGCAGCGCCCCGATCCACCCCGCCGCCGCCGCCCCCAATACGAGCACGAGAGGCGATCGAACGCCCGTCAGGATGAAAGCGATCGCGATTCCCGGAAGCGCGGCATGCGAGATCGCGTCGCCCAGGAGACTCTGCCCCCGCAGGACCGCATACGTCCCGAGTGTGCCGCTGACGATCCCGAGAACGGCCGCACCGAGCGCAACCGTCCGGAGAGTGAAGTCGAATACGAACGGCAGGCTCATTCGTAGCCCGCGACCTGGTCGAGACGAAAGGGGGCGGCCGGGGGCCCGGTGGGGTGGTCACGGAGATAGGGGACCCGTCCCCCGTACGTGGCCCGCAGGTTCTCGTCGGTGAAGATCTCCTCGACCGGACCCGCCGCGATCCGCCGGACGTTGAGGAGAAGCACCCAGTCGAAGTACTCCCGCACCGTCTGCAGATCGTGGTGAACGACCGCGACGGTGCTGCCGCTCGACCGCAGCTCCTGTAGGAGGGTCACGATCGCCCGCTCCGTAGTGGCGTCCACCCCTTGGAACGGCTCGTCCATGAGGTAGATCGAGGCGTCCTGCACGAGCGCCCGAGCAAGAAACACGCGCTGCTGCTGGCCACCCGAAAGCTGTGAGATCTGGCGGTCGGCGAAGTCCGCCATGGCGACCTTTTCGAGTGCCTGCAGGGCCGCCGTCCGCTCCGCCTTTCCCGGCCTGCGCAGCCAGCCGAGCCGCCCGTACAGCCCCATCATCACCACGTCCAGCACGTTCGTCGGGAAATCCCAGTCGACGCTCCCTCGCTGCGGCACGTACGCGACGGTGCGCCGCTCGGCCCTGTACGGCGCGCCGTTCACCAGGATCTGACCCGCGGCGGGCTCGACGAGCCCCAGGATCGACTTGATCAGCGTCGTCTTGCCTGCACCGTTGGGCCCTACGATCGCCATCAGGACGCCCGCCGGAAGATCCAGGTCGACGTCCCACAGTACCGGTTTGTCCCGGTAGGCGACCGTCAGGTCCCGGACTTCGATCGCGTCGCGCTCCGTCATTCCACGTCGCGGAGCAGTGCCGTCACGATCGTCTCCGCGTTGTGCCGGATCATTCCCTCGTACGTCTCGGCGCCGGTACCGGGGCCGCCGAGGGCGTCGGAGTAGAGATTGCCGCCCACCTCGACGCCGAAGCCGCGGGAGCGCACCGCCGCCTGCACCGCCTCGATGCTCCGCGGCGACACCGACGTCTCGATGAAGAGCGCGGGGATACGCCGGGCGGCGACGAACTCCGCCAGTTCCTGCACGTCCGCCGTTCCCGCTTCCGCCACCGTCGAGATTCCCTGGAGGCCACGTACCTCGAAGCCGTACGCCTCTCCGAAGTAGTTGAAGGCGTCGTGTGCCGTGATCAGCACTCGCCGCTCCTCGGGGAGGCGGCCGGTCTGTTCCCGAACGTACGCATCCAACTGCGACAGCCGATCGACGTATGCGGCTGCACGGCTGCGGTACTCCGCTGCATGCACGGGGTCGAGCTCGGCCAGCGCCTCGCCGACATACGGCACCACCCGCAGCCACAGGCCAACGTCCATCCACACATGCGGATCGTAGGCTCCCTCGAACTCCGGCGGGTTCAGCAGGCTGGATCGGTCGGTCGCCTCCGCGACGGCCACCGTCGGTCGTCCGCTCGAGTTCATCTGCTCGAAGATCTCGCCCATGCGGCCTTCCAGATGGAGGCCGTTGAAGAAGACGATGTCGGCCTCCATCATTCGCCGCACGTCACCTTCACTCGCGCGGTACAGGTGCGGATCGACTCCCGGCCCCATGAGGCCGATCACCTCCACGCGGTCACCGCCCACCTCCCGTACGAGATCCGCCACGACGCTCGTCGTAGCCACCGCCCGTACCGACCGCTCCGAGAGATCGCCCCCGCCGCCCGCATCCGCTCCGCACCCGGCGAGCGTCAGCGCCAGGACGATCGTCGGCAGCAGCGAGGTTCTATGTAGATCTGGCTTCATCCTCCACCGTTCCTTCCCGGATGTCCGTTACGAATACGTGCTCCGCGGCCTGACGGCCGATCGCACACTCCTCACCCGCCACCCTCAACGAAATCGGCCCTTCGAAGGGCGCTACCGAAAGGACCTCGACCGACGCCTCGGGGAAGAGGCCGAGCTCGGCGAAATAGCGAAGCATCGCGGCATCCTCGTCCCCTACTTCGGCAACCGTCGCCCGCTGGCCCGGATTGAGCCTGGCCAGCGCTTCGTTGTCGGGCTCCTGCAGTACCAGCTCGCGTGTCGGAATCGGAGAGCCGTGCGGATCCGTCGTCGGGTTTCCCAGAATCGCGTCCATCCGCTCCTCCATCTCCTCGGAGAGCACGTGCTCCCACTTCTCCGCTTCGGCGTGGACCTGGTCCCACGGCACACCCATAGCCTCGAACAGGTAGCGCTCCACCAGGCGATGGTGCCGGATCACCTCCAACGCGATCCGCGCCCCGCTCTCCGTCAGCACCACTCCACGGTAGCTCTCGTGGGTCACCAGGTTCAGCGTCGCGAGCTTCTTCACCATTCCCGTCACCGTGCCCGGCGCGACGGAGAGGCGGGTCGCGATCGCCGACGTGGTCACCGGTCCGCCACCGCGTCCGAGATCGTAGATGACCTTCAGGTAATCCTCGACAGCCTGAGTGCGCATTTTGCCTCTGCGAATGCGGAAGTTCGGTAAGCCAAAATTGGCGTGACGCGAGGCCGGCCGCAAGGGGAGGAGCCCCTGCGGCCGGCGGGTTGTGCGGAGGCGTTTCCCGGAAGCTATTCCGGATTGCCGTCCATGGGGTCTCCGCTCAGCTCAGTTCCTGCTGTGCTGATCGAAGAAGTCGAAGATCCTGGCCATGTTGGAGGGTGTGCGGGCGATGATCCCGGTGTGGTCGCCGCCGGAGATCTCGATGTAGCTGTGGGTCATGCCGAGCTCGCCCATCCTCGCGATCCACTGGCGGGTCACCTCGACATCGACGAGTTCGTCGGCGTCGCCCATCAGCACGATGACCGGAACGTCGCGGATCGCTTCGAGTGCGTCCGGGCTGGTATAGATCGCCGGGGCGACGGGTCCGAGCGCGGCGAAGAGTTCGGGGTTCCGGATGCCGATGTGCCAGGTCCCACCGCCGCCCATCGAGTGACCCATGAGGTAGATGCGGTCGGAGTCGATGTTGAGCTCGTCACGAACGAGATCGAGTACGTTCATGACGTCCTGCTCGCTGAGCACCCCGAGGTTGTCCGGGTCGTTGGCGGCATCCCCCCGTTCGCTGGCGCGTCCGGGCCCGCGACTGCCGTACCAGCCGCGCGAGTTGTAGCCCATCGGGGTGACCACGATGTAGCCCCGCTCCTCGGCGAGATCGGTCAGTCCCTGATAGCGGATCATCTGCGTCGGATTGGAGCCGAGGCCGTGCAGGGCGACGACCAGCGGCGTCGGCTGGCTGCCGTCGTAGCCGGTCGGCACGTACAGCTCGTACGGCATTTCCATCCCGGCCTCGGCGAAGTGATACGTGCGTGCCTGGATCCGTTCGGTGGACGCGGACGCCGTGAGCGTGCCCCCCGCCTGTGGGAAGACCGGGGCCGGCGTCACGAGCATCGCGGCCAGAAGGAACGGGAGAACGTTCAGCGGGGCGCGTGGTCTCATGGATGCTCCTGGAGGTCGCTGGGGCGGGGAAGGCGCACTTCACGATCGTGATGAGAATTCGGCGGCGGGCGGACGAAAGTCAAGGAAGCTATCGGCTATCGGCTATCGGCTATCGGCTGACAGCGCGAACGTTCCCATCCCCGGTCGTCCCGAACGCAGTGAGGGATCCGCACTTCGTCCGAGTTGAAGTACAGATCCC
>JBBDRR010000223.1:0-2950 GCA_040905395.1 Gemmatimonadota bacterium
CCGACGCCGCGTGGATCGGGGAAGCGGGGCCAGGTTCCTCCTACCTGGATCCCGAATCCGGCGGCCCCGAGAACGACTTCACCAACAGAAACACTACATTCATGACCTGGAACCTGCTGCACCTTGCGCGCATGCTGCGCGACCGCGGCGGGATCCCCGCCCATGGAAACCAGCGATCGGAATGGGACGCCGGCTGCCGCCCCTACTTCCCGAATCCTGAGTACAGGTAGGCGGCGCCTCCCCGGCGGATCCGCGCGCCCCTCTTCAGAAAACGGCCGACTCCGGAGGGGAGGATGCGGCACTGGCGCGTCTACTTGGGGCAGCGTGGCGGAGCCTCAAACGTCGATCAGCTCAGTAACCGTACGATCCAGGATCAGCTTCAGAGAGAACAGCAGAAGCAGCATGGAGACGGGAATGAGCACCTGGAAGACGGTGATGAAGAGCGACGAGACCTGGAGGCCGAGAATCAGCACGATGGCAGGAGCGCAGCACGCGCTGCCGGCCACGAGCGCCGGTACGCTCGCGAGGATTCCCGTCGAGCGGTTGAAGGTGCAGGCGCTAGGCTGGCTGAAGGCAATGTAGGTGATCACGAGGTTCACCCCCACCAGCGCCGCGACGACCAGGCCGATGAGGATGTTTACGGGTGAGAGGAGGATCGTCAGCCCCGGCATCGTGAGCTGGCCGATCGGCTCGAAGGTGAACGCGCCGGTGCGGTCGAACATCCGTGCCCAATCCACCGTGAGGAACTCGAATCCCCGGCCGCCGAGGGATATATCCTGAAGAGCGATGAGAAAGAGGACGAGATAGATTCCCCCGATACCCGCCGCCATTCGCCGATACTTCGGGATCCTCAGGATCACGATAAGCCTACGTAGCGCCTTCACCGGCCGGCCCGGCCGGTGAAGGGACGAAGGCGATCAGCCACGGCCCGGGGATTCACTCTGCGGATAGAAGGCGTTCCAGGCGAAGAAGAACGCCTCTATCGAAACCGCTTCCTCCAGCGGAAGCTCGTCTGGCCGGTACCGCTCGCCTCCGATCTCGTATGCACCGTCGCTTAACGCACGGAGGTCGGGCGTCTCCCCCGCGATGAGGTAGATGTGTCCGGTATCCAGTTCGGAATCATAGACGGCGAGAAAATTCTCCGTCCGGAGGATCCGCTCCCTCGCGAGATCCGCCATGACGAAGTACGCGCTTCGCTCCGCGGTCCGAGCCCCCACCACCATCTCCTTGTCCTGCTGGTTTCGAGAGGTGTGCAGTAGCGGGAAGATGGTGCCCTGCTGGCTATAGTAGCCCCCGAGCGGATTATAGCTTCCGTAGGGATCGCGGGTGTAGTTGCGAAGATGCCCGGTGCGCTCGCTCAGCACCCGGGTTTCCGGATATTTCGAGCGCCAGCGCTCCCATGTCGTCCAGATGAGGTTCACCTCCACGAGGCTACGGCCGTGATGATCGCCGCGCAGCCCGGTCGCGGCGATCTGGGAGAACAGCGAACCCGACTCGCGATCGTACATGACGAGGTTGCTGTTCAGAAGCTGGCCGGAGACACCGAGGGTGGTCGTGCCTCGCTCGAACCCCTGCGCCGTCGCAGTCAGAGGGCAATAGGTAATCGCCATATTCAGACCGCCGACCTGGTCGTTCACGATCTCGTGGTGCACCAGGATCTTCTGCGGGTACGCGCGGGCCTCGCCTCGATGGTAGTAGCCGATCACCAGGTCGCCGGGGGCCAGCCGCGCTGCCGATGCGTTGACGAACTGCGGGCTGTCGATCGAAGGGATGCCATCGGGCGGCGGCCCTCCCGACATGATGAAGCCGTTGTAGGTCGCGATCTCGTCACCGAGCACGTACCTCTGTTCGGCGAGCGGAATCGATTGTGCCCGCGCGTCCGTTCCGGAGCCGACGCCGAGCGCGGACGCTGACAGGAAGGCGGTCGCTCCCAGCACCGTAGCAGTGGTCAGAATACGTCTCTGTCGCATTTTGATTCTCAAAATTCAGGGCCTTCGGGGCATCCATGTGCCCCGATCGCTTCCGGTCACGATCCAAGTGCGCGGGTCCTACGACGATTTTCGGCTACCGGCCCCCTCCGGCCGTGCCCCCAGTCGAAGAGCTGCGATGCGGTGGTTGCGCGGAATGCCGGGCCGGCTGCCGTTGCGACATCCGCGAACGGCTCCACCGTCTCTCGAGTCGCTCGCCAGTCGCGGGAGGCTGCGATCAGCGCCTTCGAAGGCATGCAGCCGACGTTGAGGCAGTCTCCACCGAGAAGGGATCTCTCCACTAGCGCCACCTTCGCCCCGAGCGCGGCCGCAATCGCCGCCGTGACCAGCCCTCCGGTGCCACCGCCAATGACGAGCAGGTGATATCTGTCGCGCGGCTGCGGATTCACCCAGTCCGGCGGATGGACGTTGGAGGCGAGCCGGCGATTGTGCTCGTCCCATGGCTCGAGCGGCTCGAATGGCGCCGACTCGGTCCGTTGCTCTTCAATGCTGCTCAGGCCGATCGTCTTCATCCCTCACACCCTTTCACTGAGAGCACTCTCCTCCCTCGCGAACCTGGAGCGCGCGTGGAGCGGCGGCCCAAAGGCCGCTGCGCCCGGAAGTTCAGCAGCAGCCTGGCCCGCAGTCGCGACCGACATGGGCGGCGCCCTTGGTCTCCGCGGCTGTACGGCGCGTGCCGGGCGGTGCGCACCAGGCGGCGGGCTCGCCCAGCTCACGCGGGACGATTCCGATGTAGTCGTCGGCTAAGGGTCCGTCGGTGAGAAAGCGAAACGTGCGCTCGCAGACCGCCATCCGTTCCCCCCGTGTAAAGACGTGTCCTTCATCATCGATCACCTCCGCGTACGGCCCTCGGTAGATCACGGCATGGCCCACGTCGAAGCAGGTGACTCCGTCCCCCTTCACCGCCGTGATGGTAACCGAGCGGAACTCGATGCCCTCGACCGTCCGCCATGGCTCGGCAT
>JBBDRR010000224.1:0-17595 GCA_040905395.1 Gemmatimonadota bacterium
GTCCGCCTTCTTCTCGATCATGCGCAATTTGCTCTGCGCCTGCCTTGCCTTGCTCGCCTTCGCCTTGAACCGATCGACGAACTTCTGGTGGTGGGCGATCTCCTTCAGCCGCCCTTCGATCTCCTTCTCGCGCCGCTCCCGCTCCGCCACCTTCTCCGCGATGAAGTCGGTGTAGTTGCCCTTGTAGAGGGTGACGGTGTCGTAGTCCACATCCAGGATCGACGACGCGATGCTGTCGAGGAACTGGTGGTCGTGCGAGATCACCACGACGGGCCCTGAAAAGTCCTGGAGGAACTTCTCCAGCCAGCGGATGGAGATGATGTCGAGATGGTTCGTCGGCTCGTCCAGGAGGAGGACGTCGGGGGTGCTCGCCAGCACCTGCGCCAGCAGCACGCGCAGCTTGAACCCGCCCGACAGGGTCGAGAGCGGCTGGTGATGCACCTCGGCGGGGAGCCCGAGCCCTTCGAGGATGGCGGCGGCCCGAGCCTCGGCCGTGTAGCCGTCGTGCCGCTGCACCGTTTCCTCCAGCTGCGAGAAGCGGTCGGCGTCGAAGTGCTCGTGGGCGCGGGCCAGGACCTTCTCCTTCTCGACCATCGCCTCCCACAGCTCCTCGTTGCCCATCAGCGCAACGCTCAGGATCTGCTGGTCCTCGTACAGGAACTGGTCCTGCCGCAGGACGCCGAGACGCAGCGACTTCGGGATCGAGACCGTACCGTCGGTCGGCTCCAGGTCGCCACTCAGAATCTTCAGCAGGGTCGTCTTCCCCGAGCCGTTCGCGCCCACGAGCCCGTACCGCTCGCCGGGATTGAGCTGAAACGACGCGTCCTCGAACAGGACCCGCTCACCGTAGGACTTCTCCAGATTGGATACAGAAATCATGCGGGTAATGTACACGGATCGGGTCCGCGGGGTGAAGGGGTCGAGCGTCCGGGCATCCACCGGATCCCGGCGTTCGCCGGGATGAGGGAAGCCGGACGACGCGGCTCACCTGGAAGTGCTTCCGCCGCGAACTGCCACTCCTCGACGTTGATGGAAAGGTTGACTCGCCTCCGAATGCACCGTACTATGCGCCGTCGACTGAGATTGATTCTCAATAACATTTAGCGAGATGCGCGATTTCCATCGGGTCTTTCTGGGCGTCTTGATACTCGTGCTCCTGCAAGGGTGTGAGGATGATCCGATTCTGGAACCCTCGCCCGATGGCGGTGGTGGTGGTGGTGGGAGCTATGGGAATCTGGCCCCTCTCTCGGACATCCTGATCGCGGAACTTCGCGAATCGAACTTGGAAATCTTCTGACAAGATCCATGCGACGCCTTTTGTTATTACTGCTCCTGGGCCTGGCGCCCGGTACCGCGCTCGCGCAGCAACAGGGAGTCAGGAGTGGCTCGATCACCGGACAGGTGCGCGATGCTGAGACTGGCAGGCCGCTTTCGGGAGTGAGTATCACCGCCCGCAGGAGCGGCGACGTTTTGAGGCGGGTTCTCTCAGACGGAAACGGGCACTTTCATCTGCAGGTGGACGAAGGGTCCGCCGTCCTGACGGTCGAGCGGCTGGGGTATGCTCGCACCCAGGTGGAGAAACGGGTCACGGCTGACCGATCGGAGGCGATCGAGGTTTCTCTTGAACCTTCGGCGATCGTCCTCATGCCGATCGAGATCATTGGTGCCGCTCCGGCGTACCGGCGGCTGGAGGGAACCGCGACCCGCCTCGGGCCCGAGGTTGTGCGGCACATCGCCCCGATGGGCACTCAGGAATTGCTTCAGCACGTGCCCGGTGTCACAGGCTTCGCGGACGACGGGGCGGGCAATTCCCGGATCAGCATCGGGATACGAGGGCTGAACCCTCGCCGGAGCTCTCGGGTCCTCTTTCTCGAGGACGGGATTCCGATCCAGCCGGCGCTCTATCTCTACCCGAACATGTATTACAACCCGCCCGCCGAGCGGATCGATCGGGTGGAGGTGATCAAGGGAAGCAGTGCAATTCGTTACGGACCGCACACGATGGGCGGTGTCGTGAACTACATCACGAGCCGGCCACGGACCGACGTCGGGGGGACGAGTCAGCTCGTCGGAGGAAGTAACGGATACCTGAGCCTCTTCACGGAGCTTGGTGGCTGGGGCAGCCGCACAGTGCAGCCGGAGCTGCAGTTCCTCTTCAAGCGTGGGGACGGCTTTCGGGAGAACAACGGGTTCGAGCAGTACAACGGCACGTTCAAGCTGAACCTGCTACCTGATTCGGACCGGGCGATCTACCTGAAAGCGAACGTCAACTTCGAGGAGTCGAACGCGACCTACACCGGGTTGACGGAATACTCGTTCCGCACTAATCCACGGTTCAACCCCAAAGAGGACGACAACTTCCAGGTCTTCCGCTCCTCGTTCGACGTGCTGTACGATCGCCGCGTTGCCGAGACGGTGAACGCCGACACGCGTGTGTACCTCAACCTGTTCGATCGTCGCTGGTGGCGCGAAAACGATGTGTTCGTCCGTGCGAGCCAGTGGAACGGAGTGGCAGCCGATCCGGTCCCGCCGTTTCAGCCTGGTGATCTCATTCGGGTGGGCGGCGCAGTCGATAACACGGGGATCCTGCGGAAGTTCTACGTAGCAGGTGTGGAGCACTCGTATACATGGGATCATTCCTTTCTCGGCTCGGACAGTCGACTGAACATCGGTGCGCGGGCTCACTGGGAACGCTTCATCGATGACAAGCAGTCGGGCGATGCGCCAGACGCGCGCTCGGGCGTCTATTACTTCGGCGATCCGGAGGATCTATCGACGATCGCAATCGTGGGTCAGAGCCACCACTACGAGACTTCCGCGCTTTCCCTCTTCGCTTCGGAGCGGTTGGAGCGGGGGGCCCTCACCCTCACGCCGGGCATGCGGTTCGAGCTTTTCGAACAGCATCGGATCGATCGGCTCCAGGGATCGCGGTATGAAGACAAGACGAGTTGGGTTCTCCTCCCCGGGATAGGCGCGAACTACGCGCTCGGCGCGTACAACCTGTTCGCGGGGGTGCACCGGGGGTACACGCCGCCCTCGAGCGGGACGCTTCGAGTCGTCAACTTCGGCGCCGACGCGCAGTCCGGCGGGTTGGATCTTCTACCGGAGACGAGCTGGAACTACGAGGCGGGTGTCCGGGGAGAGTCCCGGTGGTTCGGGTTCGAGGCCGCGGCGTTCCGGATCGATATTCAGGATCTCGTCGCCGCGGGCCGCGGAACGGCCTTCCACAACCTCGGAACAGTAACGACGGCCGGCCTGGAGATCGGCGCGACCCTTCTGGGCTCCTCGGCCTCGACGCTCCTTCCCAACCTGAATCTCGCTTACACCTACCTCCAGACCGAAGTGGAGAAGGGCATCATCCGCTCGTCCGTCATATCGGGCGGTCCCGAGGTGAGTATCGCCGGACGTGAGCTTCCGTACGCCCCCCGCCACTCGGTGGTCGCGGGGCTGGCTTCGGAGCACCCGAGCGGCCTCTTCTTTCGAACCGATGTGCGGTACGTCAGCGAAGTATTCACCGACTTCGAGAATATCCGGGCTACCTACAATCGGGGCGATACGGGCCCCGTCCCGGCATATACGATAGTCGATACGAACCTCGGCTACCTCGTACGCGCCGGTGTGACGGCCACGCTCGGTGTGAAGAACCTCCTGGACACCAGCTACATCGGTTCGCGGCTGCATTCGAATCCCGGACAGCCGCAGGCGAATCTCAGCTCCGGGATCATTCCGGGACCACGACGCCAGGTCAACTTCGGCCTGCGTTACGACTTCTAACCGCTACCATGCCACTCATCCAATGCACCGTATGACCACAATCAGTTGCAAAAGCGCCATCCTGTTCCTGCTCCTTCCACTCGCCGTCGGCTGCGAGAGTGACCCAATAACGCCAGACCCCGGAACGGATCTGATCGAGGTTCCCGATGCGTACGTCTTCGATTCACGATTCGAAGAGGGGGTGAGCAGTGTGAGCTATTCGGGCCAGACCGTTCGCAATCTTCTGGTGCAGGATCTGAAGATCGCCATTGGGGAACTGGCGCGGGATGGGGCGGAGCCGATCACCGAGCAGTATCTCCGCAACCTCTACGAGTACCAGGACGCGCTCGATCTCGAGACCCTCACGTCGGGGGGCGCAGCGCCGGCGAAGGAGACGCGCTACTCGGCGATCTCGACGGGCAAGAGCATCAAGAACGCGCCACTTCCCTCGGCCGAGGTGATCGGATACGGCCAGACGGTCGACGAGCTCATGAGCGAGTGGTTCCAGGTCATCGTCGCGAATTCACAGGATCCAGCCAAGCTCGGGACGGCGGCGGTCTACACGACGGACGAAGGCGTGGACCTGAGCCAGATGATCGAAAAGGTGCTCCACGGAGCGGTCGCATACCAGCGCGGAACTGGCAACTACCTGGCAACCGTGCTGGATCAGCCGAATTCGAATGCCGAGCCGGGCGCGGCCCACACGAAGATGGAGCACTACTGGGATGAGGCGTTCGGCTATTTCGGAGGCGCGCGCGATTTCAGGAGCTACTCCGACGCCGAGCTGGCCGGTAGCGCTACCCAGTTCACGAACGACTCAGACGGAGACGGCAGGATCGACTTCGAGTCGGAGTACAACTTCGCCTTTGCGAAGAGCGCCGGAAAGCGGGACGTGGGCGGCTCCGCCGTAGACTTCACGCAGGATGCGTTCGATGCGTTCGTGACCGGGCGCACATTGATCGTGAATCAGGCGACGACGCAGGAGATTGCCGAGCAGGCGACGAAGGCGTCCCAGACCTGGGAGAAGATCATCGCCGCCACGGCCGTTCATTACATCAACGACTCGATCGACGACCTGGCAACGCTCACACCGGCGCAGTTCGAGGCGAAGAACCATACTGCTCTCAACACCCATTGGGGTGAGATGAAGGGGTACGCGATCGGCCTGCAGTTCAACCCGGCAAAGCAGATCACGACGTCGCAGCTCGAGGAGTTCCACTCACTCGTCGGGAATGCGCCGCCGTACGCATTGCCGGGCACGGACCAGTATGATGCGGCGATCGCCGACTTGATCGCGGCCAGGGAGATCCTGCAGGACGCCTACGGTTTCTCGGAGGCCAACACGGCAAACTGGTGAGAACCGTGCTCGAGCCACCCCGCTCCGGGGTGGCTCACCTCCCGTGGAGCGACGAGGAGCCGCCCGGGCACCTCCGGACCTACTCCCTCCTCTTCGTCCTGGTGGTCGCCTCCCGTCTGGCGACCACCATTTACTATATCGAGGATACCGACAGTCTTCGCTTCGCGCTCAGTGTCGAGGACTACAGTGTTGCCGAACTCCGTCCGCACTTCCCGGGCTATCCGGTCTTCTCCTTTCTCGCGAAGCTGCTGACGAGCTTGACGGGAAGCTACGCGATCGCGTTCTCACTGATTGGCGGGGTCGCTGTATTCGGCATCCTCTACTACCTGCAGCGCATCCTTCGGCTCGCGCCGGACGAGCCGCGCGGGATCATTCTCGCGCTTTTCGTCTGCTTGAATCCGCTCTTCTGGCTCCTGAGCAATCGATACATGCCCGACCTGCTCGGGGCGGCGTTCGCGATGGCCGCGATGTACCATCTGGTCCAGGGGAGGCGGGATCTTGGATTCGTGCTGGCGGGACTCCTCGGCGGCATCCGGTTCTCCTACCTGCCCTTCCTGCTGCCGGCCGTACTCGTTGGGGCGGTCGGTAGGGTGCCGCGGGCAGCGGCGCTCGGCGCGATGGGCGGGCTCGTATGGCTGATTCCGCTCGTGCTGGATACCGGCTGGGTTGAGCTGATCGAAGCGGCCCGCCGGCAGACCGGCGGCCACTTCGCGGAGTTTGGAGGAACGATTCAGACCGAAACCGATGTCGGCGAGCGTGCACTCGGCATCCTCCGCGGCGTCTGGGCCCACGGGTTGGGCGGCTACTGGTCCTTGCGCAATCCGCTCACGATCGCCGTAGGCGCGGGTGTAGTGGCAACGTTGGTCACGGGACTGCGCCCGCTCGGCAGAGCTCTAACGCACCGAACCGCATCGCTCCTCGTGGCAAGCTGGGCGACGTACCTTCTGTGGATCTTCTTCTATCAGAACGTCATTCACAAGAGCCGCCATGTGGTTCCACTGGTTGTGCTGCTGCTCATGATTCTGGGGTTCGGGGCGTGGGAGATCGCGCGCCGTGGATGGGCGGGGAAGGCATTGATGGCGCTCTTCCTGGCGAGTTACGCCGGCGTGACGATCGTTCTGGTCGCACAGCACCGACAGCCGACGGCGATCGCGCAGCTCGCGGAGCACCTGCGCGAGGTCAGCAGGGACGAGCAGCTCTACGTGGTCTCCATCCCCCTGGCCAACTACTATCTCGCGTCTGTGGGTGTCCGCGCGATCTTCGTTGCCTCGGAGGACGCCGAGGCACTCGCCTCGCCTCCTCAGGGTAGCCGTGTGATGGCCGTCGGCAGCGAGCTTTCGTGGATGGGTCCACCGAACGGCACACGCATTTTTTACCATAATCCTTTCGTGAACCCGATGTGGCCCGAGGTGGTTGTCCGTGAGTACGCGAGCGAACCGGAGTAACGCGATGCTGAATATCCTGGGTGGCGGACCTGCGGGGCTCGCGGCGGCCTACTATGCACGGAAACAGGGCCTACCGTTCCACATCTACGAGGCCGGCGGCGAGGTCGGCGGGAACTGCCGAACCCTGCAATGGGGCGACTTCCGCTTTGATACGGGCGCGCACCGGCTGCACGACCGCGATGCGGAGGTGACGGCCGAGATTCGCGGCCTGCTCGGCGATGACCTTCTGCAGGTCCACGCGCCCAGCCAGATCTTCTGGAACAACCGCTTCATCGACTTCCCGCTATCGCCCGGCGACCTTCTCGAGAAGCTGAACTGGGGGACCCTGCGCCGCATAACGTCCGAGGTGCTTCGGCTCCGCCTACGGAGCCAGCCCGCGGCCACCAACTTCCGTGACCTGGCGATTGGGGCGTACGGTGAGACCCTCGCCCGGATGTTTCTCCTCAACTACTCCGAGAAGCTCTGGGGTGAGGAGACGAGCCGTCTCTCCCCCGAGGTGGCCGGCAGGCGGCTCCGAGGGCTCGATCTGAAGACTTTCCTGCTCGAGGCGATTGCCGGAAAGAAGCACAAGACGGCTCACCTGGACGGATCGTTCTTCTATCCGCGGCGGGGTATCGGGACGATGTTCGAGCGCGTAGCCGCCGCGGTCGGACCGGAGAACATTTCCTTCCACAATCGCGTCACCCGTCTCGTGCACGAACGTGGCGAGATCCGCTCGATCATTCTCAACGACCGCCACGAGATCGAGGCGGGAACCGTCGTCAGCAGCTTGCCGCTGACGGTCGCATTCAGGATGCTCCACCCGAAGCCGCCGCCTGAGCTGCTGGAGATGGCGATGTCCGTTCGGTTCCGGCACCTCGTCCTTGGCGTCTTCCTGCTCGACCGTCCTCGGTTGACCGAAAACGCATCCATCTACTTCCCGGGCGACCAGCCGTACACGCGTCTGTATGAGTCGAAGAACCGCAGCGCGTACATGGCGCCTCGGGAGCAGACCGCCATCGTCCTCGAGATCCCATGTACGCAGCATGGGGAGTACTGGACGGCCGATGATGGCTACCTCGAGCGCGTGCTGCGGCAATCGATGGCAGCGGACGGTCTGATTCCGCTGGATGAACAGCTACCCTTCCGGAGTTTCCGGGTGCCGTTCGCTTATCCGGTGCTGGAAGTTGGATTCGAGGATAAGGTCCGGCGTCTAGCAGATTATCTCACATCCTTCCGGAACGTCCATCTGCTTGGCCGTAGTGCGCGCTTCCAGTATTCGCACATCCACGACATCTTCAGCTCGGCACGGGCTACGATCGAAGGGCTCGCTTCACGCCAATCGGCGGGGTTGGGGCTGGCGCGAAGCGCTTAGCTACCCTCAGCACGATACCACTTGGCGAACCGGCGGATTCCCTCGTCGATGGTTATCGCAGGTGCGTAGCCGAGGAGCTCGCGGGCTTTACCGGTTCCGGCCCACGTACGCGGCACGTCCCCCTGGCGTGGAGGGAGGAGCCGTATGTGGGCTTCGGTCCCGAGGGCGGCGGCGAGCAGTCGGACGAGGCGGTCCAGGGATACCGGATCACCACGTCCAAGATTCACGAGCTCGTACGCATCTGCGTTCTCGCCGGTATAATCGATCGCCGCCTCGATGCCGCGGACAACGTCATCGACATAGATATAGTCACGGGCCGTGTCCCCGCTCCCGTACAGGGGCAGAGGTTCGCTTGCGCTCATTAGCCGGGCGAACTTGTGGATGGCTAGATCTGGCCGCTGGCGGGGCCCGTAGACGGTGAACAGCCGCAGACATACCGTCGATCCTCCGTGAATATGATGATGCGCATGGCACAGCAGCTCGCCAGCGCGCTTCGTCGCAGCGTAAGGGGAGATAGGCCGGTCGGCCGGGTCGCTCTCCCGGAAGGGCAGGCGCGCTCCCGCCCCGTACACACTCGAGCTCGAACCGAAGATGAAGCGGCGGATGTTGAGACGGCGCGCCAGTTCGAGTGCCGCGGCCGTTCCCTCCACGTTGACGCGGGCATAAAGCCGGGAGTCGTGGATCGATGCCGTGATACCCGGCCGCGCTGCGAGATGGACCAGCGCGTCCGCGCCGCCTTGCAGCTTGGGTTCGAATCTCTCCGTCCGGAGAAGATCGCCCTCCAACAGGCGGAACCGCGCGTTTTCTAGATGCGCGGCGATGTTCTCGCGCTTCGTCTGGGGATCATAGAAGCTATCGAAGTTGTCGATTACGGTTACGTGCTCGTTGCGTTCAAGTAGCCGATCGACCAAATGGCTACCGATGAAGCCCGCTCCGCCGGTGATTATTACACGCACGCGCTCAAAAATCCTTTCTCGGCAACTCACTCGGACCGCCGACGAGCTCCGGTGGAAAATGCGACAGGCGGCATGTGTTCTCGTGCACCTCTCCGACGCTATCGAGCTGAGGCAGGCAGGAGGGACGGCCCCGAAGCTCGAATCATCCCTTCCGAACCGCCTTGGCAGCATAGCTGGAGAAGCGCCGGTCTGGAAATTTCTTT
The DNA here is from genome assembly GCA_040905395.1 of Gemmatimonadota bacterium. Classification (GTDB taxonomy): domain Bacteria; phylum Gemmatimonadota; class Gemmatimonadetes; order Longimicrobiales; family Longimicrobiaceae; genus WHSP01. Next base: position 9,069 of record JBBDRR010000224.1, read on the forward strand.
TTGCCCGACGGGTCGCGTGTCGGCATCGCCGGAAACCAACGACGCCGGCTCACCGCCCTTTGGCCGGGCGATTGCGCCGACGATCCCGGGGGCGAAGGCGGGCACGCCCCCGTCCGCGACACGGATTCCGACGTCCACAACCGCACGGAACATAACGCCTCCGATCACCATATATCTGAGTCGAAGCCGGAGGTGCTCGCGAGTGATATGTGGGAGCCTGCGATCGTTCGCCGGACGGTTGTTCCGTAAACCCGATCATCCCGATGATGCTACGACAAATTCGTTCTCTCGTGCCCTTGGCGGCCCTGGTCGCCGTCGCGGCATGCGCCTCGACGCCGGCCGTGCAGACGACCACACAGACCGATATGGTCGAGTGGCCCGCGTACAACGGCGAGCGGGACATGCGCTACTCACCGCTCTCACAGATCGACGCCTCGAACGTGCGCGATTTGCAGGTCGCCTGGGAATGGGAATCGGTCCCGGTTCTCGGCGACGACCGCGAGTTCCGGAACCAGAGCACGCCGCTGATGATCGAAGGCACGCTCTACTTCAGCGCGGGGACCGAGCGACAGGTGATCGCCGCGGACGCTCGCACGGGTGAGACGAAGTGGGTCTACCGGTACGAGGACGAGCGGAACGAGATCGCTCCGCGCGCGAACTCCGGACGCGGGGTCTCCTATTGGAGCGATGGCGACGACGAGCGGATCTTCGTCGTCACGCCGGGCTTCTGGCTGATCGCCCTCGACGCGGAGACGGGCCGTCCCATCCCGAGCTTCGGCGACAACGGGCTGATCGATCTCAAGGCGCAGCTCGGGTACCCGGAGGATTCGGTGATCGGCGCCTCGTCACCCCCCGCGATCTATCAGGACGTGGTGGCCGTCGGACCCGCACTCGCCGTGGGCCTCGCGCCCGTGTCGCGGAACAACGTCGAGGGCTCCGTCCTCGCCTTCGACGCCCGTACGGGTGAAGAGCGGTGGCGGTTCGAGACGATCCCCGAGGAGGGCGAGTTCGGAATGGAGACGTGGGAGAACCGGTCGTGGGAGTACACCGGCAACGTCGGCGTCTGGGCGCCGATCGCGGTGGACCACGTTCGCGGACTGATGTATCTGCCGGTCGAGGCTCCCACCGGTGACTACTATGGCGGCCACCGCCTGGGCGACAACCTCTTCTCGTCGAGCCTCGTGGCGGTCGACGCGCTCACCGGCCGTCGCGTGTGGCACTTCCAGATCGTCCACCACGACATCTTCGATTACGACAACCCGACGGCTCCGCTGCTCGCGGACTTCACGCTCGACAGCGGTGAGCGCGTCGAAGCGGTCGTCCAGCTCACGAAGCAGGCCTTTGCCTACACCTTCGACCGGGCCACGGGCGAGCCGGTCTGGCCGATCGTGGAGCGGCCGGTTCCGGCGTCGGACACGCCGGGCGAGGTCGCCTCGCCGACGCAGCCGATCCCGACCCTTCCGGAAGCATACGACCTCCAGAGCCTCACCTACGACGACCTCGTCGACTTCACGCCGGAGCTCAGGGCTGCGGCTGTGGAAGCGGTCAGACCATACCGTCTCGGCGAGCTGTTCCAGCCCGCGTCCGTGCGGGATGCGGCGGACGGAACGATCGGGACGCTTCTCGCCCCCGGCACGCTCGGCGGCACGAACTGGGAGGGCGGCGCGTTCGATCCGCAGACGGGGACGCTCTTCGTCGGCTCGCACACGAACCCGTCGGTCCTGACGCTCGTGAACGACCCCGATCGGTCCGACATGGACTACATCCTCAGCTACGGTCGCGCTCCGAGCGCGGAGGGCCTGCCGGTCATCAAGCCGCCCTACTCGCGGATCACGGCGATCGACATGAGCAGCGGCGAGCACGCGTGGGTCCAGGCGGCCGGTGACGCGCCCGACAACATCAGGAACAATCCCGCGCTGGAGGGCATCGACATTGGCCGGACCGGAACGCCGGGCGCGCGCCCGGTGATGCTCGCGACGGCGTCTCTGCTGTTCAGCGGCGAGGGCTCGGGCGGTCAGTCGTACCTGCACGCCTGGAACAAGCGCACGGGAGAGCTCGTCCACAGCGTCGCGCTCCCGGCGCCGGTCACCAGCAACCCGATGTCGTACGCGATCGACGGCAAGCAGTACATCTCCTTCTGGATCGGCGGCGTGCCGGAAGACGTTCGCTCCAGACTGGTCACGCTGACGCTACCGTAACCGTCCCCTGTCGCACACAAGGAGAGCGCCGTCCTCTAATCGGCGGTGAGCACGTGCACGGCGTCAGGCTTGGGTCGGACGAAGACACGATCGCCTTCGGAGAGCGGGAGACCCGGTCCGGCCTCGACCATCAGGGCGGCGCACGGCATGTGGTCGCTGTTCTCCAGCGCCACGAGAACCCGCCGCCGGGTACCGGCGTAGCGCACGCGCTGAACGATCGCGGCCTGCCCGCCACCCTCGCCGGCCACGATCTGGAGGTCCTCGGGTCTGAGACAGAGGCGTACTGCGCCACGGCACGCGGCAGCCGCCGCACAAGCGACGTGCCCGAGCGCCGTCTCGAAGCCGCCGGGGCACACCTGCCCCGCGAGGACGTTCGTCTCGCCGAAGAAGTGAGCGACGTACTCGTTTCGGGGCCGCCTGTACAGGAAATCCGGCGCGCCCTCCTGCACCATGACCCCCGAGCGCATCACCACCGCGCGGTCCGCCAGCGCCAGGACATCCTCGGCATCGTGTACGACGAGCAGTGCCGTGGTGCCGGTGCGGCGGAGAATGTCGGCGAGCTCCTCGCGGAGATTCCGCTTGAGCGCCGTATCGAGATTGCTGAACGGTTCGTCGAGCAGGAGGAGCTTCGGCTGGGGCGCGAGCGCGCGGGCGAGCGCGACGCGCTGTTGCTGGCCCCCGGAGAGCTGATGCGGGTAGCGCCCGGCGTAGTCGGTGAGCGCGACCAGCTCGAGCATCTCCTCCGCCCGGCCCCGCCGTTCCGCGCGTGGAATCGAGCCGAGGCCATACACCACGTTTTCGAGCGTGGTCATGTGGGGGAAGAGGGCGAAGTCCTGGAATACCATGCCGACGCCGCGGCGCTCCGGCGGCACCCAGCTCCCCGCGCCGGAGACGGTGCGCCCGGCCACGGCGATCTCCCCGGCATCGGGGATCTCGAGACCGGCGACGAGGCGGAGCAGCGTGGTCTTGCCACACCCGCTCTCCCCGACCACCGCCATCACCTCGCCGGGCGCCACCGTGAACCCGACGTCCGCCACCGCCGGCAGTGCGCCGCGGGTGTAACGCTTCACCAGGCCGTCGATGGTGAGGACCGGCTGGGAGCCGTTGGATTTAATCACGTACCCGCCTCCTGCTCGAAGCTCCGATGGAGAACTCCCACCACGAGCCCCGCGGTGACGATCACCAGGAGAGCCGCGGGAGCCGATTGTGCGACCTGTTCGTCGGACGCGAGCTGGAAGGCGCGGGTCGCGAGCGTGTCGAAGTTGAAGGGTCGCAGAATCAGCGTCAGTGGAAGTTCCTTTAATACGTCGATGAACACCAGTGTTCCCGCCGCGAGGAGGGCGCGCCGAAGCAGGGGCAGCTCGATTCGGGCGAGCGTCCGGAGCGGCGGCGCTCCGAGGACGCGCGATGCCGCCGGCAGGTTCTGTCCAATGCGGGTGAACCCGGCCTCCACCGAAAGGTAGCCGACGGCCATGAACCTGACGAGATAGCCGAACATCAGCGCCACGACGCTTCCGGTGACCAGCAGTGCGGCGCCCCCCTCAAAGAGCCTGCCAACCGCCAGGACCGCGACCAGGACGCCGACCGCGACCACCGCGCCGGGAATCGAGTAGCCCAGGAGCGCCAGCTTACCCGCGGAACGCGTGAGTGGTCCCCTGTCGAGCCGCGCGCCGTAGGCGATGACCACCGCGATCGAAACGCAGAGCACCGAGGCGCCGAGCGCCAGGAGGAAGCTGTTGCGCGCGAGGCGAAGGAAGCGCGGATCCGCGAGGGTCGACGCCACCTCGGCCGTCCAGAAGGCGAGCTGCGCGACCGGGAGGATGAATCCCAGGACGAGCGGGAGGGCGCAGAAGGCGATGGCGCCGGCCGCGCTCGCCCCCCGGAGCGGGTAACGCGAAACCGGCGGCCCGGACGCTCCCTCGTCATACCTCGCCGCTCCTCTCTGCCAGCGCTCGAGGCCGAGCACCAGGAGTACGGCGAGCATCAGCAGCGCCGAAAGCCGGATCGCCGTATCCAGATCACCGAGGGAGAACCAGGAGCGGAAGATCCCCGTCGTGAAGGTCGTCACGCCGTAGTACGTCACGGCCCCATAGTCGTTGAGGATCTCCATGAGGACGAGCGCTAGTCCGGCGGCGAGCGCGGGCCGTGCGAGGGGAACGGCGATCCGGAAGAATACGGACCACGGCCCGCGGCCGAGCAGCCGAGCCGCCTCCAGCGCGCGGCCGGACCGATGCTCGAACAACGCCCGCACGAGCAGGAAGATGTACGGGTAGAGCACGAGCCCGAAGATCACCGCAACCACCTCGATCCTCATCACGTGCCAGTACATGAAGCTGTCCTGCGCCCCCGGGACCGTCGCGCGGATCAGGCGCTGTACCGGTCCCGTGACGGAGAGCATTCCCGCGTAGGTATACGCGGCCATGTAGGCGGGGACCGCGAGCGGCAGGACCAGCGCCCACCGGAAGAAGCCGCGGAGCGGAAAATCGCACATCGCCACCAGCCAGGCCGTTCCGAGCCCGAGCACGAGCGCGAGCGATCCGGCCGCCAGGGCCAGCACGGCGGTGTGGCGGAGGTATTCGGGGAGAAGCGTGCTCGAGACGTGATCCCACTCAGCCCCTGCCGGTGCGAACGCGCCCACCACGACGACGAAGAGCGGAATCGAGAGGAGCCCGACGAACAACAACGAAGCGACCGTCCACCCCCAGGAGAGGGAGCGGACGGTCGGAAGCCATTGGCGATGGACCGCTATCGCCATCCCACGCGGTCGAAGATCCGCACGGCCTCTTCGTTCAGCTCACCCAATCGGGTCAGGTCGAGGGTATCGGCCCTGAACTCACCCCACTGCTGGAGTGTGCTCGACCAGGCGACTCCAGGCTTGACCGGATACTCCTGGATGACCTCGGCGAAGACGCTCTGCGCCTCGTCGCCCGAGAGGAACTCGATCAATCGGATCGCGTTCTCCGGATTGGCCGAGCTGGCGGTCACCCCGGCCCCGCTGACGTTCACGTGCGTACCGCGGCCGTCCTGGTTCGGGAAGAAGGGGCGGATCTGCTCCGCCACCCGTCGCTCCTCGGGGTTCGTGGACTCGGCCAGCCGCGCGAGGTAGTAGGTGTTCGTGATCGCGACGTCGCCCGCTCCGGCTGCCACCGCCATGATCTGGTCGGTGTCACCACCGCTCGGCGCGCGCGCCATGTTCTCGACGATGCCTTCCGTCCAGGCTGCGGCGCGCTCCTCGTCGAGATTCGCGATCATCGAGGCCAGCAGCGACTGGTTGTAGACGTTGGACGAGGAACGGACCAGCACCCGATCGTTCCACTCCGGTTCCGCGAGGGCCTCGTACGTAGAGAGATCTTCCGGCTGGACGCGGTCGACGTGGTACGCGAAGATCCGCGCGCGCTGCGTCAGCCCGAACCACTGGCCGTCGACGTCGCGCAGATGCTCGGGGATGTTCGCCTCCAGGATCTGCGAGCTGACCGGCTGAAGCAGCCCGCGCTCCTTCGCCCGGTGCAGGCGCCCCGCGTCCACGGTGATGAGGATGTCGGCGGGCGACTGCGCGCCTTCGTTCTCGAGTCGCGTGATCAGCTCGTCCGCCGACGCCGTGACAACGTTGACCTGAATCCCCGTCTGCTCCGTGAAGCGGTCGAAGAGCTCCTGGTCCGCATCGTAGTGGCGGTGCGAGTAGACATTGACCTCACCGGGCGCCTCCGCCGCCACGTCCGCGGACTGCTCCGCATCGCCCGCACATCCTGCAAAGACGATCGACAGGAGCGCGGCGGCAGCGGGAAGGGCTCCCCTTCGCCGGAAGCGGACACTATTGGTGCCGGAGCGGGCCGGAAGCATGCTGCGGCCGCTCATCGGGTCACCCTCCGGCCCAGCTAAATCGTGCGCGGCAACATTGCGTCGATCGGTCAAGTTCTCCACTCCCGCGTTGACGGTGGTAAATGGCGAGAACCACGTACTCCGCGCTCGTGCCCAATATGGAAGCCTCTTCAAACGGTGAACGTTGAAAGCGCCCGGTCGAGACGGAGATTGAGATTCATTCTCAACGGCAGGATAGGGCTTCCGTGTGGAGGTGTCAAGGAAGAGGTTCAGATCGGGGAGTAGAGGGCGGCCGCTTTGGGGATCGCCGAGTAGCGGCGTGGCGCTACCAGACGGTCTGACCCCCGTCGACGATCACGGTCTGGCCGGTCATGTAAGCCGAGGCGTCGGAGGCGAGGAAGAGCGCGACGCCCTGGATGTCCTCGGGCTCGCCGAAGCGGGCGAGGGGGATGCCCGCGAGGATGCGCTCGCCGGCCGCTTCCAGCACTCCGCGCGACATCTTCGTGGGGAACCAGCCGGGGGCGATGGCATTGACCCGGATACCGTAGTCGGACCAGCTGCCGGCGAGCTCGCGGGTGAGCGATACGACGGCGCCCTTGCTGGCGGAGTAGCCGGCGGCCTGCAGGGCGCCGCGTCGGCCGCCTTTGAAGGCCGCGACGGAGGAGATGTTGATGATCGAGCCGGGGCGGCGCTCGGCAATGAGTCGAACGGCGACGGAGCGCGCCATCAGGAAGGTGCCGCGAACGTTCACCGCCATCACCTGGTCGAACTTGTCCAGCGGCATCTCCTCGGGCACGGCCCCCCACGTCGCACCGCTGTTGTTGACGAGGACGTCGACGCTGCCGAACTCCTGGCAGGCCGCCGCGATAACGCGCTCCACGTCGTCCTCGTCGGCGACATCGCAGGCGCTCGCGATCGCCCGGCCTCCGGCGGCGACGATCTCGTCGGCCACCGACTGGCACGCGTCGACCTTGCGTGAGCAGAGCACCACGTTGGCGCCGGCCTCGGAGAGCGCGCGGGCCATGTACTCGCCGAGCCCCCGTCCGCCGCCGGTGACGACGGCCGTCTTGCCGTCCAGCTTGAAGAGATCCATCACGCTCATGCGGGTTACCCCTCCCCTCTCGATTCAGAGTTGCCCTCGGTCTCGTCCTGCGTCACCGCAGGACGGCTGAAGATGCGGAACGCACCGGTCGCCATCGCCACCATCTTCCCCTGGTCGTTCGTCACCCTCGCCTCGAGAGTAGCGCTCCTGCCCGACCGGTGCACCACCTCCCCCACACAGGTGAGCCGACCGCCGGTCACGGGCTCGAGGTAGTAGACGTTCATCTGCGTCGTCGCGGCGTGCAGCCCCATTCCGATCAGCGCGACGGCCATCGCGGTGTCCATGAGGGATGCGTGGACTCCGCCGTGGACCAGCTCGGCGCCGTTCATGTGGATGTCGCCGACTTCCACGGACAGGACCGCCCGCCCGGCCTCGACCGACTCGACTGTCAGACCGATGTGGTTCGGGAACCGGACGTTGGCCCGGAAATGCTCGGCGAACTGCTGAGGGTCGATCTGGGTCATCCGGTGGTCAGCTCTCCCCCCCCGTCATTCCGGCGGTGAGTCGCACCCCCGTCATTGCGATGCTGGTTGCACCCCCGTCATTCCGGCGGAAGCCGGAATCCAGTGGATGCTTCGGGTTGCGCCTGGTTCCCGGCTTTCGCCGGGATGACGGGCGCGGCCCGTCGGGAGTGATCGCATCGATCGGCTTCCGCCGGGATGACGGGGCGCGTCGCTGGGAATGATCAGTTCCTCCGCTCGGAATCCGCGTGCGCGATCAGCATCCGAACGGTTGCGCCGAACGATTCGAAGCGCGGGTCCTGCGTCTGGCCGCGGACCCAACGCGCATAGATCTGCTGGAGGATCACCGCGAGCTTGAAGTAGGCGAAGGTCAGATACCACGTCATGTTGGCCACGCTGCGCCCGCTCCGCTCCTCGTACAGCCGTTGCACGTCGGCGCGGCCGGGGAAGCCGGGGAGGGTGGTGACGCTCGGCAGCATGCCGCGCAGGACGGGCGGGTCGTCCGGGTCGATCCAGTAGCAGAGGAAGATCGCGACATCCATCAGGGGGTCGCCGATCGTGGCCATCTCCCAGTCCAGCACCCCCTTCACCTGCAGCGACGCGGGGTCGAAGAGCACGTTGTTGAGCTTGAAGTCGTTGTGAATGACCGTCGGCGCGGGGCTTTCCGGCACGCGTGTCTGGAGCCATTCCATGAGCCGCGCCGCCTGGGGGATCTGGTCGGTCCGCGCGCCCTCGTAGCGCCCGATCCACCCGGCGACCTGCCGCTCGAGAAACCCCTCGGGCCGGCCGATCCCCCCGAGACCGGCCGCGGCGTAGTCGACCTCGTGGAGCTTGACCAGCGTGTCGACGACGCTCTCGGCGATCGCGGCGCAACTCTCCGGTGTCGGCTGCATGCCGCCCGGCAGGCGGGCGTCTATGACCACGCCCGGGCGGTTCTCCATGACGTG
>JBBDRR010000225.1:0-2777 GCA_040905395.1 Gemmatimonadota bacterium
GACGGGTCGGTTCGCCTCGTGCGCTAGGGTTGAACGAACACCAACCGCAACGGCGATACATCGACGCGTACGGATGGAGAGTCGGATGGACTGGGCAGACACGTCGGATCAAGCCGCGTTCCGTACGGAGGTCCGCACCTTCATTCAGGAGCGATTCCCCGCAGCCTACCGACCCGACCTGGAGGCGGAGCAGAGCGTGGAGCCGGAGGACATTCCCGGCTACAACTGGCCAGCCGACCGCCGTTCCGAGGATCCCGAGCGCCGCGAGGCCGCCGTCGCGTGGGCGGACGCCCTCGCGGAGCGCGGCTGGGTCGCGCCCCACTGGCCGGAGAAGTACGGCGGAGCCGGGATGACCGTCCTGGAACAGTTCATCTTCAACGAGGAGATGGCCGCCGCCCGCGTCCCCATGGTGGGGGGCATCGGAGTCTCGCTCGTGGGGCCGACGGTCATCGTCTACGGCACCGACGAGCAGAAGCAGGAGCACCTGCCGAAGATCCTCAGCGGTGAGATCGCGTGGGCGCAGGGCTTCTCCGAACCCGCCGCCGGCTCAGACCTCGCCGCCCTCCAGATGCGCGCCGTCCGCAAGGGGGACGACTACGTCCTCAACGGCCAGAAGATCTGGACCTCCGGCGCACAGTACTCGGACTGGATGTGCGCCATCGTGCGCACCGACCCCGAGGCGGAGACCAAGCACCGAGGCATCACCTTCCTCGTCTTCGACACGAACGCGAAGGGCATCAGCGTCCGTCCGATCATCGACATGACGGACCAGGAGCCATTCAACGAGTCGTTCTTCGAGGATGTGCGAGTGCCGGTGCGGCAGCGCGTCGGCGACGAGAACCGTGGCTGGTACGTCGCCATGGCGATGCTCGACTTCGAGCGCTCCGGCATCGGCGGCGCGATCGGCTACCGCAAGGCGCTGGAAGACCTCGTCGAGTACGTTCGCGGCCACGAGGGCGGTGGCGCCGTGCGCAAGGACTGGCGAATCGCCACCCGATTGGAGATGGCGGACCGCTACATCGAGACAGACATTCTCAAGAACTTCGCACTCCGTACCGCCTCCATTCAGGCCCGTGACGAGATCCCGGGATATGAGGCGTCCGTGAACAAGCTCTTCGGTTCGGAGGTACACCAGGCGCTCGCCCGCACCGGCACGAAGACCCTCGGGCTCTACGGGGGCATCTGGGACCGCGCCGCCGCGCCCATGGAGGCGTTCTTCCAGCGCGACTATGTCGGCTCGGTCTCGCACACGATCTTTTCGGGCTCATCCGAAATCCAGCGCAACGTCATCGCGACGCGCGGCCTCGGGTTACCTCGAGGCTGACTGGCAGGTGGTTGGCGTTCTTGCGTCCCGACGGCTCCCCCCTCGACAGGCCAGGGCGAGCGGGACTCGCAAAATGCCGCGCCCCGAAGCCCTCGGTCTATCCGGAGTACCCCTCCGGGCGCACCTTGTCCGAGCGCTCCCACACTCCCGGCTGTTCCTCCCAGAAGATCTGGGTCAGCAGGCCACCGGTGAACTTCGGGTGGATGAACGCGTCCCGCCAGCGGAAGCCGTCTGTCGAGTCGTCATGCTCATCGAACGTCGGGATCTCGTGGAACTCGCAGGCGCGCTTCGCTGCGTCGAAGTCCGCCACCTCGAAGGCTACGTGATGCACCGAAGGGCCACGACGGTCGAGGAAGGACTGGATGAACGACTCGTCGCCGACCGGCTGGATGACCTCCCAGTTGATCGGCGCTCCGGGGATCTCGAGGATGCAGTCCCCGAAGTCTGGCCACGCTTCGTCCGGCGTCCGCCAGACCTGCTTCATTCCGAGCATCTTCGCGTAGTGGTCGGACAGCGCATCGCGGTCGGGATATGCCGTGCATACATGATCGAGCGCCACGATCCCCAGGGAGGGCTTCCCCTCGCCCGAGGCCTGCCCAGGCTGGGCGTTCGGCGGCGCGTCGGCGGTGAAGAACCGGAACTGCACGCCCTCGCCGGCCCCGTCCGCACTCACGACGAGCTGGTCTTCCGTGCTCGCGCTGGCCGGTCGAATGCCCAGCGCGAGGAGCGCCTGCTCCGTCGCGCCGAGGTCATCGACATGGACCCCGACGTGATGCACCCCGGGGCCACGGGGGCCATCGAGGAAGCTCCGCAGGGCCGCGCCGTCCTCGCCCGGCTGGACGACTTCCCAGAGGATGTCGCCGTTCCCGAAGGTTAAGAGGACGCCGCGCTCGCCGACGGCTTCCCAGGTGCTCGTCCGGCGGAAGCCGAACACGCCCTCGAAGATCGCAACCTGGCGGTCGACGTCCTCGACGGCCATGGCGATGTGGTCGATGCGCTTGAAGTCGATGGCCATCAGGCGCCCCTCTCGCATGTGGTAGTCACGTTGGTGGTTGGTGGCCTCAGCGGGGGTGCGGCTCCAGCATGTCGTAGCCGGTCTGGAGGAGCTCCTTGTTGAGCCGCAGGTTGTAGCGGTTCATGTGGGCGATGCGGTCGGCCATCGCCATCACGCTCTCCTCGAACTCCGCCTCGTCGTAGACCTCGTTCGCAAGGCCGATGCGTAGCGCCTTCTCCGCAGGGACGCGTTCGCCCGTCAGGATGATCTGCATTGCGGCCGCCTTGCCCACGCGCTGCGGCAGGCGCTTCGGCCCGCCCCAGCCGGGCGCCTGCCCGCCGAACTCCGGCTGGTCCGGGTCGCCGTCCTCGGTGATCTTCGGGCGCACCGGCGGGTCGGCCGAGAGCGTGATCTCCGGCAGGCCGAGCTGCGCGTTCGAGGAGCAGAGGATGAAGTCAG
>JBBDRR010000226.1:0-16831 GCA_040905395.1 Gemmatimonadota bacterium
GCGGTTCATCGTTGGCGCTCCGATTGAGTGCGGACCGGGGTGAGCTGGGATGCCCTCGAGCGATTGAACGTGCGGCGCGCAGTGGCCAATGGCAAGAACGCCGAATCAGACTTTCCGGGGGTATATCACGTCGACCCGCTCCGAGCGGGGACGGACGGCTCCGGTGCTGGAGATGCCGACGGTATCACTGTCTTCTTCGGCTGGACTGACCGATCGGGGCAAGAATACTTTGAAACCTGGCAACCGATGCCGGTCTATCCGTGGTCTGAGTAGGCGCCGCGGAATGACGCTGGTCCCGACGTTCGGCGGGGATGACAATGCGTTGTCGCCGGACAGGGCGAGTTCTAGCGAACGGCCGAGACGGTGACCGGCTCCCTCCCGGGAAGCACATCGAACACCTGAAGCGCGAGGGGAACGCGGCCGAAGGGTGCGCTCACCTGCACACCCTGGATCGCGGGCAGCGCCTGCTTCAACATCTGCTGCGCGATCCCGATACCTTCCTCGACCGCCTCCTCCTTGCCTCGCGCGCTGGCGTGCCGCATCCGCTCGACGATCTCGTCGGGCACGACGACGCCCGGTACCTCGTTGGCCAGGAACTCGGCGTTCCGAGCGCTGACCAGGGGCCAGATCCCCGCGATGATCGGGATCCGGATCCCCTCCTTCTCGATCCGCTCCAGAAAGTAGAAGAGCTGCTGGAGATCGAAGACGGGCTGAGTGATGGCGTACTCCGCGCCCGCCTCGACCTTCCAGTAGAATCGCTTGAGCTCGTGCTCGAGGTCCGCGGCGCCGGGGTTGACCCCGACGCCCAGGACGAAGCTGGTCGGCTCCCCGATGGCGCTTCCACCCGGGTCGAGGCCGCGGTTGAGGCGGGCCGCGAGGTTCGTCAGGCCGATCGCGTCGATGTCGAAGACGGCCGTGGCATCGGGATACGGTCCCATCTTCGGCGGGTCGCCGGTGATGAGCAGCATGTTCCTGAGGCCGAGCGCCTGCGCGCCCAGCAGATCCGAGAGCATCCCGAGGAGGTTCCGATCTCGGCAGCAGTAGTGGATCACCGGCTCGATGCCGACGCGCTGCTGGATCAGGAGCGATGTGGCGAGGACCCCCATCCGGCTCTGTGCCCGCGGCCCGTCCGGTACGTTGACGCCGTCGATGCCGGCCGCCTTGAGCAGCTTTACGCCCTCGAGCATCTTCTCGGGGTCGACACCGCGGGGGGGCACGATCTCGACGGTGGTGAGGAACTCGCCGTTGGCCAGCTTCCGCCCCCATGCGGAGCGCTCCGCCAGCGGCACGGGGGTGACGGCGACGCTCGGCTCCTCGGAGGACCGGGTGAGGATCGGCTTGCTGCCCGGCACGGCGGCGCGCACCGCACCGACGATCCGCTTGATGTGCGCCGGCGTGGTGCCGCAGCACCCGCCTACGAAGCGCACGCCCTTCCTGATCATCCGCGCGGCGTACTCGGCCATGTACTCCGGAGAGGCCATGTACATGGTGCGACCGTCGACCTGACGCGGAAGACCGGCGTTCGGCTGTGCGGACAGCGGGCGATCGGTCGCCGAGGCGAGCCGGTCGACGCACTCGAGCATCGCGTGGGGGCCGACGCTGCAGTTCATCCCGACGACATCGACGCCCCATTCGCCGAGCCGCGCGGCGAAGAGGGCTCCATCCGTTCCGAGCGGCGTGTGGCCATCTTCCTGGATGACCATCTGCGCGACGATCGGCAGGTCGGAGAGCGACTGTACCGCACGGACGGCCTGCTCGATTTCGAGCAGGTCGCTGAAAGTTTCCAGGATGAAGAGATCGACGCCGCCGTCGAGGAGCCCGTCGGCCTGCTCGCGAAAGTATTCGAACGCCTCTTCCACCGAAGTCGGCCCGTACGGTTCGATGCGCACCCCGAGCGGGCCGATGGCGCCCGCGACGCAGGCGTAGTCGCCGGCGACCGAGCGGGCGAGCTCGGCCGCGCGCGCGTTGATCGACTTCAGCTCCGCATCGAGACCGTAGCGAGCCAGCTTGATGCGGTTGGCGCCGTAGCTGTTCGTCTCGAGGATCTCGGCGCCCGCGTTCAGGTAGGCGCGATGGACCTCCCGCACCATATCGGCGTCGCGGAGGTTCAGCTCGTCATAGCAACGGTTGATGTAGACGCCGCGCGAGTACAGCATCGTACCCATGGCGCCGTCGAAGATGTGGGGTCGGCCGTCGGCCAGCAGCTCTCTGAAATCCGGCATTTCCTCGCCTCTTCCGTGTCAGGTCGAATCCTCGACCACCTCTTCGGCACCCGCTGGCGTCACCCAGCCGGGCAGCTGGAGCGTCGTCCGGCCGAGAACGGCGACGCTCCACAGGACCGTCCCGTCCTCCGCGATCCCGATCTCGGTTCGCTGCTCCGATCCCGAGCACAGGACCTCACGCCCCTCGACCAGCGGGTAGACGAGCCGTTCCTGCGTGAGCTGGGTCAGGGTTTCCGTCGCGACGTCGATGGACGCGGCGGGCCATCCCTCCGGAAAGCTCTCGCGCAGGTGATCCAGCTCCGACCCCGGGCAGCGCTCGGCGTCCATCGCCAGCACCTCGGTGACCCGCTGTACCGAGTCGCCGATCTGAACACGCTGCATCACTGCGCTCCGCTCCCGGGCGGACCGACCGGTCGCCGTCAGGAGCAGCACGGCACCGGCGACGAGGATCAGGATCGTGACGATCCAGATCCCCGGATTCTTCGACGGCAGCGCACTGTCGATGCGTTGGGTGCGACGCGGCATTCGCGGACTCCCGGTGGATGGTGAACGCCAGACGAGCTAAGCAGGGTGGCACGGGCACCCTCACGTCGAGAAATACTTCGCCGACGGATGATGCACCACTATCGCGGCCGTGGACTGCTCCGGGTCGAGCTGCCAGGCACTGGTGAGCTTCACGCCGATCGCGTCCTCGACACCGAGCAGCTCGAAGACGAGCTCGTGATCCTCGAGGTCCGGGCACGCGGGGTATCCCCAGGAGTAGCGGAGGCCGCGGCCGTCGCTTATCCCCAGCTCCTGCTTCACTCGCTGGTTGATCCACTCCGCGGCACCCTCCGCGGTCTGCACGCTGAAGCCGTGGAGGAAGTAGCCCTCGCTGTAATCGCCCCCCGCATTGCGCTGCGCGATGAACTGCTCGGCGCGATCACCGCTCGTGACGACCTGGAGCGCTACCACGTCGGTCGGCCCGCCGTCCTCGCCGAGCGGCTTGAAGTAGTCGGCGAGCGAGAGGCGCTCGCGATCCTCCTGGCGGGGGAAACTGAAGCGGCCGACCTCGCGGCTCCGCTCCTTGGGATCGAACACCGCGACCTGGTCGCCGACCCTGCCGGCGGGAAAGTACCCGTAGACGGCGCGGGGTCTGAGCCAGCCCTGCGTCCTCGCCTCGTGTGTGTACTTCTTCAGGCGCGGCTCGAACTCGTCCCGAAGGATGCGGTCCCACTCCTCGCCCTTGAGGTTCTTGGCGCCCCACTGCATCCGGTAGAGCGTGTTGAGGTCGATACATTCGACGACCTCGTCGACAGGAATCTCGAGGGCCTTCACGCCCCAGAACGGTGGCGTCGGCACGTCCGCCTCGGGAAGCTTCGCGTCGATCCGGGAGTCCGGCCGCAGCCCCTCGGCCCTGGCGCGATTCGCGGCGTAGGCGCGCGCGCGCTCGACCATCTCCTCGTTGTGACTGCGAACGAACTCGTCGCGGGTGTCGGTCGCGGCGATCCGGTCCATCACGGCGAGACCCTCGAACGCGTCCTTGCAGTAGAACATCCCCGGTGGATACACCCGATGTTCCTCCGGCTCGATGACGGCGGCGGAGCGCACGAAGCTGGGGTTGATCGCCGCGCCGCCCACCAGGAGCGGGTACGCCAGGCCGCGCTTGTGAAGCTCCTGCGCGCAGAGCGGCATCTGCTTGGACGTCGACACGAGGAGGGCCGAGAGGCCGATCGCATCGGCGCCGACTTCCTCCGCCTTCTCGATGATCGTGTTGACCGGCACCTGCTTGCCCAGATCGAAGACCGTATAGCCGTTGTTCGTGAGGATGGTGTTGACGAGGTTCTTGCCGATGTCGTGCACATCCCCGTAGACGGTAGCGAGCACGACCTTCCCCTTCGTCTGGCCGTCCTTCTTCTCGAGATACGTCTCGAGGTGCCCGACCGCCTTCTTCATCACCTCGGCGCTCTGGAGAACGAAGGGGAGGATGAGCTCGCCGGCGCCGAACTTGTCGCCGACTTCCTTCATCGCCGGCAGCAGCACCTGGTTGAGGACGGGCACGGCGCCGTTCCGTTCGACCGCGGCGTCGATCAGCGCCTCGATCCCGTCCTTCTTCCGGTGCAGGATCTTCCAGTGCAGCGCCGCCTCCGGCTCCATGTCGGCGGTCGGATCGACGGCGGCCGTCTCCTCGACCGTCGTGTTCTCGTAGTGCGCGATGAACGCCGCGAGCGGGTCGTGATCCTCGGTCCGGCGGTCGAAGATGAGGTCGTTCGCCAGCTTCCGCTCGGCGTCCTCGATCTCCGCGTAGGGAACCACGTGCGCGGGGTTGATGATCGCCGTGTCCAGCCCGGCCTCGACGCAGTGATAGAGGAAGACCGAGTTCAGCACCGCGCGCGAGTGCTTCTGAAGGCCGAAGGATACATTGGAGACACCGAGCGTCGTCAGCACCCCGGGGAGCTGCCGCTTGATCTCGCGGATCCCTTCTATCGTCTCCACCGCCGAGCGCCGGAACTCCTCGTCGCCCGTGGCGAGCGTGAAGGTGAGGGCGTCGAAGATCAGGGCGTCCGGCGTGAGGCCGTACTCCTCGGTCGCGATCTCGTGGATCTTGCGGGCGACCTCGAGCTTCGTCGCCGCGGTCTTCGCCATGCCGCCGAGGTCGCGGTCGATCGTCAGCGCGATGACGGCCGCGCCGTGCGCCGCGACGTGCGGGAGCACCTCGTCCACGCGCTGACGTCCGTTCTCCAGGTTGATCGAGTTCACGATCGCCCGCCCCGGCGACTGCTTCAGCGCGACCTCAATCACCGGCCCCTCCGTCGAGTCGATGCAGAGCGGCGCCTCGACCGACTGCGAGAGCATCTTGACGACCTTTCGCATCTGGTCGTCCTCGTCCTGCCGCTCCGTCAGCGCGACGCAGACGTCGAGCACGTGCGCGCCGCCGTCGACCTGCTCGCGCGCGACCTCGAGGACGCCGTCGTAATCGTCCTCGAGCAGGTGACGCTTCATCTTGCGCGAGCCCTGCGCGTTGACGCGCTCACCGATCATCGTCGGGCGCGGTTCCTGGACGAGATCGAAGGCGCGGATCGCCGAGGAGAGACGGGGAACCGTTTCCACGCTGCGAAGCTTCGGCTTCGCGCCGGCGAGCCGCTCCGATAGCTGACGGATGTGCTCCGGCGTGGTGCCGCAGCAGCCGCCGACGACCGAGACGCCGAACTCGCGGACGAACTCCTCGAGCTGGTCGGCGAAGGGCGTCGGCTGCAGCGGGTAGACGGCGACGCCGCCCTCGTTGTGCGGGATCCCCGCGTTCGGAATGACGGAGATCGGCAGACGCGAGCTCTCGCCGAGGAAGCGGACGGGCTGCCTCATGTGCTCCGGGCCGGTGGAGCAGTTCAGCCCGATCACGTCGACGTGGAGCGCCTCGAGCGTGGTCAGCGCGGCGCCGACCTCGGTCCCGAGCAGCATGCGGCCCGCCGTGTCGAGCGTCACCTGGACCTGGAGCGCGACCGGGCGGTCGGCCGCCGCGATCGCCTCTCGGCATCCGAAGATCGCCGCCTTCACCTCGAGGATGTCCTGCGACGTCTCGATCAGCAGCACGTCGACCCCTCCCTCGATCAGCCCGCGTGCCTGCTCGGCGAAGACCGGCACCAGCTCGTCGAAGGTGATGTTGCCGAGGGTGGGGTCCGAGGCGGAAGGAAGAAACCCGGAGGGGCCGATGGAGCCCGCGACGAAGCGTCGCTTCTCCGGCGTGCTGAAGCGGTCCGCGACCTGCCGGGCGAGGGAGGCCGCGGCCACGTTGATCTCGATGACCCGCTCCCCGAGCCCGTACTCCGCCAGGGTGATGCGGTTCGAGCGAAAGGTGTCCGTCTCGAGGACGTCGGCGCCCGCTTCGAGGAAGCTCGCGTGGATCTCCTCGATCACGTCCGGCCTCGAGATCACCAGATAATCGTTGCACCCCTCCAGCTTCTCACCGCCGAAGTCGGCAGGGGTGAGGTCGTAGTTCTGGATGGATGTGCCCATCGCGCCGTCGAATACGAGGACGCGCTCGGCCAGGGCCTGGAGATATGGAGACATGGGGGGACGTTGTTCGTTATACGTTATCCGTTAACTGCAACGGAAGAGTGGAGTTCATTGCTTTGTCCCGTCAGCCGGCACCGCCCCGATCCAACGGATGACGGATAACGGATGACGTAGTACCCCAAACACAAAAAAGACCCCACTCTCGAAGTGCGGGGCCTGCTCACCGTCAGGTGGTGCTGTCCCGACACTTTAGCATTTTTTAGGGTGGTTGCAAGCGGCCGTGCAAATCTATCCACCTGCGTACGTATCTGCGTACGCGATAACCGCGAAATCTAGCCCGATCGCGGCAATGCGCAAGTCGGCCGTTACTCTCCGCGCATCAGGTACTCGATCTCCGTCGGTGCGACCGGAACACCGCGGGTGAGGACCTCGTTGCCGTCGGGCGTGACCAGGACATCGTCCTCGATGCGGACGCCGACGCCGCGGAAGTGCTCCGGCACGTCGTCCGCGGAGAGCGGGATGTAGATCCCCGGTTCGATGGTCAGGACCATGCCCGGCTCGAGGGCGATGGGCTCGCCGGCGCGTCTGTACGGGCCGACGTCGTGGACGTCCAGTCCGATCCAGTGCGAGGTCTGGTGCGGGAAGAAGCGCTTGTAGCCTTCGGATTCGATGGCCTCTTCGACCGACTGCCCCTTCATGATCCCGAGGTCCAGCATGCCGCGGACGAGAACCTTCAGGGCGGCTTCGTGTGGCGCGGAGGAGGCGGCTCCGGGGACGGCAGCCGCGATGGCCTCCTCCTCCGCGGCGAGCACGATCTCGTAGAGGTCGAGCTGATGCGGCGCGAAGCGCCCCGACGCCGGAAGGGTCCGGGTGATGTCGGAACAGTACATGCCCCACTCGGCGCCGGAATCGATGAGGATGAGGTCCCCGTCGTGAACACGGCTCCGGTTGGCGACGTAGTGCAGCACCGTCGCGTTGGCTCCCGCCCCGACGATGGACGGAAAGGCGGGCTCGGCGGCGCCCATGGAGCGGTAGGTCGCCTCCAGCGCCGCCTGGATCTCCCACTCGCCCGCACCGGGACGTGCCCTCAGCATCGCCGCGATGTGTCCCTCGGCACCGATCTCCGCTGCGATACGCATCCGTTGGAGCTCGAGATCGTCCTTGACGAGGCGCAGCTCCGAGGTCGACGCCTCCAGGTCGACGAGGCCTGCGGGACCACCCGATCGCTGCCGGGACTTGCGGGCGCCGAGAAGTGATTCGGTGACGAGGTGGTCGACCTGCGCATCGGCGGCGAGCGGATAATGGATGCTGTCGGCCGGCTTCAGCAGGTCCGGCAGCCGGGTCCCCAGCTCCTCGATAGGATATGCGGCGTCCGCGCCGGCGGTTTCCAGCGCGCCCTCCACGCCGAGCCGAGCGCCGGACCACATCTCCTTCTCCTCGTCGCGGCGACGCACGAAGATCGTGAAGCGGTGGTCGCCGTCATGGGGCGTGAGGACAGCGGCCGACTCCGGCTCGAGCAGACCGGTGAAGTAGTAGAAGTCGCTCGACTGGCGGTAGGGAACCTCGGTGTCGCGCGACTTGAGCAGCTCGGGAGCGGCGACCAGAATCGCCACCCCGTTGCCGATCCGCTCGAGGAGCCGATCGCGCCGGGCGGCGAAGTGGCGCGGGTCGAGCTCGGGCGGCGGACCGTAACTGCGCGGCGGTTCTCTCGAATCCATTCAGCCTCGGCGTCGGAAGGCGCCGGCGGCCCGGTCGACGGCCGGGATCAGGGCCGGTGCGCGGTTCGTCACGTCGGCTCCACCTCCGCACGACCGGCCGGAACGCGACGAATCTGCCGGTGATGGTGCTCCAGGTGCACGGCCGAAAACCGCACAAATACCGCGGGTCGCAACGTTCCGAAGTAGGGGTGCGTGACGGTGCGGACGCGGCCGGCGGCCGCCGACCCGATCTCGCTCTCGAATCGATCGGTCGACTCCCTGATGCGCAGCAGGCTCTCGACCCGGTCGAGATTGCTCCCCGTGGGCCGGATCGCGCGCGGGGCGCGGGCACGTAACGGGACGGTCCGGTGGAAGATGATGTGCGGAAGCAGGAACCACCTCAGCAGACGCGTCGTCACGGGGCCGACCTTCACTTTCATACCCGTCGTCCCCGAGAGCTCGTCCAGAGCCGCCTCGTAATAGAGCACCAGGTGCTCGGTCACCTCCGCAGGCGACCACTTGCCCTCGGCCCACGGTGTCACCCACGCGGAGGCATCCAACGTTTCCGCGGTCGCAACGTAGCGTTCGACGGCTTCACGGTGCTCGCGGACGGCACGCTCGAGACGGCGGTGGGCGCTCACCGTGGGAAGTGGTCTTCGGGGTAAACGGACGGAGAGTGCTCGCGCTGGAGGATCATACTCTCGCCCGATCGGCCGAAGAGCGGGATGGCGGGCGCCAATCTACGGCGCCCTTCCCTCCTCCAGCATGTCGGGATTCACGAGCAGGACCGGAGCCTCCGCGGCGTCGCCGGCGCGGAGGTCGGGAACCAGCCCGTCGACGAAGACGGCCGCGAAGAGCAGGGCCAGATAGAGCAGCGAGGTGCGATAGAGCGACCACGCCGGCGCCGTGAAGTCCGTGGCCCGCACCACCTTCATCACGCCGTAGAGGAACCACACCCCCAAGACGAAAGCCGATGCCCCGTAGACTGCGCCCAGCTCGCCGAGGGTGACCGGGACGAGCGTCAGGGGCAGGAGGATGGCCGTGTAGAGGATCATCTGCCGCATCGTATGCCGCTCACCCCAGACGTTCGGCGCCATCGGCACCCCGACCCTGCCGTAATCCTTCTGCTTCACGAGCGCGAGTGCCCAGAAGTGGGGTGGCGTCCAGAAGAAAACGATGAGGAAGAGGTACATCGCCGTAAGGCTCAGGCTACCGCTCGCGGCGGCCCAACCGACCAGCGGCGGGAAAGCGCCGGCCGCTCCGCCGATGACGATGTTCTGCGGCGAGGTTCGCTTGAGCCAGCGGGTATAGACGAAGACGTAGTAGAGCAGCCCCGCGAGGGCGAGCAGCGCGCTCAGGAGGTTGATGGTGAGCGCGAAGAGCAGGAACGACGCGGTCGCGAGGCTGATGCCGAACGCGAGGCCGTGCCGGGGGGTCATCCGTCCGCTCGGTATCGGCCTGAACCGCGTCCGGCCCATGATGCCGTCGATGTCGCGGTCGAGGAACATGTTGATGGCGTTCGCTCCACCCGCCATCAGGTATCCGCCGAGCATCGTCAGCATCACGATCCCGGCACCAGGCCATCCGCCCGCCGCGAGCACCATCGGCGCGAGCGTGGTCACGAGGAGGAGCGAGATGATGCGGGGCTTCGTCAGCGTGACGTAGTCGCGAAGTCGTTGCGACAGGAAGGCACGGCGGGAAGCGGTCTGGGCGGACATCCCCGCCCGCTCCGTCCCCGTCGTCATCGACGAACTTTCGCTCGCCGGCGCGGCATCTATGATCGAACCCGAGATGGACATCTTCAATTCGTGTAAGGCGGGATGATTCCCGCGTTTCCGAAGAGCCGGATAATAACTTTCGGGCAGGGGATCACGCTACCCTGTCCGGCCCTTCGCGCGGTGGCGCGCCCGTCCCGGCGAGCTGTAGCTTGAGAGCGATTCCGTCCCCGCCGCGGTGATCCCGCCGGGGGCGGCCGGACCGACCCGATCCCCGCACGTCCGCAGATGAGCGCGAGCACGAGAAGCTTCGGGAGTACGTTGCGGATCGCGGAGTGGCTGCTCCGCGTGCCGCTCTTCTACAAGATCCTCGTCGCGAACTCCGCGATCGTCCTCGTCGGAACCGTCGCGGGGACCCTGTTGACGCGGACGCTCAGCCGCACCGGCTCGGATTTTCCCTTCGCCTGGGTCCTGTTCCTCGCCCTCTTCGCCATCCTCGTCACGATCCTCGTCAACGCGGTCATCGTGCGCCTCGCTCTGAGCCCGCTCAAGCTGCTGGAAGAGACCGCCGCGCGGGTCCAGGCGGGAGACCTCGACGCGCGGGTGCCCTACTCGCGCCTTCGCGACCGCGAGCTCGATCGGCTGACGACGACGTTCAACGGGATGCTCGACAACCTGGATTCCTATCATCAACGCCTCACCGGCGTGGCGATCAGGGCGCTGAACGCCGAAGAACAGGAGCGGAAGCGAATCGCCCGCGAGCTGCACGACGACACGGCCCAAACCCTCGCGGCGCTGCTCATCCGGCTGAGACTCCTCCGCGGCGCGGACGATAGACAGGTGCGAGAGGCCACCCTGGACGAGCTGCGGAAGGAGATCGGGGAGGCTCTGGAGCGCATCCGACGCTTCGCCAGGGGGCTCCGCCCGCCAGCGCTCGACGACCTGGGATTGGTACCCGCTCTGGAATCGCACGCGCGGAGCCTCTCGGAATCCGTCGCGGTGCCGATCCGCGTCGACGCGGACGAGATCGAGGACCTGCTGACGCCGCAGGCCGAACTGGCGCTCTACCGGATCGCGCAGGAGGCGATCTCCAATGCGGTCCGCCATGCCGATCCCCACAGCGTGCTCGTGCGAATCACCCGAAGGCCGCAGGGCGTATCGCTCACGGTCACCGACGACGGCAGCGGCTTCGACGTGGAAGCCGTGATCTCGAGCGAGGAGCGGGGGCTCGGGCTCTTCGGCATGAGAGAGCGGGCGGCCTACGTGGGCGCGCACGTCAGCATCCGGAGTGAGCCCGGGGCGGGCACCTCCGTCCGCGTCACCATCCCGACCGTCGCGGGGCTGCGGTCGCTCCGGTGAGGGGCGGTGGGGAACTGCCCCGCGTCAGGTGCGATTCTCCCAACGAATCCTTAGATTGAGAAGAACCGGCGGACCTGGAGAACTCGGAGATATTCAATGGTTGATCGGGTGGAGAATCTGGTGATCATCGGCTCGGGGCCGGCGGCATGGACGGCCGCCGTCTACGCCGCGCGGGCGAACCTCGCGCCTGTCGTGTACGAGGGCGAGCCGTCGCGGGAGATGATCCCGGGTGGGCAGCTCATGTGGACGACCGACATCGAGAACTATCCGGGGTTCCCCGAAGGGATCAGCGGACAGGATCTGATGGAGCGGATGAAGGAACAGGCGGTGAAGTTCGGTACGCGGGTCGTCGGGGAGAATATCGCGAGCCTCGATCTCAGCGTGAGGCCGTTTCGCCTGAGTCCGAGCTGGAGTGAGCCGATCGAAACGCTCTCGATCGTCGTCGCGACAGGCGCACGTGCGAACTGGCTCGGGCTGTCCAACGAGGAGCGGCTGGCGCAGAGCGGCGGCGGTGTCTCGGCGTGTGCAGTCTGCGACGGCGCACTCCCCTTCTACCGCGACAAGGTCCTCGCCGTCGTCGGCGGCGGCGACTCGGCGATGGAGGAGGCGACCTACCTCACGAAGTACGCGAGCGAGGTCGTGATCGTCCACCGCCGCGAAGAGTTCCGCGCCTCCAGGATCATGGTCGATCGCGCGCTCACCAACCCGAAGATCAGAGTCGCGTGGAATACCGAGGTGATCGACGTGCTCGGAGAGAACGAGATCACCGGCATCAAGCTGCGGGACACACGGACCGGTGCCGAACGCGAGATGACGGTCGGGGGTCTGTTCGTCGCGATCGGCCACACGCCCAACACGGCGTTCCTCGGCGGCCAGCTCGAGACGACGCCGAATGGCTACGTCGTCACGAAGTGCGCGTGGCGGACGGAGACGAGCGTGGAGGGCGTGTTCGCGGCGGGTGACGTGATCGACGATTACTACCGGCAGGCCGTCACCTCCGCCGGAACCGGCTGCATGGCGGCCCTCGAAGCGGAGCGTTGGCTCGCCCACCACGACGGCCTCGGCGCCTCGCCCGTCCTCGAGACGGCGGAGAGTTCCGTCGGCAGGGCCGAAAAGAGCGCAGGGTGAGGGTTTTTCAGTTTTTTGTTTTGAGTTATTAGTTTTTAGTTGACAAGAAAACCGGGGCTCTCCAATAACTATTGGGAGCCCCCTTGTGTACAAACTAAAAACCAAAAACTAAAAACTCAAAACTTTTTCGCTACAACCCCAAAACCTCCCCCAACCCCCTGATCCCCCGCCGGATCCAGCCGTCGATTCCCGGCTCGGCGTGGAGGGGGCAGTATTCGCGGGGTTCGGTGCCGGAGAGGAACCACTCGGTGTCGAGGTGCTCTTCCGGGCAGGCGGAGGTGGCGAGATGACCCGACTGGCGGTCGATGGTCGCTGAGACGAGGTCCGCCGGGGGTATCCAGGGGCCCGGCGCGGCGCGGGTGCCGTAGTAGTCGGCCATGACGCGGCCCCAGACCGGTGCCGCGATGCTGCCACCGCCGCCGCCGACGGTGATCCTCTGCCGCCTGTCGAAGCCCACCCATACGCCGGCCGAGACCTCCGGCGTGAAGCCCACGAACCATGCGTCCGCGGCATCGTTGGTGGTTCCTGTCTTCCCCGCCGCCGGAACGGTCCACGGCAGGCCCGCCGACCGGACGCGTGAGCCGGTGCCGCGGTCCACGACGTCCTGCATCATGCTGGTCGTCAGGAAGGCGACTTCCGGCGACAGGACCGGCTGTCTGCGCACGGTCGACTCCCAGAGCAGGCGTCCGTTGGAGTCCTCCACGCGCTGGATCAGGCGTGGGGTGACGGCGGTTCCACTGTTCGCGAACGCCGTAAACGCCCCGACCATCTCGATAGGGACGACCTCGGCGGCGCCGAGCAGCGTCGAAGGGTAGTCCTGCATGGGAGTGGTTATCCCCATGCTCCGGGCGGTCCTCACGACACTGGACACGCCGACGCGCTCGCCGAGGGCGACGGCCGCGCGGTTGGAGGAGAGCCGCATCGCCTCCCTCATGTCGACGGCGGAGTCGGCGCTCACATGATCGGCGGGATCGTAGCCGCCCTCGTAGTCGGCCGCCCCGGGACCGAGCAGCGCGGTGGTGATCGGGAACCCTGCCGCGAGCGCCGTCGCGAAAAGGAAGGGCTTGAACGCCGAGCCGGCCTGCCGCTGCGCCTGCATCGCCCGATCGAACTGGCTGAGCCGGAAGTCGCGTCCTCCGACGAGGGCGAGGACGTCGCCGTTGCGATTGTCGAGGGCGACGAACATGCCCTGGAGACAGGCTGCCGCGTCGGCGACCTTCCCGGCGGAGCAGTCGGGGCCGCGGAATCGCCCGGCCTCACCGCGTTCGACGGCCGCGAGCTGCTCGCTGAGCGCCTTTGCGGCCGATGACTGCATCTGGCGGTCGAGAGCGGTGAAGATGCGCAGACCGGCAGTCTCGGCGCCATCGCCGAAGCGTTCCCGGATCTCCCGGCGGACGGCGGCGATGAAGTACGGTGCGTCGCCGCTCGCCTCGATCGGGGCGGCCAGGTCGAGCGGCTCCGCGGTGCCACGCTCGGCTTCCGCCGCGGAGATGACGCCTGCATCGCGCATCAACCCGAGGACGAGGTTTCGCCTGCGGACCGCACCGACCGGGTTGTTCCGCGGATTGAAGGTGTTGGGTGCCTGCGGCAGGGCTGCGAGCATGGCGGCCTCCGAGACGTCCAGCTCGGCCGCGGTCTTCCCGAAGTAGCCCTGCGCGGCCGCCTCGACCCCGTAGAGTCCGTCCCCCAGATAGATCTGGTTGAGATACATCTCCAGGATCTCGTCCTTCCCGAACTCCCGCTCCATCTGACGCGCAAGCAGAACCTCCCACGCCTTGCGACGGAGAGTCTTCGCCCGCGTCAGGTGCTCGGGGAAGACGTTCCTGGCGAGCTGCATGGTGATCGTGCTGAAGCCCTGCTCGAAGCTGAGCGTCTGCAGGTCGCGCACTGCCGCGCCCACGACGCGACGGTAATCGACGCCATCGTGCTCGAAGAAGCGGCGGTCCTCGACACCGAGAAAGGCGCCCGCCACGTGCGCCGGGATCCGCTCGAGCGGCACCACGATCCGCCGCTCGGGCGCGAGATGGCTCACGAGCCGGCCGCGTCCATCGAAGACGCGCGAGGCCTGGGGCGGCGTGTAGTCGCGGAGCGCGCGCACGTCGGGACAGCCCTCCCCGGAGCAGCGCGGCCAGAGCCAGATCGCACCGCCGACCAGGGCCACCGCGAGGAGCCCGATCAGCGGCAGCAATACCGCTCCAGGACGACTACGGCGCGCCGCTCGCTTCTTCCTGGATGCCGGTCTCGGAATCCGCCGTCTGCGGCTCATCGATGCGCGCGGGATTCAGGTATTTTCAGGGGGTCGGCGGTTATACCGGCCGGAGGGCGAGGTGGTTCCGGGGGGCGGGGGCGGGACCAGACGTCATCCCGAGCACAGCGAGGGATCTGCACCTCGCGGAGTCCCGGCGAAAAGTGCGGATCCCTCGCCGTGCTCGGGATGACATTCTTCGCTCGCTGTGACATTCTCTTGCGGCGGTCACCTCAGCATCCGTCCGCCGTCCACGACGAGCACTTCGCCGGTGACGAAGTCGGCGCCGACCAGGTAGAGCAGCGCGTCGACGGCGTCGCGGGGGGAGCCGATGCGGCGGAGGGGGGCACGGTCCGCGAGGTGCCGGACCTCGGCGTCGCTGAGGTCTTCCGGGGGGAGGATGGTACCGGGCGCGATTCCGACGACGCGGACCTCGGGCGCGAGGGCGCGGGCGGCCACGCGCGTGAGGTGGACGAGTCCGGCCTTCGAGATCGCGTGTGCCGCGTACCCGTTCCAGGCCTGCATTCCCGCCAGGTCCGCCATGTTCACGATGACGCCGTAGCCGCGCGTCTTCATCCGCCCGCCGATTCCCTGCGTGAGGAAGAAGGGGGCGCGGAGGTTTACCGCCATCGTCTCGTCCCACAGCGCTGGCTCGACGTCGGCGAGGGGATCTCCGGGGAATACGGAAGCGTTGTTGACGAGGATGTCGATCGGACCGAACGGCTCCTCCGCGGTCCGATCGAGGCGGCGGACGTCCTCCATGGAGGAGAGGTCCGCACCGACGGTCGCCGCTTCGCCGCCCGCGTCGCGGATCTCCTGCGCCAGTCCGAGCGCGGGCTCTTCGGACGCCTTGTAGTGGATCACGACCCGCGCGCCAGCGTCCGCGAGCGCCAACGAGATGGCGCGGCCCACCCGGACCGCGCCACCCGTGACCAGCGCCGTTCTGCCGTGGAGGTCCAGTCGGCCCTCCGATGCCGCGTCCCCGCTACTCGTCGCCACCGCCCTCCTCGTCCTGCGAGAAGATCTTGAGATTGGTCGAGTGCCCCGGGTTCACCCGGGCCTTCGGGTTCACGTAGTGCACCGCGTTGTTCACCGCGATCGCCGCCTCGCCATAGCCGGTGGCGATCAGCTCGAGCTTGCCCAGATAGTGAACCACATCGCCCGCGGCGTAGACGCCGGGCAGGTTCGTCTCCATGAGCGAGGAGACCTTGATCGTGTTCCGCTCCAGCTCCAGTCCCCAGCTCGCGATCGGGCCGAGGTCCGGCTTGAAACCGAGCAGGGCGATGACCGAATCGAGCTGCAACTCCACTCGCTTATCGGTCTTGTTGTCGTAGATCACCGCGCCCGCGACACACCCGCCGTTACCGAGGATCGATTCGACCTCGTACGGCGTCCGTATCGAGACCCGGCCCTCGCTCTCCAGCTTCCTGACCGCGTCGACCGTCGCGCGGTGTGCCCGGAACTGGTCTCGCCTGTGGATCAGCGTCACTTCTCTCGCGATTCCCTCAAGACCCAGCGCCCAGTCCATCGCGGAGTCGCCGCCGCCGACGATCAGCACCCGCCGGCCGCGGAAGTCCTCCGGCTGGCGAACGTGCGTGTGCAGCCCCGCCTCCTGCTCGCCGTAGAAGTCGTCCCAGCCCGGGCATTCGAGCACCCGCGGGTTCAGCGCGCCCTTCCCCGCCGTGATCACGACCGTCCTGGTCAGGTACTCGCCCCGCCGCGTGACGACGCGGATCAGATCGTCCTCGCGCTTCAGATCCAGGACCTCCTCGTCCAGGATCACCTCGGGGCCGAACTGCGTTCCCTGCTCGATCATGTTGAGCGCCAGGTCCTTCGCCAGGATCTTGGGCAGCCCGCCGACGTCGTAGATGTACTTCTCGGGGTAGAGCGCCATGAGCTGCCCGCCGAGCTGCGGCAGCGCGTCCACGATGCGACAGCTCACACCGCGAAGACCGGCGTAGAACGCCGCGAAGAGACCCGTCGGGCCCCCGCCGATTACAGTGACGTCCTTGATCCCGCTCTCGCCGTTCACGCGCTTCTCCCCAGGTTGATCGGTGGTGGAATAGCCGTCGAACGTATTCAGAGACGAGCGGTCAGGCAAGACGGCGGAGTGCTCCGGGCCGGCGGGGGCGAGGTCGCCGCGTGCGTCCTGAAACGAAGGGTGCGGAGACGACAAATTCCCGTTGCAGAGTGCACGGGATCATGCAAGATCAGGTGCTCCGCGCGGCTGCCTCCGCGCAGTGACAGTTCCATAAATAGACTATTCACAACGATTTACGATAATTCATGCAGAGGGCATGGGCATTGCCTTTTCCCATGCCGTCACTGCCTGCGGGCACTTGAGCCGGTCCAACGTCCTTTTCCTCAATCCGGAGATCGTTCAATGCGTACGATTCGCAACAGCAAGGGCTTCACGCTCATCGAGCTCATGATCGTCGTGGTGATCATCGGCATTCTCGCCGCGATCGCGAT
>JBBDRR010000227.1:0-16663 GCA_040905395.1 Gemmatimonadota bacterium
ATGGGGACGAAGACGCACGGGATCCGGGCGGCGAATGGCGGACGTTGCGCGGCTGGACTCTGGCGAGCTCGCTCGGCCGGCGCTACGCGGCGGTCTCGGGCGACGTGAATCCGATCCACCTCTTTCGGGCGACCGCGCGACCGTTCGGCTTCAGGAGCCAGATCCTGCACGGGCGCTGTATCGAAGCGCTCGTCGCGCACTCGCTCGTGGAGAGCGTCCTCGGCGGAGACCCCGGAGCGCTACGCCGGATCACGGTTCGCTTCAGCGCCCCGCTGGAGCTACCCGCGCAGGTCACTTTGCAGGCGGCGGACCGACCAGGCGGGGGATTCTTCCGCGTTGTCGGCGACCCGACGGCGCGGCCGTATGCCGAGGGTACGTGGACCGGTGTGGCTCAGGGATAGAGAAGCTCCGTCCGCCAACCGTCTCCCGAGCGGACGAACAACTCTCGCTCGTGAAGCCGGTCCGGCCGAGCGGACCAGAACTCCAGCCGCTCCGGCCATACCCGAAACCCCGACCAGAACGGCGGCCGCGGAATCGCGCCCTCCCCATACTGCCCCTGCAACTCCGCCACCCGCGCCTTCAGCTCTTCGTACGAGGGCAGTGGTCGCGACTGGACCGAGGCCCAGGCGCCGAGCTGACTCCCCCGCGGCCTTTCGTTGAAGTAGGCATCGGCCTCCTCCGCCGAAACCTCGGAGACGGTCCCTTCGACTCGGACCTGGATCTCGAGCGGCTGCCAGTGGAAGCACAACGCCGCTTTCGGGTTCTCCCGCAGCTCGACGGCCTTCCGGCTCTCCAGATTCGTGTAGAAGACAAACCCTCCGGCATCGATCCCCTTGAGGAGCAGCATGCGCACCGACGGCCGTCCAGCCGCGTCGGCGGTGGCGAGAGCCATTGCTGTCGGCTCAGGAAGGTCGGTCTGTCTGGCGCGGTCGAGTAGCGCCGCGAAGCGGGCAATGGGGTCGGTCATCGATCGGTCTGCTGGCGAGAATATCGAACCGCCAGGAAGATAGCCGCGGGAGAAAGCGAAGGAAGGGGTACGCCCACCGGTGGCCCTGCGTGTCAGGCCACCAAGGACGGCGGGTTTCCGAACGCGCGCGCGAAGTGGAGGTACTGCTCCTCGAGCTTCGGGAGCGCCTCGTCGAAGGCGCGGACGACTTCGGGGTCGAATTGGGCGCCGGAGCAGCGCCGGATCTCGGCGACCACGTCGTCCCATGGCATGCCGCGGCGGTAGGCGCGGTGCGAGGTCATGGCGTCGAGCGTGTCGGCGACCGCGAGGACGCGCGCGGGCAGCGGGATCTTCTCACCGCTCAGGCCGTCGGGGTAGCCGCTGCCGTCCCACCGCTCGTGATGCCACCGCACAACGCCGAGGACCATGGGGTCGTCGATGAGCGGCTCGAGGATGTGCGCGCCCGTCAGCGGGTGTTTGCGGACGAGCTCGAATTCTTCGTCGGTGAGGCGGTCCGGCTTGTTCAGCACGCTGTCGGGAACGCCGATCTTGCCGACGTCGTGCAGATCGCCGGCGAGCCGGAAACGCACGGGGTCGATGTTGCCGGTGATCTCGGCGATGGTGAGCGCATAGGCCGTCACCCGGGTGGCGTGACCCGCGGTGTATTCGTCCTTCGCTTCCACCGCCGTGGCGAGGGCGTGAGCCGCACGCAGCACCCAGACTTTGCTCTCCGTATCCCGCTGTCGGAGCCGGCTCTCGAGCTTCTCGCGTTCCTCCTCGGCATCCCGCTCCGCCCGCCGCCGCGCCACCGATTCGCCGACGCGGGCGCGAAGGTCTTCCAGCTCGAACGGCTTGACGATGAGCTGGTCCACTCCCCGCTCGATCGCCGTCGACGCGGCGTACACGTCAGCGTGGGCGCTCATGAGGATCATCCGTGTCCCCGGCGCCCGGGCGCGCACCTCCACGAGCAGATCGAGACCCGACGCGCCGGGAAGGCGCAGGTCGGTGAGCACGAGGTCGAACCAGTCGCGCCGCAGCAGGCCCAGGGCCTCGCCGACGCTTCCGGCGGTCTCGATCTCGTAGCCGATCCGCGCGAGATACCTGCTCAGAAGACGGCAGATGTTCGGCTCGTCGTCGACGACCAGGATGCGTCCCATAGGATGCGGCGCGGTCGCGTTCAGGATCGCCGGCTCATGCATTGTATCGTGTGCAAAGGCAGCGTTCGCCATTACTGCAGCTCCGGGAGAAGTTCATCCATCGGTCAATAAGAGAGCGCATGCGACGTCCAGATCGACGTTACCTCCACTCACGATCACCCCGATCGGACGCCCCGCTCCGATACCAGGGCTTTGCAGAAGGGCGGCCACCGCAACGGCACCGGACGGCTCGACCACCAGCTTCATTCTGGTCCAGAGGAAACGCATCGCCTCGACGATGCTGTCCTCCGATACCGTCATCATTTCCTCCACCCGGTCGCGAACGATCGGCCAGGTGATCTCGCCCAGCGACGGCGTCCGCAGCCCGTCCGCGATAGTCGGCGGATTCCTCACCGTATGTAGCGTTCCGCTACGGAATGTCCGCGTCGCGTCATCCGCCACTTCCGGCTCGACCCCGATCACCCGGCAGCCCTCCACCGAGCCGGCCGCGAGGGCGCTGCCGGAGAGCAGCCCTCCGCCTCCGCAGGGTATGAGAAGGAGGTCGATCGAGTCGATCTCCTCCAGCAGCTCGAGAGCCGCCGTACCCTGTCCCGCAACCACGTCGGGGTGGTCGAAAGGCGGGATCAACGTGGATCCACGCTTCCGCACCACATGAGCGGCGACCTCCTCGCGGGTCTCGTGGTCCGGATCGTACACGATGATCTCGGCCCCGTACTCCCGCGTGGCGTCCATCTTCGCCTTCGGCGCGTTCGAGGGCATCACGACGGTCACCGCCGTCCCGAGCGTCCGCCCCACGAGGGCCAATGCCTGCGCGTGGTTGCCGGACGAGTACGTCAGGAGCCCTCGTGAGCGAGCGGCGGTGCTCAGGCGCGCCGCGGCGCTGTAGGCGCCGCGAAACTTGAACGACCCGGCCCGCTGAAAGCTCTCGCACTTGAGGAAGACCGTGCCTCCCACCATGGCGTCGAGCGTCCTCGAGGTGGCCACCGGCGTCCGATTCGCCACCCCCTGGAGGCGCCCCGCAGCCTCCCGCACCGACTCCAGCGTCGGCAGCCCACCCGGTTCTCCCGCAGTCACGTCTGCTCCGCTCCGTCTGCGGGAATCGCCCTCGTCACCCAGTCGACCAGATCCTCGAGATCCTCCGCCCTGCTCACGAACCGAGCGACCTCGGCGAGCGCGTTGAGGTGCACCTGCGGCTTACCCAGAGGGCTCAGCAGCAGGAAGATGAACCGGACCGGCTCGCGCACGTCGCGGAAGTCGATGCCGTCGGAGCTCATCCCTAAGAAGAGTATCGGATCCTCGAGCCCATCGACGAGCGCGTGGGGCACCAGGACTCCGGGTCTCACCTCGTTCGAGAACTCCCTTTCGCTGCGGACGAGCTTCGCCGTCAGCTCCGCCACGCGTCGGTGGCCCGGCCCGAATTCGCGCTCCAGAAGCTGACGCAGCGCTCCGGCGAGGTCGGCCGCCTCCAGATCGACGATGACTCTGCGCGGAGCGAGGGCCACCGGAAGGAAGCCGGCCGCGGCGTCCCACGCTTGAGTATCGGCTTCGGAGGGGTAAATCATTAGAAAGCTCTGGGGTACCAGGCCCGCGAGAATCCCCGGGAGCCGCTCGAGCTTCGGATGCCACGAGAGGCTCCCACGGCGGGCGCTCATGACTGCAACGAGATCGTCGGGCTGCACGATCTGCCGCAACAGCGAGAGCATGGCGTCCCAGCTGCCGACGCTCTGGGTACGGATCGGCGCATCGGGCCGGATCTCTCGCATGATCGAGTCGTAATCCGCCTCGTCCGTCGTAAAGGAGAGCAGGAGGAGCGAGCTACCGAGTTGGTTCGCCATCTCCTTGACGCCGGTCGCCGCCTCGAAAAAGCCGGGGTTCTTGTCGCTGCGGGCGGGGAGGAGGACGATGATCCGGCTCGTCGTGTTCAGGGCATGGCCGAGCTTCGCGACCAGGACGAGCTGCTTCGTACGCGAGAGGAGCTGATCGAGCACGCTGCCGAATATCCCCGCCATGCTGCCGGATCGGCCGTCCCAGCCGATCACGACCGTCGTGCTCCGCGTCTCCGTGATGCCGCGGATGATGCCCGAAGCGACGTTGCGATCGACGCGTGTGAGCGGCACCACCGGCACGTCCGCGCCCGCGCCGTAGACCACGGCGTGGCCCAGCATCTTCTCCGCTTCCGCCACCTCCGCCTCGGTACGCACGTCGTCGGGTACGACCATCAGCGGATGGACGGCCTCGCCCGACCTGCTGTCGCGGAAGAGGAAGGCGAGGTCCATCAGGTCCTCGGCCGTGGCGGGGTTCGACATCGGAATCAGGATCCGACGGGGCGCGTCGGCGGGAACGTACGGCCGCCGCTCGTCCCGTCCCGCGATCCGCCTGCCCGCACGTTCCACCAGGAACGGTCCGACGAGGACCGTCATCAGAATCATCACGATGACGGAGTTGACCACGACCTCGCCGAAGAGACCGATCTCCAGGCCGACGAAAGTGACCGCGAGGGTCGCCGCGGCCTGCGGCAGGGAGAGGCCGAACATCAGCATCCCCTCGGCGGCCTCGTATCCGAACAGGCGCTGGCTGACGAGCGCGGCGGCGAGCTTCCCGAGGTGGACCATCGCGATGAGCGCCCCCGAGATGATCCAGACGTCCGGATCGCCCGCCAGCACCCGGACGTCCATCAGCATTCCGACCGACAGGAGGAAGAAGGGGATGAAGAGGCTGCTCCCGATGAACCGGATACGGATCATCAGTGGGCTGGTGAGCGGAATGAGCGGATTCAGCGCCAGCCCGGCGAGGAACGCCCCGATGATGGGCTGCGCTCCGGCGACGCTGGCCAGGAATGCGGAGCCGAAGAGCATCACGAGGACGAACACGTACTCCGCCTGCCCCTGCCCCGGGACGTTGCGGAAGAACCAGCGGCCGAGCCACGGTACTCCGACCACCACGACCGCCGCGAAGAGCGCGATCCCGCCGGTGAGGCGCAGGAGGAAGAGCGGGCTCAGGCCCGACTCGGCGGCGCCCGCGACGAGTGCCAGGACCGCTAGCGCGAGGGTATCGGTGATCAGAGTGCCGCCGACCACCGTGGTGACGGCGAGGTTCTTCGCCAGGCCGAGCCTGCTCACCGTCGGGTATGCGAGCAGCGTGTGCGATCCGATGATGGAGCCGATCAGGAGGGAGGCGGGGAGCCCGAAGCCGAGCAGAGGCATGAACGCGGTGCCGAGGGCCATCGGGATGCCGAAGGAGAGCAGCCCGAAGCCGATGCTGCGCGTGCGGTACTCGGCGAAGCGGTGCAGATCCAGCTCGAGCGCGGCGACGAAGACGAGGTAGAGCAACCCGACCGTCCCGAGGAGCACGATCGTCGGATCCCGCGCCAGGACGTTGGCACCGTTCGGGCCGAGGGCGGCGCCGGCAACCAGCAGCCCGATGATCCCCGGTACCCGCAGCCGCTCGAACACCATCGGCGCGAGCAGGAAGACCGTCATGGCGACGGCGACGATGAGGACCGGATCGGAAAAGGGCTCGGACATTGAGGCGTGGGCCGTTATACGTTGATCGTCATACGTCATCCGTTGGCAATATCGCACATCCTCCGGACATGGCGCGAAGGGTCAGCCGTCGGCTCGTCAGGGTGCAGAAAGGCCCCCGGTTTGCGTCCGAAACCGGGGGCCTTTCTGCACCCTGACGAGCTAATACTTCGGAATCGACGGATCGACTTCCTCGGACCAGGCGAGAATTCCGCCCTCCAGGTTTCGGACCCTGGAGTAGCCCTGCTGGCGGAGGAACTCCACCGCACGGGCGCTACGAGCGCCGGAGCGACAGTAGACGACCACCTCGTCGTCGCTGTCGATCTCCTGGTGCCGCTGCGTCAGCTCGCCGAGCGGGATGAGCCGCGCGCCCTCAGAACCCAGATTGCCGATGTCCCACTCGTACGGTTCACGAACGTCGATGACGGTGAGGTCGTCTCCACGATCGAGCCGTTCCTTCAGCTCGAGCACGGAGAGGTCGGGCTGGTCGCTCGTCATTCCCTGCTGTCCTTTCGTATCGGTATCAACGCCGCAGAAACGCTCGTAGTCAATCAGCGCGGTCACCGTCGGGTCGTCGCCGCAGACGGGGCAGGCGGGGTCGCGCGCGAGCTTGAGCTCACGGAACCTCATCCGCAGCGCATCGAAGATCAAGAGGCGGCCGGCGAGGGTATCGCCGAGCCCGAGGATCAGCTTGATCGTCTCCATCGCCTGGATCGTGCCGACGATCCCCGGAACCACGCCGAGGACTCCGCCCTCCGCGCACGACGGCACGAGTCCCGGAGGGGGCGGCTCGGCGAAGAGGCACCGGTAGCAGGGTCCGCCTTCTGCCGCGAACACCGCGTTCTGGCCCTCGAACCGGAATACCGACCCGTACACGTACGGCTTCCCGAGCAGCACGCAGGCGTCGTTCACGAGGTAGCGGGTCGGAAAATTGTCGGTGCCGTCGATGACGACATCGTACCCGGCCAGAATGCCCATGGCATTCTCCGAGCTGAGGCGCACCGGATGAGGGATGATGTCGACGTGCGGGTTGATCTCGCCGAGCGTGGCGCGCGCCGAGTCGAGCTTCGCCCGCCCGATGTCCGAAGTGCCGTGAATGATCTGCCGCTGCAGGTTGGTGGCGTCGACGACATCGAAATCCACCATCCCGATGGTGCCCACGCCGGCCGCGGCGAGGTACATGGCTACGGGCGACCCGAGCCCACCCGCGCCGATGCAGAGCACGCGCGCCGACTTCAGGCGAAGCTGACCCGCCGGCCCCACTTCCGGCAGGATGAGGTGCCGGGCATATCGGAGAGTTTCTTCGGAGCTGAGGCTGGTCGCCGGCAGATCCGTCATGACGCTGTTCATCGTTACCTTGCCATTCTGGAAGCTGGCGAGGATACCCCGGGCACACTGCGCGGTTCGGCCGTGCGGCCTGGAATGTCGTCCTCGCCCGACACTATTATATTGTCCATAGAACCCAACCCGAAGGATGGACATGAGAAGCAGCGCCACCACGAAGGCAGTCGGCATCCCGCTATTGGCCGTCTCGCTCGCGGCATGCGGCGGTTCGACACCGCCGCCTCGCGTCACGGTCGAGCCGGCGCCGGTGTCGACCGCCGCGGCCGTCGCGGAGACCGACCCCGCGGTCCAGCGCGAGCGGGAGCCGGACGCGTCGCTCGAGGATCGATGGCGCGCGCCCTTCGCGATCAGCAGTTCCGGGCGGACGGTCGCCCGGGAGCCCCGTCAGGTCGCGGTCATCGGGGCGGACCCGGCCATCGCGCAGGCGCTGGTAGAGATTCGTTCGGCTGCGGCGAGTGACGTCTCCGGCTCCGCCACGAATCCGGATCCCGCGCCGCGGGGGGCGCCGGGCGACGATTCGAGCGAGAGCAGGGAGACGGCCGCGGGCACGAGCGGTCCGCCGGACGCGGGCACGAGCGGTCCGCCGGACGCGGACCCGCGGTACCATCTCGTGGGGCGCGGAGACACGTGGATCGGCATCGCGCGGGAGTACGGCCTCGAAGCGAGCATGCTGGCGGCGGTAAACCCCGGGGTGGACCCGGGCCGGATCCGCGTCGGCCAGCGATTGCGGCTGCCGGACGGCGACCTGCAGGACGGGCGGATCACCCACCGCGTGGGATCGGGAGACACGTTGTGGGGCATCGCCCGCCGCTACAACGTGACCGCCGATCGCATCCGGGACGTCAACGACCTCGCCGACGATCGCGTCCGCATCGGCCAGACGCTCATCATCCCCGTCCCGGCGGACGATTCGTAGCACCCCCGCGCCATCCCGCGACGACGGAGCTAGCCGCCGCCCCTACCTTCGGGCCGGCGGCCTTCCAGCTCGTCCAACGCATGCTGCATCGCCCCATGTGTCCGCCGGATCAGCTCGGGGACGCTCTGCTCGTTCAGACCTCTCGTCTCGATCGGCTTCAGCACCCGCACCTGGACGGTGCCGGGCGTGATCTTCCTGCCACGAATATCGTACAGCCGCCGGAGCGGGGAAACCACGATCGGAACGAGTGGGGCCTGCGCCGCGACCGCCATGTAGAATGCCCCTTTCTTGAAGGGCAGCAGCTGGCCGTGCCCCTCCCCTCTCGTCCCCTCGGGAAAGATCCAGACGGATACGTTCCGCTCCCGTATCGCGGCCTCCGCCCCCCGGAGCCGCTGGACCGCGTCGGGGTTGCTCGATCGGTCGATGAGCACGTTGCCCGTCCGCACGTACAGCCATCCGAAAAAGGGAATGCTTCGGAGCTCCTTCTTGCCGATGACCACCGTATTGGGGGGATAGAACGCCGCGAGGATTGGAACGTCGAAGATGCTCTGATGGTTGGCGACGTAGATGCACGGGCTCGCGCGCTCGAGCCGCTCGGCGCCCTCGACCTCGACCCGCACGCCCATCGCGGGCCTGATGAGGCGGACCAGGGCTCGCGCGTAGTCGTGCGCAACGAGCGACCGATCGCGGCGAACGAGCGCGATCGCCGCACCGTAGGCAGACGCGAGCAGGAAACCGCCGAGCACCCCCATCATCCGAACGTAGAACATCACCGACGCCTTTTTGGCGGGCTCGGGGCCGGGGCGCCGTTCAGGTCCGCGCCACGATGGTCGCCCACGCCTGCGCAACCGGCTTCAGGGTGATCTCGTCGATATTGACGTGCGGCGGCCGCGTGGCCGCGTAGAAGACGGTGTCGGCCACGTCGGTAGCCGTGAGCGGCGTCACCCCGGCATACACCTGCGCCGCACGTTCGTCGTCGCCGTGAAAGCGGACCTCGCTGAATTCGGTCTCGACCATCCCCGGCTTGATGTTGGTGACCCGAACGGCTGACCCGACGATGTCCATACGCAGGCCGCGTGAGATCGCGTCGACCGCCGCCTTCGTTCCGCAGTAGGCCCCGCCGTTCGGATAGATCTCGTCGCCGGCGATGGAGCTGATGTTGATGACGTGTCCCGCGTCCCGTTCCAGCATTCCCGGCACGACCGCGCGCGTCACGTAGAGAAGCCCTTTGACGTTGGTGTCGATCATCTCGTCCCAGTCGCGGGAGTCACCCTGGGGTATCGGCTCGAAGCCGCGGGCGAGTCCGGCGTTGTTGACGAGAACCTCGATGCCGCTCCACTCGGCGGGCAGGTCGCCGAGCAGACGGGTGACGACCCCCACGTCCCGAACGTCCATGGTGAGCGTGTGGGTCTCGACGCCGTGCTCTTCGCCGATGCGACGGGCGACCTGCTCGAGCCGCTCCACGCGTCTCGCCGAAAGCAGCAGCCGGGACCCCGCGGCTGCGAACAGCTCGGCGCACGCTTCGCCGATCCCCGAGCTCGCGCCCGTGATGAAGACGATTCGGTCCCGCATTGTCTCTCCCTTCGTCATCCGTCTCCTCCCTCCGTTTCGAGCAGTACCTTGCGAACCCGGTCGAGGGCGATCTGCGCCGTCATCTCCTTCACCCAGAGCCGGGACCGCGCTCCCAGATCGTACCGGCGCACCCACTCCGAAGCAGCCGTGACGACCGCGATCCAGACGGTGCCTACCGGCTTCTCGTCGGAGCCGCCGCCGGGTCCGGCGATCCCGCTGGTAGCGACGCCGATCGACGCACCCGAAGCCGATCGGATACCGCGTGCCATCTCCAGCACGGTCGCCTCACTCACCGCGCCGTGCTCCTCGATCGTCCGCGCCGACACTCCGAGGAGCTTCGTCTTGGCTTCGTCCGAGTAGGCGACGACGCCCATCAGAAAGTACGCCGAGCTGCCGGGGACATCGGTGATCCGGTGTCCGATCAACCCGCCCGTGCACGATTCCGCGGTCGCGAGCGACAGCCCGTTGCGCACGAGGAGCTTCCCCACGGTCTCCTCCATCCCCTCGTCGCCCACGGCGTAGATCCTGTCGCCCAGACGCTCCCGGATTCGACCCTCAAGCCGATCGAGCCGAGCTTCGACTTCGGCCTCCGTGCCGCCCGTGACGCTGACGCGAACCTGTAGTCGGGGGAAGGCTGCGCGGAAGGAGAGCCGGCCTTCGGCGGGATCCACCGCCCCGACGAGCAGTTCGTCCAGCTTCGATTCAGAGAGTCCGAAGGTGCTGAACACCCGCGAGCCGATTCGGCCGAGGCCCGCGTGCCTGCCGATCCAGGGGAGAACCGTCTCCTCCGACATCCTGCGCATCTCCCGCGGCACGCCGGGCAAGGACGCGACGAACCGCGATCGGCCGCCGAGCCGTACCTGGCAGATGAAGCCGGGCGCCGTTCCGTCGGGGTTGGGGACGACGGTGGCTGTGCGCGGGAGCAGCGCCTGCTTGCGGTTGTTCGGCGGCATCTCGAGGCCGCGGTCGCGGAACCGCTGCTCCATGGCGAGCAGAGAGGGTTCGTGGAGCTCGAGCGGAACGCTGGCGAAGCGAGCGACGCAGGCCGTGGTGAGGTCGTCCGCCGTCGGGCCGAGGCCGCCGGTGGAGAGCACCAGATCCGCATCGTCCGCCGCACGGTCGAGCGCCTGGAGGATGGCCTCCTCATCGTCGGGAACGCTCAGAACGCCCACGACGTCCACCCCCGCCGACCGCAGCAGCTGAGAGAGGAAGCCGCTGTTGGTGTCGACGGTGAGGCCTCCGACGATCTCGTCGCCAATAGCGAGGATGACTCCCTTCATTCGCCTCCGTCCGGCTCCCGCTATCCCCGCATCTTCCGCATCACCGCCTTCACCTGCTCGCGCGGCATCTGCGTGAGGTGGTTGAACTCGCCGCCGGAGCCGAGCCACTCCCCGCCATCGATGGTGACGCACTCGCCGGTGATGAACGGCGCCGCGTCCGAGACCAGGAAGGTGGCCAGATTCGCGAGCTCGTCGTGCTCGCCGAACCGCCCCGCCGGGATGCGCTGCTTCGCCTGCTCCTCGACCTCCGGCGTCGGCATGAGCGCCTTCCAGGCCCCTTCGGTCGGGAAGGGGCCCGGCGCGATGGCGTTCACCCGGATTCCGTATGTGGCCCACTCCACCGCGAGCGACCGCGTCATCGCGAGCACCCCGGCCTTCGCGGCGGCCGACGGAAGGACGAACGCCGAACCGGTCCAGGCGTAGGTCGTCACGATGTTGAGGATCGAGCCACCGCTTCCCCGTTCGATCAAGCGGCGCCCGACGGAACGGGTCGCGTGGAAGGTGCCGTACAGCACCGTCCGCACGACCGCGTCGAAGCCCCCTGGCGAGAGATCCTCGCTCGCGGCGAGGAAGTTACCGGCTGCGTTGTTGACGAGAACGTCTATCGGTCCGAGACGGTCCTCGAGCGCCGCCACCGCGGCATCAAGCTGAACGGCGTCTCTGACATCGGCCGAAGCATAGGCCGCGCGGTCCCGGCTGCCGCCGAAGCCGTCGACCGCCTGCGCGAGCCGCTGCTCGTTGCGACCGACGATCGCGATCCGGGCGCCGAGCTCGAGAAATCGCGTCGCCATCGAGAGACCGAGCCCCGACCCGCCCCCGGTGATGAGAATCGTTCGGTCCTTCAGCGTGTCGGATGAGAACATCGCGTTCCTTGATCTAGGAGCCCCAGGTACTTCTAACTCGGGCTGTTAGGATAGATGAGTGGCTGGCACGCTCAGGAATTGTCGGATGGACGCGACTCCTCGGTGAGCGACGGCAGCGCTTCGCTCTCTTCGTCGGAGCCGACCCATGCCTGCTGCTGTAGCTCGCGAGGTCCCATGAGCGCCGCGCGGAGCAGCTTCGCCCACAGCTTGCCCTCGTCGGCGATCGGCTCGGGACGCAGACCGTTACGCTCCTCGAAGACGAGGCCGAACACCCGGTCGGCCTTCTCCGCTTCGTCGAGCTGCAAGAGGTGCTCGGCGATCTCCTGGCGAAGCTCCACGTCAATGGCCGCTTCGGCCATCATCATGAGCTGTTTGGCGGCGAAATCCTGCTGACCGGCGCGCTCCGCGGCGTGCACGTAGTCGGTGACCTCCGAGCGCGTGCTCTCCTGAAACCCCTTGCCGAGCGCGAGCCAGGCGAGGGTGCAGCGCGCGCGGACAGCCTGCGGCGCGATCTGCAGAACCTTCCGGCAGAGCACTTCGGCGGCGCTGAACCGGCCCGATTCCAGATACGCATCGATCGCGCGGCCATAGAATCCCAGGGCCCGGGCGGCCTGGCCGGCTTCGACGCACAGATTGCCGGCACGGTTCAGATATTGGGTCTCGTAACCCGGCGACGCGGTCTTCGCCTGCGATTCGAGCTCCGCAAGATCTTTCTCGAGCCGCCCGGTTCCATCCGCTCCGCGCCCGCGAAAGATGTTTGACATGATCCGATCGTCAGGACTGGCTGCTGGACTGCGGCGTTAACGTGATGATACCCGTGGAGTTTGGCATCGTCGCCCCCGTGCCGCCAGCCCCGATCGCACCCTTTGCTGGCTATCCGGACACACGCTCCACCAGAAAAGGCTTGCACTTGCAACGACGCGCCATTATCCTTCGCGCCTGCTGCAGAGGGCTCAACTCGAATGCACGTACCGACTTCTCCCGCAGGATAGACGAGTCGTCGTGCGACAGGGCCGGCGGAGTAGCTTCAGTCAGTGCCGGTTGTCGCCGATACTCGGGGTGGGAGGTTCCATCCCGAGATCCTCTATTCTCCCCAGCGGGGAGCCGGAATGCGGGTCGAAGTGACAAACTCCAGGACTTCGAGCCCTCCAGCCACCAGAGTGGTCATGGCGGAAGAGGCTTTGCGAATGGAGCTGGATCGGATCGCCAGCCTTGCTTCCAAACTGGCGGGCGCCTCGGTCGCTGCGGTCTGCATCCAGGTGGATGACGAGCTCGCCGTCCAGGGCGACGCCACGCTCCGTGACCTCCTCGCGGGCGCCCCCGACCTCCTGGCCGATCTGCTGGAGCACCACGCATCCCGCGGCGATCGAGTTCTGGTCCACCACGGTGGCGAACCTCGCCTGCACCTTCCGAAGGTCTTTTCCCTTTTCGAAGAGTTTCCCAGCGCCGGCTCATGCGCGGTACGCGGTGAGGACGGCGGTCTCCTCGGCTGTCTCTTGTTTGCCGCACCCTCCCCGCGCGAGTGGGACGACGAGTCGCTCGACGACCTCGACGAGGTGGCGCGTCTCCTCGGTTCGGCGCTCGTTCGCGCCGAGCGGGTGAAGGAATCTTCCTGGCTGGAGGAGGCGGTGCAGGTTCAGGCGGCGTATCTCGACCATCTCTTCGAAGCAGCCCCCGAGGCGATCGCGGTGCTGGATGGTGACAATCGGATCGTCCGGGTCAATCGGCAGTATACCCGGCTCTATGGTTTCACGCCGGAGGAGGCGATCGGAAGGTCACCCGGAGAGCTGACCGTACCCCCGGGATCGCTCGACCAGGCCCGGGAATTGGGTCTGCAGGCGAAGCGGGGGGAGCAGGTCCGCGCCGAGGTGGTCCGCCGACGGAAGGACGGGACCGAGGTGCACGTCGCGCTGCACTGCATCCCGGTGCACATCAGTCGTGAACAGGTGGGCGTCTACACGATCATGCGTGACCTCACGACCGAGGTGGACGCGCGCCAGGCGGTGGAGCGGCGGGAAGAACGATTCCGGGCGTTGATTGAAAATGCCACCGATCTCGTCGCGATCGTGGCAGCTGGTGGCACCATCGAGTACGTCACGCCCTCCGCCGAACGCCTGCTCGGCCATGCGCCCGCCGAGCTGCTCGGGAAGAGCGCCTTCGGTCTCGTACACCCCGACGACGCGCCGGACGTGATCGTCCGATTCACCTCCGTGGTCCGCGACAACTGTTCGGGCAGCTTCGAGTTCCGTCTCCGTGGCGAGGGTGACGAGTGGCGCACGTTCGAGGTCCGCGCCAAGAACATGCTCGATGATCCCGAGCTCGGCGGCGTGGTGGTCAACGCGAGGGACGTGACCGCCGAGCGCTCCGCGAAGATGATGCAGCGCCGGCTCGATTCCTTCCTCGAGGCCACTCCCGACTTCGTGGCGATCCTCGATCCCCACGGCCGCGCGCTTTCCTTGAATCGCGCCTTCCGGGAGGTGCTCGGCATCGAAGCGACCGGTGCACAGTCGCTCGATAAGCTCACCCTGGAGGATCTCTTCCCCCGTGAGGTGACGGAACGGTTGCTCCACGAGGGCATCCCGATGGCGTCTCGCAACGGCGCGTGGTCCGGTGAGACGCGGTTGAGACGGAAGAGTGGCGAGGAGATCCCGATATCACAGGTCATCCTGGCGCACCGCTCGCCGTCGGGGAAGCTGGAGTTCCTCTCCACCCTGGGCCGGGACATCACCGCTCAGAAGACTGCCGAGTCAGCGCTCCGCACGAGCGAAGCGCACTTCCGGTCGCTGATCGAGAACGCCCTCGACGTCATCACGATCGTCGACCCGCAGGGCGGCATCCAGTTCGTCAGTCCCTCCGCGAAGCGGTTGCTCGGGCACGCGCCCGAGACGCTGGTCGGAAGCAACATCTTCAACTTCATACATCCCGAGGATGTTCCGGCGGCGGCGGCGAGCTTCTCGAACGTCCTCCAGCAGGATTGGGAGCCCGGTGCTCCCGCCGAGCTCAGGGTGCGGCACGCCGATGGCTCGTGGCGGCGGCTGGAGTCGGTGAGCCACAACCTGCTGGACGACCCCGCGGTCGGCGGCATCGTCGTCAATTCGCGCGACGTCACGGAGCGGCGTAGAGCCGAGGACGCGCTGTTCGACAGCCAACAGCAACTGCTGCAGGCGCAGAAGATGGAGGCGGTCGGCCGGCTGGCGGGTGGGATCGCGCACGACTTCAACAACCTCCTGACGGCGATCAAAGGCTTTACCGAGCTTCTTCTCCTCGACTTCGAGGAACGCGACCCGCGCCGGGGATTCGCGGCGGAGATCCAGGGCGCCGCGACCCGCGCAGCCGGTTTGACGAGGCAGCTCCTCGCGTTCAGCCGCCGACAGGTCCTCCAGCCGGAGGTGCTCGATCTGAACACGACGGTCTCGGAGATGGAGAAGATGCTCCAGCGGCTCGTCGGCGAAGACCTTCAGATGACGTGCTCGCTCGCCTCGACCATCGGCCGCATAA
Organism: Gemmatimonadota bacterium; assembly: GCA_040905395.1. GTDB lineage: Bacteria > Gemmatimonadota > Gemmatimonadetes > Longimicrobiales > Longimicrobiaceae > WHSP01. Next base: position 15,098 of record JBBDRR010000227.1, read on the forward strand.
AGGCCGATCCCGGGCAGCTCGAGCAGGTCCTGATGAACCTGGTCGTCAACGCCCGCGACGCGATGCCGACGGGAGGAGAGCTGCGGATCCGTACCGCCGACGCGACGCTGACGGAAGACGATACGAAACAGCAGCCGTATGTGCAGCCGGGCGATTACGTTCTGCTCGAGGTGAGCGATACGGGCTCGGGTATGTCGCGTGAGATTCAGGATCGCGTGTTCGAGCCGTTCTTCACGACGAAGGAGAAGGGGAAGGGCACCGGGCTCGGACTCAGCACCGTCTACGGAATCGTCAAGCAGAGTGAAGGCTACATCTGGGTGGACAGCGATCCGGGGGAGGGGACGACCATTCGCATCTATCTCCCCCGCGTCGAGGAGGACGTGGTCGAGCGCCACACCGAGCCGGTAGACCCGTCCAGGCTGGAGGGCAGCGAGACGATTCTCGTCGTCGAGGACGAGGTCGCCGTTCGAGTGCTCGTGCGCCGGGTTCTCGAACGGATGGGCTACCATGTCCTGGATGCACCGGACGGACAGGCGGCGATCGAGCTGCTGCAAACCAACGGAATCGAGCCGGATCTACTACTTACGGACGTCGTGATGCCGGGCATGAGCGGACGCGAGCTCGCCGATCAGCTCGTCGAACGCCTGCCCGAGCTCGAGGTGCTGTACATGTCAGGCTACACGGACGAGTCGATCGTCCACCACGGTGTGCTCGATCCGGGCGTCGCCTTCATAGAGAAGCCGTTCACCCCCGATGTGCTGCTCCGGAAGCTGCGCGAGGTCTTCGGAGCCCCCGCCCGATAACAGCTTTCAACGATCGCCAGGCACCAATGCGCGGCATCGAAGCATGATGTCGCTCAAGTAATCGACCCCGCGTGCCGATACTCGGTTGCGGGGGAGTGCATTGCCCGCCGTATCGTGCTGGTGAAGTGGTAGGGAGGTAACGGGTCTGGCTGGGCATGCCTCATCCCGAATTCGGACGAAGTACTACTTTTTTCTCGGACGTCAGGGGATTGCAGATGAACAGGATCATCAAAAACGTTTCGAGACTGTCAGTGCTGGTGCTGTCGCTGTTCCTGTGGAGCTGCGACGACATCGGGCAGACGGTCGGGCCGGAGAGTGACCTGAGCCCGCGTGGCTACGCGATCTTCAGCACCACTACCGGTGAACAGTACGTCGTCATCCGCGAGGACGAGTCGCTGGGTGTGGTCAGCGGCAGCATCGGCTCCGCCGGCGGCGAGCTCCACATCGGGACGCACACGCTGCACGTTCCGTCGGGTGCGGTGTCGGAGCCGACCGTGTTCAGCATGAGCCGCTCGGACGACGACCTGCTGCGGATCAAGCTGTCGGCGACGCGCGTGGATCATAACGACATCGGGGCTTCCGGGTTCGACGTTCCGGTCAAGCTCACGATCGACTTCACGGAGGCCGAGGACATGCCGGAAGACGCCTCGCAGCTCGAGGTTCTCTTCTTCCGTCCCGATGGCCTGGTCGAGCCGTTCAGCACCCACCTCGACGTCGAAGCGGGTAAGGCAACGGGCGATCTGCCGCACTTCTCGGATTACGG
>JBBDRR010000228.1:0-16471 GCA_040905395.1 Gemmatimonadota bacterium
ACTCACCCTTGATCCATCCCTTGCGTTCCATCCGGTAGAGCGCCGGATAGAGCGAACCCTCTTCGGCCCGAAGGACATCGTTGGTTGCCCGCTCGATCCACGCGGCGACGCCATAGCCGTGCATCGGCGCCCATGATAGCGTCTTGAGCACGAGCAACTCCAGCGTGCCCTGCAGCAGATTCGCATCCCTTGTGAACAGAGCGACTCCTTCTGGCAACTCGGGTATGATGAGTTCACTGTACCTATTTTGATCTAGGTGAAGAAATGTGACGAGTCCCTTAGATGCGCAAGGGTTACATCATCGCGAGGGGCCGGCGACCCAGATATCCACCGCTGCTATCGCTAGAAAGCAGGTGGGCTTTCAGCAGCATGGAACCGCGCCCCCAAGCGCAGGTATGGGGTCGTTGAGCAAGCACCGGTGGCAGCGCGTGGATCGGTCGCGCACGGCTACTGTGCGGCGCGTCGCCAATGAGTAAAGATCACAATTTGGAAGGCGAATCCCCTGTGACGGAGCCACACGGCGGCAGGTTGTGGAAATCGCGGACCACTCGCGCTGCTGCCGAGCTCTTGGTGATTTTTGTTGGCGTTACCGCTGCGTTCCTCGTGGAGGGATACCGCGAGCGGCTCAATCAGGCGCAGGACCTCCGCCAGGCCAAGGAGGGGATTCTGGCCGAGTTGGCACGGTACCAAATCCGCGGCGTGGAGCATGCGGACTCGATTGACGCCAGCATTGACCGGTGGAAGACGGTGGACGAGTCCGGACGGCAAGCGGTGCCCGGGCATTATCGAATCCCCGGGGCGCCATATCCACCCACGGCCGCTTGGGATGCGGCGGTTGCCTCCGGCGTCGCAAGTATGTTCGACCCGGAACTCCGGCTCGCGCTCGGCTACTTCTACACCGAATTTACAGGTATTCACCAGAACTACGTCCGGCGTTTGGAGTTCATTGAGAATGAGATCATACCGAACTCAAAACGAGGCCCGGGCGCCTTCTATACGACCTCAGGACAAATCCTCCCAGAGTTCGAAGTGGAAATGTCGCTTCTGGCGGAGTTTGGAGCAGACTTGCGAAACCTCTCCGAACGAGCAGCGGTGCTTGAAGAATGGCTTCAGTCTGGCCACCGAGCGGAGTGAAATGACTGGCCGCGCTCTCCAGTTCGCATTGGCGCCTTGTCCAAGATGCCCGGTGTCGGACGACTGAGGCTCAATGGAACCGAGCGAGGCTGTCGACGCTCTGGCGGCGGGTAGGGACGATCGAATCGAAGCGCTGGCGAAGCCGCGCCTGAGCTAGCCCGCGAATCTCGTGGCTGGAGGCTCAATTTTTTTCGGCGTGGATGGGCGGCCCGCCCCGGACTGCCAGCCGCCGCCACAGCCACATTGATACAGGGAACACTCATGATCCGAAGCATCGTGCTCGCCTCCGTCCTGCTCGCCACCACGGCCGGCACCGCCGACGCCCAGCAGGACCCGACCGTCCTCTTCATCGGCAACAGCTTCACCTACGGCCACGGTTCGGCCGCGCGTTTCTATCGGGCCGACACCGTCACCGACCTGAACGACGAGGGAATCGGCGGGGTGCCGGCGTTCTTCAAGTCATTCACCGAGCAGGCGGGTCTCGAGTATGACGTCTACCTGGAGACGCGCGGGGGGAGCGGGTTCGAGTTCCATCTCGAGAACAAGATGCCCGAGCTGACCAGCCGCGCGTGGGACTACGTCGTCGCGCACGGACAGAGCACGTTGGACCTCCAGAATCCTGGCGATCCGACGAAGTTCCTCGCGAGTGGGCGCGAGTTCGTCGAGGTGTTGACGCGGAACGACCCGGGCACCGAGATCTACCTGACGTCCACCTGGTCGCGCGCCGACATGACGTACCCGGCAGACGGCACCTGGCACGGTCGGCCGATCGAGACGCTGGCTCTCGACGTCCGGCGGTACTACGACGAGCTCGCCAGGCTGCCCGGGGTCGCGGGGATCAACCCGGTGGGTGAGGCGTGGAACCGGGCGATGCGGGAGGGGGTCGCCGATCCGAACCCGTACGATGGGGTCGCCGAGGGGCAGCTCGACCTCTGGACGTGGGACCACTACCATGCGAGCACGGCCGGGTACTATCTCGAGGCGCTGGTCGTCTTCGGGAACGTGACCGGCGTCGATCCGCGGTCCCTGGGGCGCGGGGAGTGTTCGGGCTTCGAGTTGGGGCTGTCGACCGACCAGGTGGAGGCGCTCCAGCGGGTCGCTTACGAGGAGCTGGTGGCGCAGGGGATCGAAACGCGGGCACAGGCGAGGGCGGAGGCGGCGCGGCAGAGCCGGTGCGCGGCGTAGATGACGGCATCGATACACGGACGATGGTCACCTACGAGGTGACGGCAGTGGTCGACGAGTCGCTCGTCGACGAGTACGAGGAGTACATGCGGAGCGTTCACGTTCCGGATCTTCTCGCGACCGGCTGCTTCGTCGGCGCAAGCTTCTCGCGCGCGGGAGGCAACCGCTATCGGATGCGCTACGAGGCGCCGAATCGAGAAACGCTGGATCGGTATTTAGCGGAGCACGCCGGGGCGCTCAGGGAACACGTTCAGGAGCAGTTTCCGAGCGGGGTCCTGCTCTCGAGGGAGGAGTGGACCGTGGTGGAGGTGTGGCCGGTGTCTGGATCGCCCCCGCGCTGAGTCCGAATCATACGTAGGAAGGCGAGCCGGGCTTCATCAGTGTAGCCGAGCGGGTATTCGAGTTCGATCCGGAATGGGTCGTGCCGATTCTCTGGCGCAGTGAGTTCCGGATCGGCCTAGCCCATTACATACGGCGTGATCTTCTCCCGATCGAGAGATCGACGTGGCCATCTCGCCGGCCGATTTCGTGCCGGTAGCACCGCACCGTTCGAGTGTCCCTCGAGAGGGACGGACGATGTCCGGCAATTGAGACGTTTGCGTCACGAGCCAGCCACCCGGCTACCGAGCCTAAAGCGAAGCGGTCGAAGACGCTACCCTGCCTTTTCGGATCCGGCACATGCTCTGCCCTCGACGCATGGGTGCGCTAGTCTCATCACCAGCGAATGAAAAGAGGAGTAACATGGGCGCAAGGCTCGTCTCGATCCCGCTGATTCTGGCCGCCGCCGCGCTCGCAGGGTGTTCGTCCGCGATCCAGCGAGGCGTCCCCAGCGAACCGGTCACGCTCCGAATCGAAAACGACCTGACCCCGTCGAGCTTCGTCACCGTTTTTGCGCTGGACGAGAACGGCAATCGGCGCCGGCTGGGCTACGTCGCGCCGAACCGAACGAGCGAGTTGACGTTCGACTCGAGGCTCGATGCCATGGAGTATCGGTTCATCGCCCAGGTGGGGGTCACCCCACCTGGCAGCACGTCGCCAGCGCCGCCGCGACTCAGCGCGGTGTCCGCGAGCCAGGTACATGAATCAGCGCCGGCAGTCCGCGGGATCGTGTCGACTCCCATCGATCTCGAACACGGTTCAGCGGCCTTCTGGAACCTGACCTCCAACATGCTCATTCCGGTGGATTGAGCGGCGGCAAGGTGGAGTGGGATCGCCCGTTCGAACCCTCGGCACCGATAAAGAATCGGGCCCGACATCGCGGCGGGCCCGATCTTCGTGGCCTCTACCTGCGGCCCGTCGCTACTCCGTTACGGTGACCCTGACATAGCCGTTGGACCAGCAGCAGTTGTGGCCGTGCGCGCTATCGTTCGTCCCCGTGTGGTTGTCGACGCGGACGCGCAACATGTAGTCGCCAGGCATGCTGAAGCTGACGGAAGTCGTGAACTTGCCGCCGCCCGGCACCTCGGAGACGCTGTCCTGCGGCGCGAAGGTGACTTCGGAACCGGCCGGGGCCTGATGCTTCCACCAGGTGAAGGCGACCGGAACCGGGTCGCGCTCCCCGCGATCCTCCGTCCAGAAGTCGATCTCGAGCGGCTGGCCGACAAGGGCTTCGAGCGGCCCGTGAACGATGCCTTCCCGCCCGTTCGACGGCGGCCCATCTTCCGAAAAGCGAACCAGGGGCATGAGCGAACCCGATGCCTGCGGCGTGTAGCTGAGCTCGTATGCCGCCAGTCCCGTACGGCCCGGGACCGAGTAGGTCTTGCCGTTGGCGGTGATCGTCCAGACGACGTCCCCGGTCATGTCGGCCGGAACCCGAACCGCAAATGCACCACGCTCCCGCCGACCGCCGAACCCGCCGTAGCGTACCGGAGGAAAGTAGGTCGGCTGCATCCCGTTCAATTCCGAGGGAGAGAGAAAGTTGTTCGGTCCGATCGGAATCTCGAGCACCTCTTCCTGATTCCGGTTCATGAAGCCGAAAGAATAGGTGTACGACCCGTCCTCGTTGACGTAGAAACCGTCGAAGAAGGGGGCGACCCCTTCCCCTCGGTTGATCGCCGGAGCGAGCGGGTAGCGCTCGCCACCGACCGGCGGTGCGATCTGAGCCTCCAGCGGCGCCGAGACCAGCATGAGGATGGAGACGACGAGTGCGCCCCGCACTGTGCACCTGCGCATCAATTCACTCCGTGTTTTTCGTTGAGTAATGGTACTGCCTCTCGACGAGCGCGCCCTTCGCAACTGAGTGTCAAATGAGTGTCGGGCGATGCGCGGACGAGGGGTTGCAAATCGGGCGGAGAGACGCCGAAGCCATCTCGGCGCATCTCCGCCCGAAACTGCCGCGGCGCAGGCTAGTTCGCGCCCGGGCGGTTCGGTGAGATCTCGCTCTCCTCCGGCGCGGACTGGCCGCGCTCGGCGAGGAGAGCCTGGTACCCCTCTTCGTCGAGGTGCGTCACGGCGATCCACTGGTGAGACATCTCGTCACCCGTTCGGTCGCCCGTTCCCACCCACATGTCCGGAGATCCACCCAACCGCTTCATGTAGACGTTGTCCTCCGTGTTGTCGTACCACTGCGTCCGGACGAGGATGTGTCCGGCCGGGATCAGCGGCGCGGCATCTTCTTCGTACACGTGGCTGTGGTGCCAGCCCGCGTTCCAGTTGGAGACCATGCTCAGCAGAGTCTTGCGTCCCGTCTTGGGATCGAGGACCTCGAGCTTGGCACCGACCAGCCGGAGGTGCCCGTGGGGCTGCCAGCTATCGATCCGCACCGGATAATCCCAGACCGTCATCCCCTCGGTCATGAGCGTTCCGTGGGGCGGGATCTCCAGGTCGCCAGAACCGCTTTGGGTGCCGTAGAGGCTGAGGTTCTGGCGGTATTTCGGCTCCTCGTCCTCCGAAAGGAACCAGATCCCGACGTCCACGGTCGCGTCCTCGACGCCTTCGCCGTTCGGGTAGTAGTGGATGTCGAACGAGACCTCACCGTTCGCCGGGGCGCGGCGGCAGGCGTCGGCCGGAATGATCTCGCCGATCTTGCCCATCGCGTACTCGCTGAGCTGTCCACCGCGCTGTGCGGCGGGAGCGTCCGCGTCGTCGTCCGTCGCTGCAGAGTCGATCGTACCACCGCGGAAGGACGTGTTCGCATGGTGCGCGACCGTCCTGGATTCGAAGGACGGCTTCGTTTCCACGGCCGCGATGCAGCGTGACTCGGTGATGCCGCTCGGTACCACCGGGCGCCACCAGCGGTCGGAACCACTGCCAGGTACATCGTAGGGAGTCGAACTGATCACGACGTCGGGTGCTCTGCCGAACTTTGCTTCCATCCGGAAGCTCCTTCCGTCGGCGAAGGTCGGCGGCGTCGGCATGTTGACGGGGTCACCCTGCGGGGCGCCGGCGTCGACCCATGCGGCGATCGTGCGGATCTCCTCCTCCGAGAGGCGCCAGTCGTTCTGTAGGTCCTGGATGCCCACCTCGGTGTCGTAGTGATAGGGCGGCATCTCGCGCGTCTGAACCCGGAGCTTGATGATCGAAGCCCAGGGCCGAACTTCGTCGTAGGTCGTAAACGACATCGGTCCTATGCCACCGGGTTGATGACAGACCTGGCAGTTCTGCTGGATGATCGTAGCCACGTCTCCCGTGAACGTGACGGCCTCCGGATCGGGGTCGGGTGCCGCCAAGGACGTGGCGGAGGCCGCGCCGACGGTAAAAAGCCCGAGAGTAGCGACGAGCGCGAGCGCGCGAGCGCACAACCCGTCACTCCATCCCATCGATCTGCCTGAACTCGCTGCTGCCATGAGCGTTTCTCCTGGGAAGTTGGCGGCGACGATCGCTTACGCGGCCGCGGGAATCTACCTGCCTGCAGCACCTTCAGCCCCGATACGGCCACGGCTGATTGGCGCCCGGGAGGGTCGAACCCCTCCCCTATGACTTCACGCCCCTGCGGATGCACCGATTCTCCTCAGACCGTACATCTTTACGATACACGATCGCGAGCTCCGCGTCCACAACGTCCGGGTTTCGTTGAAGCCCCGTGGGTAGCGGGTAGAGGTGAACGAGAGCCTCCGCGCCAGTCGCGGTTACATATCGAGTCTACCGATACGGCGGCTGGTCCGTTGGCGAAAGCGGCCACGGGCGACGCCGGCGGGTAGCCCCTCGTGGCCCCGATTCTCCAGCGCGAACTGGTTGTGCACGCCCAAATCGGCGCCGTGGTCCGGCGCGCCCGCCATCACAGCAACACGTACTTCGCGATCACCAACACCAGTGCCGACAGCGCCTGGGTGGTGGCAAATGGCTTCCGGCCGAACGACACGTCCACCCCGTCCGCCGGAGTGCCTCGTTCGGGCGTCGCCTCGGCGACCACCTCCTCGATGACGGTCCTGCCTGCCTCCCTCCGAACGAGAGTGCGTCGACTCTCGCCTCTCAACGTGCTCCGGGCCGGGGCACCGGCGATCAGCGTCGTCAGGTAGACGGCCGGGGCCACGATGAAGACCCACCCGACCGCGACCATCGACACGATGAGCGCCAGCAGTGCGCTTACCAGCTGGTCCCAGACGACGCCGGCTCGGGCGACCGGCCCGCCGGCGGCGGCGTACTGGCCGCGGGAGCTGCCGAGATGGGTACCGACGGAAAAGGTGAGCACCCCCGCCAGGGCCGAACAGGCGGCGAGGTAGGCGACAGGGTTGGCGGAAAGCAGCCCCTCGCGCGCCTCGAGGCCCTCCCAGACGAGCGCCACGAAGCCGAGAGCCAGGCTGATAAGCGCCCCGTTCGCCAGATACCACTCCAGATAACCGACCCCGGCCAGAGTGGGGAAGATCGCCGCGTTGATCACGAGCAGCAGCGGCAGTGCGGAATAGGCGAGCACGACCGCGAGACGCTTGGCGATCGGCCTCGACACCGTGGGCATGCTGGTCCCTTCCATCGTAGCTCCAGTGGGTAATCGGCAGCGCCGCCGACCATCACGGAGGCCTGCTGCGGCGAAAGCACTTTCTGCGTTCCCTCACCCGCACTGACGGGACGAGAGCTCGGCAGGATAACGATTATATGGGCGGGCGCTCCGAAACGTCGCAAGGAGGTAGAGGTTCCGGTAGCGTCGAGCTGATGCAGCGGCGAAATCGGATCGGCCGGGGTCCGGACGGCGAGTGCGAATCACAGGTGGGATTCCGGCGGCACATGACGTGCGGCTCTGGCTCGCTTCACAGCCGAGCGCATGGAAGTCGAACCATGCGGCGGGGGACCCAGAGAGCGAGATTCGCTCAGGGGTGAATCCGGTCCGGACCGGAGGGAGACTTCCTTCTCCTAACCCGACAGCTAACCCCGCAGGCATTATTGGAAGGGTGATCCGTGATGACTCCTCATCGCTGCCGAGCCGCACTTCGAGTCGCGGCTCGGCTCGCGTCATACGAGCGATATGCTCGCGTCCGGCGGTGCCAGACCTCCAAAGATCCGCGATCCTGCCTCCCCGTCGCTGCGGTAGCGGCACTTCTTCTCGTGCTTGCCGCGTGTGGAGCCCCCCCAGGCCGCTGGTGGTCGAACTGGAGGCCGCACGGTTGGACGAGGGGGAGCTTTCGATCGGTCGAGGCCCCTCGGTCGAAAGCGGCCACCACGAGATCACCGTTCGGCAGGTCTTCACTGCTCGGGGCCCGTGTCGGCAGCTCGACGCCGGCTTGATGCGACTGTACCCGGGCGAATACATGCTCCGCATCGAGGCTCGCGAAGAATTCCCGTGCGTGAGTGACACTCCGCACATCGCCTATACCGCGCTCCTCAAGGGGCTCCCCGCTGGCACCCACCGACTGAGTGTCGTTCACGTAGGCGCTGATGGTCGGACTTTGGCGCAGACGGTGCTGGAGCATCCGGTAGTCGTGACGAACAGCGGTGCCAGGCCCTCATGAGCCCTCTCGCCGCCGCCGCCCCGCTCGCGCTGCCTGTAACCGACCCGGTCCTGATCGTCGCGATATCGGCCGTGCTCTTCTTGCTGGCTCCGATGCTGGCGGAGAAGGTGCGGCTGCCCGGTCTCGTCGGCCTGATCCTCGCCGGCGCGATCGTGGGACCGAACGCGCTCAACCTCCTGGCGCGGAGCAACACCATCATCCTGCTCGGCACCGTCGGTCTCCTGTACCTGATGTTCATGGCCGGTATCGAGATCGACCTGCACGAGTTCAAGCGATACCGGAACCGGAGTCTCATCTTCGGCGCGATAACCTTTTTTCTACCGCAGACGCTCGGCACCGCGGTCATGCTGGGTCTCGGTTATGAGCTGCCGACATCGATCCTGATCGCCAGCATGTTCGCCTCGCACACGCTCGTCGCGTATCCGATCGCGCTGCGGCTGGGGGTCGGAAAAAATCAAGCGGTCACCACCACGGTCGGCGGGACGATCATCACCGATACCGCGGCGCTTCTGGTTCTGGCAGTTATTGCCGCGTCCACCGAGGGCGCGCTGGACACCGCGTTCTGGATACGGCTGGTAATCGGGCTCGGCATCTATGTCGTTCTCGTTTGGGTGGCTCTGCCGAGGCTCACCCGCTGGTTCTTTCGCAGCGAGCGAACCGGAGCGGTGGCGGAATACGTCTTCGTCTTCGCCGCCCTCTTCGTGGGATCCTATCTGGCCGAAGTGGCCGGCGTGGAGGCGATCGTCGGCGCGTTCCTCGTCGGTCTGGCGCTCAACCGGATGATCCCCGAGCAGAGCGTTCTGGCAAACCGCGTGCACTTCGTCGGCGAGGCGATCTTCATCCCCTTCTTCCTTCTCTCCGTCGGTATGTTGGTGGATATTCGGGTAATGTTCGGTGGTGCGCGCGTGTGGCAGGTAATGGTCGCGATGACACTGACCGTAACGTTTACCAAATGGCTGGCGGCGTGGATAGCGGGTGCCCTCTTCGGCTATTCGCCGAGCGAGCGCTGGATGGTATTCGGCCTCTCGGTACCGCAGGCGGCTGCGACTCTCGCTGCCGCCCTCATCGGCGTCCAGATCGGCCTGTTCGATGACGCGGTGCTGAACGGTACGATTCTGATGATCCTGGTGACGGTTGTCCTGGGTCCGTGGCTCGTCGAGAAGTATGGCCGGCGGATGGCGTTGGAGGAGGAGCGATCGCCTCCACAGGCCGGTGCCGCACCGCAGAGAATTCTCGTGCCGATGGCGAACCCGTCCACCGCGGACGTCCTGATGGACCTGGCGTTGGCCATACGTGAGCCGGAATCCGCCGAGCCCATTCACCCGCTGACCGTCGTTCCGGTGCACGAAGAAGGGTCCCTCATCAACGTCGCTCTAGCGGAGAAGATGCTGAAGCATGCGGTCGCCTACGGGGCCGCTGTGGATGTGCCGGTCGTTCCGCTGACCCGCGTCGATTACAACTTCGCGAGTGGGATCAGCCGCGGGGCACTGGAAACCCGCTCCTCGACCATCATCATTGGATGGGATGCTCGTCGAACCACGAGCCAGGCGATCTTCGGGACTGTACTCGACCAGCTCCTGGAACAGACGAAACAACATGTCGTCGTCGCCAAGCTGGGGCACCCGCTGAGCACGACACGTCGCATCTTTCTGCTGATTCCGCGGGGAAGCGACCGGATTCCGGGGTTCTTCGGGATGGTGCGTGCGCTGAAGCTGCTGGCCAATCGGCTGGGTGCGAATCTCGAAGGCTACGTAGTCGCGGGACCGGCGGATGTTTACACACGGCACTTCAATTCTGAGAAGCCCGACGCGCCGATCCGAATCCAGCGCTTGCCGCGGTGGGAAGAGGTGCCGGAAAGGCTCAGAGCGGAGGTGCGGGTGGATGATCTGATCGTGCTCCTGAGCGCCAGACGCGGCGCCATCTCATGGAATCCGGCTCTCGCCCGGGTACCCGGGGTGCTCGCTGATCTCGTGCCCGAGAGCTTTCTCGCGATCTATCCCTCGGAGTTCGGGGCGGATCACATCTCACAGCGGAGCGCCGAATCGGTGGCGGCTCGGGCGCCATGATGCGGGAGGACATCGTGGCCGTTGCGGTAAAATGGCCGTGCCGCATTAGCCGTTGTGACGGCTTACACTCCACACCGGTCCGGATGGCCCCCGTTCGCGACATGTACGTGCGCAACTCGACCGGCGTACCCCACCACTCTTCGGCCGAAGTGACTTTCTCGAACCCGGTCGAGGTGAGCCCGCGTTGTCACCCGCCCCGGTGTCACCGGCCCCATTGACGCACGCCTCCATTTACTATAATGTCATATTACTAACGTGACTGTTGATCATATCAGCTATTAACGTGTCGTCATGATTCGTTTTCGACTGGCGGAGATCCTGGAGGAGAAGGACTGGACCCCGTACCGGCTTGCACAGGTGACGGGGCTGACGGTGCCGACCGCGTATCGGTTGGCTGATCGGGAGATGCAATTCGGCCGGTTCAGGGCCGACACGCTCGACAGGCTCTGTCGGGCGCTGGAGATACAGCCAGGTGACCTGCTCGAATGGGTCCCCGACGAGGCGTCGCCGACCGGCGGATCCTCGGATCGACAGGCAGAACTCGTGGAAGGCCCATGAAGCGAAGTGAGAACGGCGAGGCGGCCGGAATATCGGGGCCGAGGATCGAAGCCCCGCTGACGGAAGCACAGCTGATCGCCGGCGCGCTGCAGAGCGCGATCTTCAACAGCGCGAACTTCTCGAGCATCGCGACGGACGCGGAGGGAGTGATCCAGATCTTCAACGTGGGTGCCGAGCGGATGCTGGGCTACGCGGCGGAGGACGTGACGAACAAGATCACGCCGGCCGAGATTTCGGACCTGCAGGAGATCATTGCCCGCGCCGAGTCGCTGAGCGTGGAGTTCGACGAGCCGATCACGCCCGGTTTCGCGGCGCTGGTGTTCAAGGCATCGCGGGGCATCGAGGACATCTACGAGCTGACGTACATCCGGAAGGATGGAAGCCGCTTTCCGGCCGTCGTGTCGGTGACGGCGCTCCGCGACGCGAACGAGACGATCATCGGCTACTTGTTGATCGGGACGGACAACACGGCGCGGAAGCAGGCGGAGGACGCGCTTCTGAAGGCCGGCGCGCTGCAGAGCGCGATCTTCAACAGCGCGAACTTCTCGAGCATTGCGACGGACGCGGAGGGAGTGATCCAGATCTTCAACGTGGGTGCCGAGCGGATGCTGGGCTACGCCGCCGAGGAGGTGACGAACAAGATCACGCCGGCCGACATCTCCGATCCACAGGAGGTGGTATCACGCGCCAACGAGCTGAGCCTCGAGTTTTCGAGGCCGATCGCGCCGGGGTTCGAGGCGCTAGTCTTCAAGGCGTCGCGGGAGATCGAGGACATCTACGAGCTGACGTACATCCGGAAGGATGGGAGCCGATTCCCCGCGGTGGTCTCCGTCACGGCGCTTCGCGATGCGGACGACGCGATCATCGGCTACCTGCTGATCGGAACGGACAACACGGCGCGGATGCAGGTCGAGGAAGAGCGGATGAAGCTCGACCAGCGGCTGCGTGACCAGCACTTCTACACGCGGTCGCTGATCGAATCGAACATCGACGCGTTGATGACGACGGATCCGCGAGGCATCATCACGGACGTGAACAAGCAAACGGAAGCGCTGACCGGCTGCACCCGCGACGAGCTGATCGGCGCGCCGTTCAAGAACTACTTCACGGATCCCGATCTGGCGGAGGCGGGAATCCACCGGGTGCTGCGGGAGGGAAAGGTGACGAATTACGAGCTCATCGCCCGTGCCCGCGGCGGCGAGCTCACCGAGGTCTCGTACAACGCGAGCACCTTCCATGATCGGGACCGGCGGCTACAGGGCGTCTTCGCGTCGGCGCGTGACATGACGGAGCTGAAGCGGTTCGAGCACACGCTTCAGCAGAAGAACGTGGAGCTGGAAGAGGCGAGCCGGATGAAGTCCGAGTTCCTCGCGAACATGTCACACGAGCTGAGGACGCCGCTGAACGCGATCATCGGCTTCTCCGAGCTGATGAAGGACGGGGTCGTCGGGGATCTGTCGGCACAGCAACTGGGATTCGTCGGTGACATCTTCAACGCGGGCAACCATCTGCTCTCGCTGATCAACGACATTCTCGATCTGTCGAAGGTAGAGGCCGGCAAGATGGAGCTGGATCTGGAAGAGGTGTCGACCAGGTCCCTGTTCACCAACAGCCTGACCATCATAAAGGAGAAGGCGGCGCAGCGGCACATTCAGCTGGTGCTGGAAGCCGGTGACGACCTCGGCCGGATCCGGGTCGACGTTCGCAAGGTGAAGCAAGTTCTCTACAATTTGCTCTCGAACGCGGTGAAGTTCACGAACGACAGCGGCAGGGTCGTCCTGCGGGCGGAGCGGGTATCGAGCGCTGAAGTCGGCAAGACGACGGGCTCGTGGATCGGCCGCAGCTTCCCGGCACGGGAGAACGAGTTCGCGGAGTTTCTCAAGATCAGCGTCACGGATGACGGCATCGGGATCTCGGAGAAGGACATGGCTCGGCTGTTCCAGCCTTTCAGCCAGATCGACAGCGGCCTGGCGCGGAAGTTCGAGGGAACGGGTTTGGGGCTGGCGATGGTCAAGCTGCTGACCGAGCTTCACGGGGGTGCGATCACGATGGAAAGCGCTGAAGGGGAGGGCTCCTGCGTCACCGTCTGGCTGCCTGTGCTGCCGATGGAGAAAGGCGCCGCCACCCCTCCCGTAATGATGGTTCCGGTGGCGGCCGTCGCTCTTCCGGTCGACGTGATCGCCGGTGTTCGCACCGCAATGGTGGTGGAGGACGACCTGCGATCCGCCGGGCTGATCCGCGTGCAGCTCGAGGCGGAAGGGTTCACCGTCGTGCACGCCGCCAACGCAGAGGCCGCGCTCGCCCTGGCGATGAACCAGCCGCTGTCGCTGATCATCCTGGACATCATGCTGCCGCAGATGGATGGCTGGGAGTTCCTGGTACGCATCAAGCAGGCGCCGGACCTGCGGCGAATTCCGGTGGTGATCGTCTCGATCGTCGCCGATCCGGCGAGGGGCTTCTCGCTCGGCGCTTCGGCCGTTGTTCAGAAACCGATTTCCCGTCAGGAGCTGCACGATGCGCTCATGGACATCGGCATGTTCCCGCTGGCCGAGGGTTCCTCGCCCAGGATCCTGATCGTCGACGACGACCCCGCCGCGCTCGACTTGCTGGCGGTGCACCTGGAGGGGATCGCAAGTACGGTGTTGCGAGCGAGCGGAGGCGAGGCCGCCATCGCGATCGCGCGACAGGAGCGACCGGACCTGATCCTTCTCGACCTGATGATGCCGCAGGTGAGTGGCTTCGATGTCGTCGCCGCGTTGCATGAGCAGCCGGATACCGCGACGATCCCGATCGTTGTGGTTACCTCCGGGGACGTGACCGCCGCGGATCGCGACAGGCTCAACGGCCATGTGAAGGCGATCCTGGAAAAAGCGTCCTTCGATCCCGGTCAGCTCACCAACGAAGTACGGCGTGCCATGTCCGGCCGCCGTCTCGTGGCCTGATGGCCCGCGTGCTGGTGATCGAGGACAACCCGAGCAACATGACTCTCGCGACCTTCCTGCTCGAGTCGGCGGGGCACGCGGTGCTCAGCGCGACCGACGCGGAGGCGGGCCTCGCCATCGCCCGCGTCGAGCAGCCGGATCTGATCCTGATGGACATCCAACTGCCTGGCATGGACGGCTTCGAAGCGACGACCCTGCTGAAAGCCGACGATGCCACCCGGGCGATTCCCGTGATCGCCCTGACCGCGCTCGCCATGAAGGGCGATGAGGAACGCATCAGAGCGGCCGGCTGCAATGGATACATCGCCAAGCCGCTGAGCTACCGCGAGTTCCTCGCGACGGTCGCCACACAGGTGGGATGATCGACGTTCATCGAGAACGTCTTCGTCCTGGGCGTACACGGCGAACGGATCCAGGCCCGCTCGCGGCCTGACCCGGTTCGGCTGGGCGGTCGCTGGCTCGTCGTCGGCGCGCGAAGCGGGTTGCTCGGAGAGTCGCCGCCACCACCCTCACACTCGATGCCCTCAGATGGCTCTTCATCGAATCGGCCTCAACGCTCGGTTCCCTCCGATACTCGGCGCGATCGCATGCGTGCTGATCCTATTCTTCGTAGCTCCGCCTCCGCTTGCAGCACAGGACGCGGATGACACGCTCACCCCCTACGAACTGCGCGTCGGCTGGCTTTCGAGAGACAAGGCTTATCACTTCGGGCTGTCGGCCGCGGGCGCCGGGGGGCTGTACGCGCTGGGGCGTGAGGTGGGGCTCGGCCGCTGGTCCTCGGCCGTCGGAGCGGGCCTCGTGATGGGTACGATAGGCGTGCTTCGCGAGCTTCACGACGCCGACGATCCCCACCTGCTGACCACCGGCAAGTTCTCCCGCCGGGACATGGTCTGGAACGGCCTCGGCATCGTCGTGGGCGTCTCCGTATCCGATATCGTGCGGCGGCTTCGCTGACTCAGCGGGTGCCGGGATTCGCTCTTTCGGTCCTTCCCCTCGACGGTAGATTCAACCACATGATACCCCTTGATTCGGCCGTCGATTCAGGCGCTCTGCAGGCGCTCCTCGGTCTGCTCCGCGGTCGACGGGCGCTGGTGCTGGCCGGGGCCGGCTGCAGCACCGAGTCCGGCATCCCGGACTATCGCGGTCCCGGCGGCAGCCTGCGGGGCCGAACGCCGATGAAGTACCAGGAGTTCGTCGGGAGCGACGCCGCGCGCGTCCGGTACTGGTCACGCAGCACGATCGGGTGGCGCCGTGTCGAGGCGGCCCTTCCGAATCCGGCCCACCTCGCCATCGGTGAACTCGAGTGGGCAGGCTCGCTCGTCGGGACCATCACCCAGAATGTCGACGGGCTTCACCAGAAGGCGGGCAGCCGCCGGGTGGTGGAGCTGCACGGTTCACTCGCATGGGTCCGATGCCTCTCGTGCGGCGAACGGATGAGGCGTTCGGCCTACCAGGCGCGGTTGATGAGCAGGAACCCCGAGTGGGCCGACCGGTTGAAAGGCGGACTGCTCGAGGAGGTCGCCGAAGCCGCCCCCGACGGCGACGCCGTCCTGCCGATGCCCGAACCGGGATCCTTCGAAGTTCCCGGATGCCCTGGCTGCGGGGGCATGATGAAACCGGATGTCGTGTTCTTCGGCGAGAACGTCCCGGCAAGTATCGTGGAGGACGCGTGGCGCCTGTATGACGAAGCCGAAGCCCTTCTGGTCGTCGGGTCGTCGCTGACGGTCTACTCCGGCCGACGCTTCGTCTATCGGGCTCGAAAGGAGCGGATTCCGATCGGAGTCGTGAACCTCGGGTCGACGCGGGCCGACGAGATGGCCGAGGTGAAGGTGGAGGGCCGGCTCGGCGCGGTTCTCCCCGCCCTGTGCGAAGCGTTGCTCGCGGGCACGCCGGCCGGTCCCGTCGAGCGGCGACGATCGGGCCAGGCGATCTCGAACGGTTAGAGGTCTGATATGACGGAGCACGTACGGACGGAAACGCGCGGATCGGTTCTGCACGTCGAGTTGAATCGGCCGGAGAAGAAGAACGCGCTCACGGTGGAGATGTATCAGGCGCTGGCCGAGGCACTCGCCACAGCCGAAGCCGAGGCCGGCATCCGCGTCGTCCTCATCAGCGGTGCCGGCGATGCGTTCACCGCTGGCAACGATCTGCGCGATTTCCTCGAGCGGCCCCCGACGGGGGAGGACAGCCCCGTCCATCGGTTCCTGGAGTCGCTGATCTCCGCGCGCGTTCCGATCGTCGCCGCGGTCCACAGGCTCGCCGTGGGGATCGGGACGACGTTGCTGCTGCACTGCGACCTCGTTTACGCCGCCCGGAGCGCTCGCTTTCACCTGCCCTTCACCTCGCTCGGCCTCGTTCCGGAGGCCGGATCGAGTCTGCTCCTCCCGCAGCGGATCGGCTATGCCAGGGCGGCGGAGATGCTCCTCCTGGGCGAACCACTCGCGGCAGCCGACGCGTTCGCCGCGGGTCTCGTGAGCGGCGTCTTCGACGACGGCGCCCTCCAGGAGGAAGCGTGGGCTCGGGCTGAACGGCTGGCGCAGCTCCCCCCGGAATCCGTGCGGGCCACGAAATCGCTCATGCGCGACGCATATCGCCAGACGCTGCCTGAGCAGATGCGGCGGGAGGCCGCGAAGTTCGCCGAACGGCTCCGGTCCGACGAGGCGCGCAACGCGATGCAGCGATTCTTCGAGGGGCGTGGGGGCGA
>JBBDRR010000229.1:0-16433 GCA_040905395.1 Gemmatimonadota bacterium
TACTAGGGAGAGTTGAGAGTCGACAGTTGATAGTTAACAGGAGCATGGGAGGCTCCGCGCCGCGGAGCCTCCCATGCTTTTATGCCTGCTACCTGTCAACTATAAACTGTTGACTTTCCCTCTACATCGCGTGGGTCGGGATCTGTGCGCAGGTGGCCGGCGGACCCCCGCCAACCGGATGGTAGGCGATCACGTGTTCGCCGTTCATCACCGTCATCGCCGGCAGCTCGACGGTGGTCGTCATCGTTCCGGTGCCAGTGGCGTCCGCGGTGATCGACTCCAGCGGCTGGACGACGCCGCCGATGCTCGCGCACGTTCCGCTGTGGATGTGGCCTGGATGCTCTCCGGCCTCCGCACCCGTGAGCCGAACCATGATCTCGGTCTGCTGGCCGCGATCGGTGACCGTTGCCTCTCCGCTGATCCCGGAGTCGCCGACCGGCTCGAAGCTGGCCGTCTGAGCCGCCGCGGGCTCGGGCATGGGGGTGGCAGGCTCCGTCATCTGCGGCATTACTTCCTCGGTCTCGTCGATTACGGCAATGTCGTCGTCCGCGTCGCCCGCGCACGCGACCAGCGCCAGCACGAGTGGCAGTCCGATCAGCGCTCTGAAGCTTTTCATCGATCCTCTCCGTCTTTGGTGAACGATGGAACTACGATGAGTCCGTGGAGCCTAGGAGCCGAACTACGCGCATCAGCGCCGCCTTCCCCACGATCCGAAAGATAGTGCATGCACGGCCGGAAGCCATGCACGGCCGGAAGCCATCGATTCGGCACCCGCCGAATACGATCTCTGCCGGCCGCAGAGGAGGGTAGAAGGCAATTCATGTTCCAACCGCTCGCCGATCGGCCCCTCCGAGCCTCGCTCCGAGGGTCGAATCCGCCGGTAACGACACCTGCGGCCCGGCGCTGAAGCTCTGGTCGAGGAACCGGGGGGTGGCACCCGTGAAACCCTCGTCAGAACGACTCGTAAACCGGAATTGCGGCGCCATTGATCGCGCGGGAAGCATCGGACGCGAGAAAGAGGATGACGTCTGCGATGGCTGCCGGCGTGGTCCAGCGCGAATGATCGGCATCGGGCATCGATTCCCGGTTCGCGGGGGTATCGATCGTGTCCGGAACGATGATGTTGGAGCGAATTCCATCAGCTCCGTACTCCTCTGCGATGGAGCGGGAGATGGAGAGCAGCCCCGTCTTGGTCGCGGCGTAGGCGCTCCGGCCGGCCCGGTGGTCGAACGCGGCCCTCGATGAGACGAACACGAATGATCCGCTTCCACGATCGAGCAGCCGCGGGACGGCGAAGCGCGTCATGAGGTAGGCGGACGTCATGTTCAGCTCGACCATTCTGTTCCAGATTGCGACAGGCGTGTCGACGATGCTGGCACCGCCGCTGTAGCCGCCGATGAGGTGGACGACGGAGCCGAGTTCCCCGCCCCACTCGACCGCCATCCGGACCGCCTGCTCGGCACCTCTCTCGGTGGTCAGGTCGAGCGCGAAGAGGTGCAGGCTATCGCCGAACTCGGCCCTCATGGCGTCCAGCGCGGAGGGCTGGTCCGTCTTGTAGAAGGGCACGGCGACCCGCGCACCCGCGCCGAGGAACGCGCGAGTCACGGCCTGGCCCAGATTACCAGCCCCGCCCGTAACCAGAACCACTCGATCGTTCATCCGACCTCCTTCTCCTGAGCGATCATACATTCCGATACAGCGACAAGGTCAGACTCCAGGCCCTTTGCGGGCGCCATGCTCGCCCCGATCATTCCGATGGCCCGCGGGCTGTCATAGCCGGGAGCCGGTTCGTCCGCTCCGTCAGGTTACGAAGTCTCGCAGCGATCGCATCGTCGGGGTCGTGCTCGGCCAGGCGCCACGTCCAGTTGTCCGTCGCTCGCCCGGGCGTATTCATCCTCGCGCCACTCGGCAGCGAAAGCAGATCCTGGAGCGGTATGATCGCCAGGTCCGCGGACGACGAGAGGACGGCGCGGATGAAGTCCCACGCGTCGGGCTGCGGCTCCTTCAGCGAAAGCCGGGCCTGTTCCCTTTCCGGTGTCCCGGCAGCGGCCCACCACCCCACGATCGTGTCGTTGTCGTGCGTTCCGGTATATGCCACCGACGCGGCCGTGTAGTTCACGGGAAGATGCGTGTTGGCGGGATCGCCATCGAAGGCGAACTGGATCACGCGCATACCGGGGAAGTCCAGCTCCCGACGCAATTCGTCGACCTCCGGAGTGATCAGCCCGAGGTCC
Source organism: Gemmatimonadota bacterium (assembly GCA_040905395.1). Taxonomy (GTDB): domain Bacteria; phylum Gemmatimonadota; class Gemmatimonadetes; order Longimicrobiales; family Longimicrobiaceae; genus WHSP01. Next base: position 2,235 of record JBBDRR010000229.1, read on the forward strand.
TCGGCGATGATCGGGAGCGGTCCCAGCTCACGTTCGAGCGCCCGGAAGAACTCCGCACCAGGACCCTTCACCCACCGGCCGGCGACGGCCGTCTCCTCTTCCGCCGGGATCTCCCAGTAGGACTCGAAGCCCCTGAAGTGATCCACCCGCAGAACGTCCACCATGGCGAGAGTACGGCGGAACCGTTCGACCCACCAGTCGAAGTGGCGGCGTCGCAGGACATCCCACCGGTAGAGTGGGTTGCCCCAACGCTGGCCGGTGGCGCTGAAGTAATCGGGCGGAACCCCCGCCACGACGGTCGGCCGACCGTTCCCGTCGAGCTGAAAGATCCCGGGGTTGGCCCAGACGTCGGCACTGTCGTGCGCGACGAAGATGGGCAGGTCGCCGATGATCCGGATGCCGCGATCGTTCGCGTATTCGTGGAGCGCCCGCCACTGCCGATGAAACAGATACTGTTGAAAGGCGTAACGATCGACCTCCCAGGAGAGCAGTTGCTTCCAGCGCTCCAGTGCCTCGGGCTGACGGGATCTGATATCCTCCGGCCATTCCAGCCACGACGCACCTGCGTGGTGATCGCGTACGGCCCGGAAGAGCGAGTAATCCGAGAGCCAGCTCTCGTTCTCCTCGCGGAACTCGTCGAACGGCGCCAGGAGGTGGGGCACCCTCCCTTCCAAGAGCCGCCGATATGCGGTGCGAAGCAGCGCGTCCTTCCACGCGAGAACCGCCGCGAAGTCGACGGTGTCGTTCGGAAAACCGTCCTCCTTCTCGGCCTCGTCCGGCTCGAGCAGCCCCTCGTCCGCGAGGAGTCGTGGTGAAAGCAATAGTGGGTTCCCCGCCAGCGCGGAGAGTCCGTTGTAGGGCGATCCGCCTGAATCCACGGGGACGAGAGGCAGGATCTGCCAGCAGCTCTGTCCCGCGTCGACGAGCCAGTCGACGAAGCGCCGCGCCGAAGGGCCCAGATCGCCGACACCTGGTCCGGGGAGGGACGTCGGGTGCAGGAGCACACCGCTGGACCGCCCACTGAATTCTAAGGTTTGGGCCACGGGTCGAAGCTGTCTCGGCGGCGGGTCACTGAGGAAGGAGGTAGACGACCTCGGCCCGAGCGAGGGAAAGCGAGTCGGGAACGGTCTCGCCCTCCACCGGAGCGTCGTCGCGGCAGATCCGGAAGAGCCGCAGCCGCGAGGGGTCGGCGGTCGACTCGACGAGATCGACGTGCCGTACGCCTCCCGTATCCTGGTTGACGACGATCAATCCTGCCGCGCCGCCCTCGCGAGGTCGGCGTTCGAGAACCAGGACGGGCGGATCGAGACCTACCGGTGCGCTCAGCGCACCCTCGCCGTGAAGCAGCGGATGGCGGAGCTTGAGCCGGTTCACTCGGGTCACGAACGGCCGCAGGTCCAGGTGCTTGCGTTCCCAGTCCGACGGCATGGTTTCCACGACGTCGACCTGCTTGCGGAATCCGAACTCGTAGCCGATCGGCATCATGACCCCCGCGGAGAAAGCCGCCGCAAAGGCATAGCGTTGCCGCTGAACCGCGTCGTCCCCGTCGGTCTCGCCGGCGAGCCTCGGCGTGTCGTGCGTCTCCGGAAAGCTCACGGATGGAGCGATCCTTCCGAACCGCTCGTGCTGCTCTAGCGCCCACGGCTCACGGAAGTTCCACCACTTGCTCGAGTTGAAGAAGTAATCGAAACCGGCCTCCTTCAGCGCGACCACAGCGTCGGCAGCGGCCCCGAGGGTCTCGGCGAAGAAGCGGACCCCCGGATCGATTGCGCGGGCGTCGTCGATGAGCCTCCGCCAGAGCTCCGCGGGAACCATATACGCCGCATCGCATCGGAAGCCCGCGAAACCGAGATCGAGCGAATCGCGCACCAGGTCCTGCCAGTACGCCCAGAGGCGCTCCCGGTCGGGTGATCCCGCATTGTCGATCTCGGCGAGATCGCCCCAGACCGTGACCTTCGAGGGGTCGTCCGGGTCGGTGACGGATGGGCTGACCACGTCTCCGCGCGAGTCGCGGACGTACCATTCCGGGTGCTCGTCCACCAGCGGGGAGTCCTTCGACGTATGGTTGATGACGAGGTCCATCATCACCGGCAGCCCCAGCTCTCGCATCGCGGCGAGAAAGTCACGCAGCGGCTCCAGCGATCCCGGATCGACGCCGGCGGGCAGGTACAGCGGGTTCAAGCGCCGAAATTCCTTGGGCGCGTAGAGGCTGCCGGAGAAGCCCGGATAATGCCAGGGATTGATGTAGAGCCAGTTGAATTCCATCTCCTTCGCGCGGACCGCGTGGTCGGTCCAGCGATCGGTGGGTCCGACGAGCCGCTGAAACAGGTTGTAGATGAGCGGCGGATTCAAGAAGCCCTGCCCCGGATCGAGAGGATTCCCGCCACCGGCACCCAGATCCAATCCGGCCGGTTGTTCATCTCGTAGCCGAGCTCGTACAGCGCCTTCTCCAGCTCGAATACGGCCAGAATTCGATCGAACGCCTCTCCATCGTCGGGTACGAATGCCGCTCCATCGACAGCATCTCGGTATCCGTCGAGGAAGGCCTTTCGCACCGATGTCTCCCAGGCGGCACCCCAGGTGCGGAGCGCGTTCCGGACCATGAAGTCGTCCGTCTGGAAGTTGCGGATCCCCATCTGGACGGCGTAGCTGAACGACCGCAGCATCCCGGCGACGTCACGAAGCGGGCAGTGCTTCTGGCGTCGCTCCTCGAGCGGGCGAGCCGGTTCGCCCTCGAAATCCAGGATGACCCACTCGCCGCCGGTACGCTGCGGATCCTTCGCGTGGAGGACCTGGCCGAGATGGTAGTCACCGTGCGTGCGCAGCTTCCGAGCCCCGATCTCGGCGAGCAGCCAGAGGTCCTCCATCGTCTGTCGCAGGTCCGGAGCGTCCCGGATCACAGCCGCGAGGTCGTTGTGGATTCCGGCGGGGAAGGAGCCGGGGATGGCGTCCAGACGGCGACCGACGTCCTCCAGCACCGTGATGGCATCGCGCTGGGAGGCGTCGATCCATTGCTGCACGTCGTCGTCGCCGATCGGCTCCGCCACGAAGTCGGGGTGCTCGGGACCGGCGGAAGCGAGGGCGACGTGCAGCTCGCCCGTCACCCTTCCGAGCGCCGCGGCGACCTGGAAGAAGTCGCCCGCCATTCGACGGAGGGAGGCCTGCCCGGAAGACGAATAAGGATCGGCGGCGCTGCGGCTCGCCGCGTTGAAGAATCGGTCCAGACGGGTGAGTGTGTAGCTCCACGCCTCGCCGCCGTTGGGAATGTAGCGATAGATGCCGGCGATGGACGTACTGAGGCCGTCGTCGGCGACGTAGTCGATCCAGCCGGCCAGCGCGGGGATCGCCGCGAAATCGGTGTGATCCACCAGGAATCTGGAGATCTCGATGTCCGGATTCGTTCCCGCCTCCAGCTTCCTGAATACCTTCATGATCGCCCGCTCGCCGAAGACGACCGAGGTGTTGCTCTGCTCGCCGAAGATGCGGCGCACTGGTTCGGCACTACCCTCGAGCGCCGACCACGCGCCGGTCTGGCGCCCATGGAACGTGCCCGCACCGGCCTCGATCTCGGCCCGACGCTCCACGAGATCGAGGAACGCCCGCGAGGCGTGCGGATCGTTGAGCGCCTCGTACAGTGAAACTTCCCGATGTGCCGTCGAGACGGTGAGGACGGCGATCGGCTCGGTGTCCGCCCGGAGCGGTGGCCTGAGGCTGAGCGGCAGGAGGTAGTGCTCTGGCGGCCCTTCATCGTACCGTACGCGGATGATCTCGAGCAGGACGTGCGCGGCGCGTGCGGGCGTCAGGCTCGCGTGGTCCAGGTGCTCCACAGCGGTGATATCACGCGCCTTGCTCCGGAACCACCGCTGCTGCTGGAGCCAATCGCGGGACAGCTCGGCCAGAAGCCCTGCCACGGCAGCGGAGCTCGAGATCAGCGTCGCATCCTGCTCGCCCCACTCCCGGACGAGCTCGGCGATCTGCGCGTCGTCCATATCCCCTCGCTCTGCGGACGGCCGGCGGATGGCGAACCAGAAGAAGCCGTACGGACTCAAGGTGAGCGCGTAGGGCGCTTCCTCGATGGGAAGAAATTCGGTGTGACCGAGCAGCTCGACGGGGACGCACCCCGCGAACCGTCCCAGATCCAGCTTTACCGGCTGGGCGCTGCCCGAGAGGTTGTTCACCACCAGGATCACGTCGCCATCGTGCTCACGCAGATATGCCAGCACATGCTGGTTCTCGGGGGAGAGGAACTCGATCGATCCTCGACCGAACGCTCGATGCGCCTTCCTCACCTGGATCAGCCGCTTCATCCAGTTGAGCAATGAGAAGGGGGAGCGCTGCTGCGCCTCCACGTTCACCGATTGGAACCCGTAGATCGAATCGGTGAGGACGGGCAGGTAGAGCCGTTGCGGTTCGGCGCTCGAGAAGCCGCCGTTGCGATCTGGCGACCACTGCATCGGAGTGCGAACACCGTCCCGGTCACCGAGATAGATGTTGTCGCCCATCCCGATCTCGTCGCCGTAGTAGATGATCGGCGTACCGGGCATGGTGAAGAGAATCGAGTTCAGCAGCTCGATTTTCCGCCGATCGTTCTCCATCAGGGGAGCCAGGCGCCGGCGGATGCCCAGGTTCAGCCGCATGCGTGGATCGGCGGCATACTCCCGGTACATGTAGTCGCGCTCCTCGTCGGTCACCATCTCGAGCGTGAGCTCGTCGTGGTTGCGGAGGAACATGCACCACTGGCAATCGTCCGGGATCGTGGGGGTTCGTTCGATGATCTCCACGATGGGCGCCCGGATCCCCTGGCGGACGGCCATGAAGATCCGGGGCATCAACGGGAAGTGGAACGCCATGTGGAACTCGTCACCGTCCCCGAAATACGGCCGGACGTCGTCGGGCCACTGGTTCGCCTCGGCGAGCAGGATCCGTCCCGGAAACTTCGAGCCGATCCTGGTCCGAAACTCCTTCAGGATGTCGTGCGTCTCCTCGAGGTTCTCACAGATCGTCCCCTCGCGCTCGATGAGGTACGGCACGGCGTCCGCCCGGAAGCCGTCCAGGCCACGCTCCAACCAGTACTCCATCACCTGGAACATCGTCTCCTTCACATCCGGATTGTCCCAGTTCAGATCGGGCTGATGGGCGAAGAAGCGGTGCCAGTAGTACTGCTGGGCGACCGGGTCCCACGTCCAGTTGGAGGGTTCGGTGTCGGTGAAGATGATCCGGGCATCCTGATACTTCTCGTCCGTGTCACTCCAGACGTACCAGTCCCGTTCTGGAGATCCCTTCGGCGAGCGGCGGGCACGCTGGAACCACGCGCACTGGTCGGAGGTGTGGTTCAGGACGAGGTCCGCAATCACCCGCATACCGCGCCGGTGCGCCTCGTCCAGAAACGCCTGGACGTCGTCGATGCCGCCGTAGTTCGGATGGACTCCGTACGGATCCGCGATGTCGTACCCGTCGTCGCGAAGGGGGGACGGATAGAAGGGGAGCAGCCAGATACAGTCGACCCCCATGTCCTGCAAGTAGTCGAGGCGAGTCATGAGCCCACGGAAATCCCCGATTCCGTCGTTCTGACCGTCCTGAAACGCCTTTACGTGAAGCTCATAGAATACCGCATCCTTGTACCAAAGCGTGTCATCGCTCGGCATCGACTCCTCGACGTTCTCTGGAATGGATTTTCGGACCGATTTGGCAGCGGTCGGGGGGTGCAGGAAGTGTTCCGGAGGAGGCTATCGGCTATCGGCACCGATCACCGAGTACCGGCCGTTTCAAGCCGATAGCTGATAGCCGATAGCCGATAGCTTCCTTCAAAACTGCTCCTCGAACAAGCGAAAGAACCGCTCCACCACTCGCCTGTAGGCCGGACGGCGGCGCCAGGTGGCGAGGTCGATCTCGACGGCGTTCTCGAGGTCGGCGAAGAAGGTTTCCTCGACCTGCTGCGCGAAGCCGGGATCGAGGAGGCCGAGGGCGTTCTCCTGGTTCAGCTCCTTCGAGCGGACGTCCATGTTGACCGAGCCGACCAGCGACCAGATGCCGTCGGCGACGAGAAGCTTCTGATGGATCATCGTGGGCTGGTACTCGTAGATGCGAACCCCCGCCTCCAACAGCGCGTCGTAGTAGCTCTGACTCGCCCAGCGAATGAGGGGAAGATCGATCTCGTCGCCGGGGAGCAGGATGCGGATATCGACGCCATCGGCGGCGCGCTCGCGAAGCACTTCGGCCAGAATGTCGTCGGGAACGAAGTAGGGATTCGTGATGAACACCCTCTCGCGCGCCGACCGGATGGAGAACCAGAAGACGTGGCGCATCGGGTGCGCCTGCGAGGAGGGCGAGCTGATGACGTTGACGTGGCGGCTGATGTACTCGCCCTCGCCCAGGTGCTCGGCGTCGTGCGCGTGGAGAGGGTAGAAGTCCTCTCCCGAAATCAGCTCCCCCGTGGTGTGTGCCCAGAGCTGGGTGAATGCGGACTGAAGGCTCAGCGCGAGGCGGCCGCGGACCTCGACCATGCAGTCCCGCCAGTGCTCGGCATCCTGTGCGCTTCCGAGCCACTTGTCCAGGACGGCAGCGCCGCCGGTGAAACCCGTCAGGCCGTCGATCAGCAGCGCCCGCCTGTGCGTCCGCCGGTGAATCCGCGTGAGCTTCCCGAAGGTCGGCCGGTTGAAGTACTCCCACCGGCCCCCCGCCTCGCGCAGTGCGTCTATGAGGGAGTTCGGCGCGCGCATCGCGCCGAACCCATCGACGAGGACGCGCACCTCGACGCCGGCCCGCGCACGTTCGGTCAGAGCATCGAAGAAGTCGTCCGACACCCGGCCGTCCTGCCAGATGTACGTCGTGAAGTTGATCGACCGCTCGGCCTTGGAGATCGCCTCGAGCATCGCGGGAAAGAACTCGTCCCCGTTGTTCAGAAGGCGTGCGGTGCCCCCCCGGTGGAGCGGCGCATTGATCACGCCGGCGAGCGCGAGGAGGAAATCGATCGAATCGAGGCGGCAGGAACCGACCTGGTCCGCGTCGGACGGCCGCTCTCCGATGGAGGAGAAGAGGTTGAGGACGAGCGTGCCCAGCGCGAGAAGGCCCACCGCCATGAGGAGGAGGGCCCACCAGGGTAGTTGAGCGATTGCTGACATTCCGGCTTCTGGCTCGACGAGCGGCGCAGCCGGGCGACGGACGTGCCGCTGCGATCGTGGGCGCTCGGGCGATGAACGGTCGGGCGAACGCCCGTTGAGGACAGCGTGCCCCCGCCTCTGCCCCGAGTCAAGAAGCGCGCCTACTCCTGCACCACCACGGGGAGCTGAGCGTGTGAGCGTTCGAAGATGCCAATTATTGGCCACCCCGGCACAGTGGAAGCCGCGCCCCCAGTGTCGCCCGAGCTTGGTTTCCCCCTTGTTTGCAGCGCGCCCAAGCGGTATCGTTCAGCGATCCAATCGTAAGGGCGCGCCGAAACGAGTGGCCGTCTGGCGAAGAATGAAATCTCATCCGGTACCCGATCTCCTTCGGGCACCGGCCTTGCGCACGGGCTCCGGACCACCTGCAGCTGCACTTGACACGCCTCGGGCGGGAAATTAACACTTGGTGAAGATAGTTATTCTCTCCCGAGAAGAGATGCACACAGACCAACGCACGCGAAACGCGAGCTCGTTGACGTGAATACCGGGACCACCATCCGAATTCTCGTAGAGAAGCCGAAGATCAATGTCGTACCGCCGATAGGCTGTATGCTGGCAGCGCACGGGTAGCGGAAACTAACCTGCTGGCAGGCAGCCTCTCGGAGAGATCCGAGAGGCTTTTTTTGTAGCCCCCGCATACGAAGCTGACCCTCATGCCGAAGCACCATATACCTGCCGGACTTCCCGGGAAGCAGGGTCTGTACGACCCGCGGAACGAGCGCGATGCGTGCGGTTTCGGGTTCATCGCACACGTCCGTGGTGAGAAGTCTCACGGGATCGTGCAACAGGGTCTGGAGATTCTGGTCAACCTGACGCATCGAGGCGCGGCGGGGAGCGATCCGAACAGTGGCGACGGTGCCGGCATCCTGCTGCAGATTCCGCACGATCTGCTCGCGGACGTGTGCCTCGAGGAGGGATTCACGCTGCCGCCGCCGGGCGACTACGGCGTGGGAATGGTCTTCCTGCCGGAGGACGAGGAGCAGCGGGCTGCGTGCGAGCGGGAGGTCGAGCGGAAGGTGGCGGCGCGGCCGGATGCGTTCATCGGCTGGAGGACGGTCCCTACGAACCCCGAGGCCGTCGGCCGCGAGGCACGGACGACGCTGCCGGTCGTTCGCCAGTTCTTCATCGCGCGCGGCGATCTCTCGCCCGACTTGTTCGAGCGGAAGCTCTATTTCTATCGGCGGCGGCTGGAGAACGCGATCGCGAACGCCGACATGCCCGGAGCGGGGCACTTCTACATTTCGAGCCTCTCGTCTCGGACGATCGTCTACAAGGGGTTGCTGATCCCGGATCAGATCACGGGATTCTATCCGGAGCTGGCGGACGAGCGTGTGAAGAGCGCGATCGCTCTCATCCATTCGCGCTTCTCGACGAACACCTTCCCCACGTGGGCGCGCGCGCACCCGTACCGGTATCTGTGTCACAACGGGGAGATCAACGCGCTGCGCGGGAACCTCAACTGGATGAGGGTTCGCGAAGGGGCGCTGTCGTCGAACGTGTTCGGCGAGGACCTCACCCAGCTCTTCCCGGTGATCCCCGAAGGCCAGAGCGACTCCGCCTCGTTGGACAACGTGCTGGAGTTCCTGGTGATGGGCGGGCGGTCGCTGCCGCACGCGGTGATGATGACGATCCCCGAAGCGTGGGAGTCGAACCCCGATCTGGACGATGAGGTGCGGGGTTTCTACGAGTACCATGCGGCGATCATGGAGCCGTGGGACGGTCCGGCGGCGGTGTCGTTCACCGACGGCCGCTATGTCGGCGCCACGCTCGATCGAAACGGGCTGCGGCCGGCACGCTACATGGTGACCCACGACGATCGCATCGTCCTGGCGTCCGAGGCGGGCGTGCTGGACTTCGACCCCGCAGAGATCCGGACGAAGGGCCGGCTGGCGCCGGGCAAGATGCTGGTCGTCGATACCGAGGCCGGTGAGATCCTGGACGACGCGACGATCAAGTCCAGGATGGCGTCGCGGAAGCCGTATTCGGAGTGGGTCGAGAGTCACCGCTTCACGCTCGCCGATCTCGCGGCGCCGGAGTCGCCGCTGCCGGAGCAGTCACTACCGCTGCGGGAACGGCAGGAAGCAGTCGGCTATACGGCGGAAGAGCTGAAGATGGTGATCGCGCCGATGGCGTCGCAGGGGAAGGAAGCCGTCGGCTCGATGGGGACGGACACTCCGCTCGCGGTGCTGTCGGATCATCCGCAGCTGCTGTTCAACTACTTCGCGCAGCTCTTCGCGCAGGTGACGAACCCGCCGATCGATCCGATCCGCGAGGCGCTCGTGATGTCGCTTACGAACCGGCTGGGACCGCGTGCGAACCTCTTCGACGAGACGCCGGAGCACGCGCAGCAGTTGCATATCGATCGGCCCGTCCTGACCACGTCCGAGTTCACGAAGCTGTCGGCCATAGCGAGCGGACGCTTCCGAACCGAGACGCTTTCGACGCTGTTCGACGTCGCCGAGGGACCGCCGGAGATGGCGCGCGCGCTGGAGCGACTGTGCGCCGAGGCGGCCGGCGCGGTGCGGCGAGGTGCGGGGATCCTGATCCTCAGCGACCGAGGCAGCGACGTCGGGCACGCGCCGATTCCGGCGCTGCTCGCGTGCTCGGCCGTTCACCACCACCTGATCCGGGAGCGGCTCCGCACCCGGACGAGCCTCGTCGTCGACACGTCGGAGGCGCGGGAGGTGAACCACTTCGCCCTTCTCGTCGGTTACGGTGTGGAAGCGATCCACCCGTATCTCGCCTACGAGACGATCGAGCAGATGCACGGTCGCGGCGATTTCCCGGGCGAAAATTTGTCGCGGGTACTGGAGAACTACATCGAGGCGATCGGCCGCGGGCTGTTGAAGATCTTCTCGAAGATGGGGATCTCGACGCTGCAGAGTTACACCGGTGCGCAGATCTTCGAGGCGCTCGGACTGGATGGAGAGTTCGTCGACCGGTACTTCACCGGGACGGCCTCGCGGATCGGCGGGGCCGGCATCGCGGAGATCGCCGAGGAGACCATCCGCCGGCACGGCCTGGCGTTCCAGAAGCACCATCCGATCGAACATCTGCCGCCGGGCGGCGAGTACCACTATCGGAGCCAGGGCGAGCATCACCACTGGAGCCCGATGGTGATCGCGAAGCTGCAGGAAGCGACGAAGAAGAACGATCCGAAGACGTACGAGGAGTACACGCGGATCGCGAACGACGAGCACGCGCGGTTCAACCTGCGGGGGCTCTTCGAGCTCTCCCCCGGCAACCCGGTCCCGCTGGACGAGGTGGAGCCGGCGACGGAGATCGTGAAGCGTTTCACCACTGGAGCCATGTCGTTCGGCGCGCTCAGCATCGAGGCGCATCAGACGCTCGCGGTGGCGATGAACCGGCTGGGAGGCCGCAGCAACAGTGGCGAAGGGGGCGAGGATCCAGGCCGCTTCTTCACCGAGCGGAACAGCGCGATCAAGCAGATCGCCTCTGGCCGCTTCGGAGTTACCACGCACTACCTGGTCAATGCGGCGGAGCTGCAGATCAAGATGGCGCAGGGCGCGAAGCCGGGCGAAGGTGGGCAGCTTCCCGGCCACAAGGTGGACGAGACGATCGCTCGGACCCGTCACTCGACGCCCGGCGTGCCGCTGATCTCGCCGCCGCCGCACCACGACATCTACTCGATCGAGGACCTGGCGCAGCTGATCTACGACCTGAAGACGGTCAACCCGCGCGCCTTCGTCTCGGTGAAGCTGGTATCCGAAGTCGGCGTGGGAACCGTCGCCGCGGGCGTTGCCAAGGCGCACGCGGACCTGATCGTGATCTCCGGAAACGGCGGCGGCACGGGCGCCTCGCCCATCTCGTCGATCAAACGCGCGGGGATCCCGTGGGAGATGGGGCTCGCGGAGACCCAGCAGACGCTGGTTCTGAACGGCCTGCGCGGGCGTGTGCGCGTGCAGACGGACGGACAGCTGAGGACGGGCCGGGACGTCGTGATGGCAGCGCTCCTCGGGGCCGATGAGTTCGGCTTCTCGACGGCTCCGCTGATCGTCGAGGGATGCATCATGATGCGGAAGTGCCACCTGAACACCTGCCCCGTCGGGGTGGCGACGCAGGACCCGGAGCTGCGCAAGAAGTTCACGGGCCAGCCCGAGCATGTGATCAATTACTTCTTCTTCGTCGCCGAGGAGGTACGTCAGATCATGGCCGAGCTCGGCTTCCGCTCCGTGCAGGAGATGATCGGCCGCAGTGACCGCCTCAGGCCCATCAAGCTGGACCACTGGAAGGCGAGCCGCGTGGACCTGACGCCGATCGTCCACATTCCCGAGATATCGAGCAACCCGACGCTCGCGTACGAGCAGCCGTATACGGGTGATACCGACGATTCGCTCGACCACGAGTTGATCCGCCTGGCACAGCCGGCGCTGGAGCGGGCGGAGCGCGTCCGTCACGAGCTGCCGATCCGCAACATTCACCGCACGGTCGGTGCGATGCTCTCGGGCGAGGTCGCCCTCCGCTACGGGGCCGCCGGGCTCGCTGACGACACGATCCGCTTCAACTTCACGGGATCGGCGGGTCAGAGCTTCGGCGCATTCGTGGTGAAGGGGGTCTCGTTCCGCCTGGAGGGCGAGGCGAACGATTACATGGGGAAGGGCCTCTCCGGCGGTCGGATCGTCGTGTTCCCGCCCAAGGAGTCGAACTTCGTGCCGGAGGAGACGATCCTCATCGGCAATGTGGCGCTGTACGGCGCGACGAGCGGCGAGGTATTCCTTCGCGGCCTCGCCGGCGAGCGCTTCGCCGTCCGCAACTCCGGCGCGACGGCCGTGGTGGAGGGCGTCGGCGACCACGGCTGCGAGTACATGACGGGTGGAACAGTCGTCGTCCTCGGCCGCAGCGGCCGCAACTTCGCCGCCGGGATGAGCGGCGGAGTCGCTTACGTGCTCGACCGGGACGGCGACTTCGAGAGGGGATGCAACACGAGCATGGTTCTGCTCGAAGCGGTCGAATCATCGAACGACCGTGAGCTTCTCCGGTCGCTCATCGAGCGGCACGTGACCTACACGGGTAGCGAGCTCGGCGCGCGGATCATGGACCGCTTCGACACGCTCCTCCCGAAGTTCGTCAAGGTCATACCGATCGAGTACAAGCGCGTGATGGAGGAGCGCTCCCTGGCGAAGAAGCGGGCGAAGAGCGAGGCTCGACTCGAAGCCGTCGCGAATGGCTGACCCGAAGGCCTTCGTCTCGCTCCCCAGGATCGACATTCCAAAGCGGTCGCCAGCCGAACGGAAGAACGACTGGAAGGATCTGTACAGGTCGCTGCCGATCTTCACGTTGCAGGGTCAGGCGGCGCGATGCATGGATTGCGGCGTCCCCTTCTGCCAGGCGGATACCGGCTGTCCGGTGCAGAACCTGATTCCCGACTGGAACGAGCTGGTCCGTGAGGACCGCTGGCTCGATGCGCTGCTGTCCCTCCATTCGACGAACAACTTTCCCGAATTCACCGGAAAGCTCTGCCCCGCGCCATGCGAGCAGGCGTGCGTTCTCGGAATCATCGACGAGCCCGTCACCATCAAGAGCATCGAATTCAGCATCGTCGAGCGTGGCTTCGACGAAGGCTGGGTGCAGCCGCGCCCGCCCGCCGCCGAGACCGGCAGGCGGGTGGCGGTCGTCGGCTCCGGACCGGCGGGGCTCACCGCCGCGCAGAACCTGCGGCGCTCCGGCCATGGTGTCACGGTGTTCGAGAAGATGGATCGGCTCGGGGGGCTTCTCCGCTACGGTATCCCGGACTTCAAGATGGAGAAGTGGCTGATCGACCGCCGTCTCCAGCAGATGGAGGCGGAGGGGGTGCGGTTTCATACCGGCGTCACGATCGGGGAAGATCTCCCGCTGGCGGATCTGCGGCGAAACTTCGACGCAGTCTGCCTGGCGATCGGAGCGGAGGCGGTGCGACCGATGACGGTTTCAGGCGCGGATCTCGGTGGTGTCCATTACGCGATGGAATACCTCACCCAGCAGAACCGCGTCGTGGCGGGGGACGAGATTCCGGAGCCGCAGCGGATCGACGCGGCGGGGAAGCGGGTCGTGATCATCGGAGGCGGCGACACCGCTTCGGATTGCCTCGGCACCGCACACCGGCAGGGTGCCGAGAGCGTATCGCAATTCATCCTCTATCCGGAACCGGGAGAGGAGCGCGACGAGGCGACCCCGTGGCCGTACTGGCCGCTGAAGCTGATGGAGTCGCACGCACACGAGGAGGGCGGGGAGCGCGAGTGGAGTGTCGTCGTCACCGGTTTCTCGGGCGACGCTCGCGGACGCGTCGCGAAGCTGCACGCGGTGCGTGTCGAGGTCGAGCGGGTTCCCGGAACGCGGTCGAGGATCGTGCCTATCCCCGGCACGGAGTTCGAGGTGGAGGTGGATCTGGTGCTGCTGGCCATCGGTTTCGTGGGTCCGAACCGGAGCGCGATGATCGACTCGTCGGAACTGGCCCTCGACGCGCGCGGCAACCTCTTCGCCGATGCGTCCTATCGCACCAGCGTCGAGGGCGTCTGGGCGGTGGGCGATGCACAGCGGGGCGCATCGCTGATCGTGTGGGCGATCCGCGAAGGCCGGGACGCCGCCGCCGACATCGATCGGTGGCTGGCGACGGAAGAGCTCGCCAGGAGTGCGTGACGAGGCTATCAGCTATCAGCTATCGGCTATCAGCTACGAGGGGGCGGTTTGAGGGGCAGCGCGTCGTAGGGCGGGCGAGAAGCGGTTCTCGGCCGCCTTTTTTCGTAGGCCGCCGAGGCTAGCTCTCGTCCGGGGCGCTCAGCTCGGAGAGGCGGATGCGAACGAGGTCATCGAGGAGATCGTCGGGGACGTCGTAGACCTCTTCGGAGAGGAAGCGCCGCGTCTCGGCCTCGTTGCGGGTGACCTGACCGAGGGCGTCGTGGAGACGGTCGAGCGAGAGTCCGGCACGCCGCGCCGCGGCCAGCAGGCGTTCGTAGGCCTCCTGTCGCGCAGCTCGTTCCTCGGGTGTATCGCCTGGGGACCACATGGATGCGGCTATCGGCTATCGGCTATCGGCTATCGG
>JBBDRR010000230.1:0-2550 GCA_040905395.1 Gemmatimonadota bacterium
CCCCCCACCCCTCCGCGGCACGAGGCCGCTTCGAATGGAGCCCTCTAACTTACCTGCCCTTCCCGGTCCCGTCAACCCGGCCGCGGAATCTAACGTTTCCGAGGAGGCCCGTAATACAACGTTAAAACAGAATTTAGCCCATTCGCCGCCGCCATCCGCTCAGCGCGGCGGGAGCCGACTATATTACACGAACGTTTCCGGCGAGTCAAGCGTTGGATACATGCGCTTGCGATGATCGCCGGCGGGGCGCAGATATGCGCTGCCGCAGCATCGGGGACTCGAGGAGGGAGGCCAGTACACGGTGGGATCGAGCGACCGGAAAGTGATCGTGATCGGCGCGGGAGCGGCGGGTCTGATGGCTGCGATATCGGCGGCGGAGCGGGGTGCCGAGACGAAGCTGCTGGAGAGCACCGCGGGTGGAGGAAAGAAGATCCTGATCAGCGGTGGTGGCAGGTGCAACGTGCTTCCGTCGAAGCTCGATCACCGCCAGTACGTCACCGCCTCGTCGCCGAACAGTCTGAAAAAGATGCTTCTGTCGTGGCCGTTGGAGGAGCAGCGCCGTTATTTCGAGGAAGTGCTGGCCGTGCCGCTGGCACTGGAAGCAGATTCGGGCAAGCTGTTCCCGGCGTCGAACCGTGCTCGGGACGTTCGGGAGGCGCTGCTGTGGCGGGCGGCCGAGCTCGGCGTGCAGGTGATATTCGGTGCCCGGGTCGACGACGTCGTTTCGGCGGCGCCCGAGGGCTGGCGGGTCATAAGTGGGTCGGGCGAGTGGGTGGCGCCGGCGATCGTCTTCGCAACGGGTGGCCTGAGCGTACCGCAGACCGGCAGCGACGGTGCCGGTCTACGGATCCTCGCCGACCTGGGCCATCCGGTGCATCCGACGTATCCGGCGCTCACGCCGCTCACGGCCGCGCCGCCGGTGCATGCGGAGCTCGCGGGTGTCTCGCTGCCTGTCGCGCTCTCCGCGAAGACTCGGGGTGGCGTGTTCGGGACGAAGGGAGGGTTCCTCTTCACGCATCGGGGATACAGTGGGCCGGCTGTCCTGGACATCTCTCATCTGGCGGTGCTCTCGGTGATCGAGGGTAGAGACCGGCAGCGGATAGAGGTTTGCTGGGGCGAGCTGAGCGCCGCCCGGTGGGAAGAGCTATTCTCCGAGGGCGGCGGGGCGACGGTGGTGACTCTGGTGCGGCGCCACCTACCGACGAGACTCGCCGACAGGCTCGTAGCGGAGGCCGGGGTGGACGGCCGGCGGGTGCTGGCGCAGCTCAAGCGGGACGAGCGGGCGAGGCTGGTGCAGACCCTCAGCTCCTATCCGCTTCCCTGGACGGGTGACGAGGGATATCGAAAGGCGGAGGTCACCGGTGGCGGCGTCGCCCTCGGAGCGGTTGATCCGGCCACTCTGGAATCGCGATCGCATCCAGGTCTGTTTCTCTGCGGGGAGCTTCTCGATGCGTTCGGGCCGATCGGTGGGTACAACTTTGCGTGGGCCTGGGCGACGGGCCGCGCCGCCGGCGCCGGAGCGGCCGCCGCGGCCGGGGCTCGCACCACGAGTCGAGGGGACAACGATGGATGAGCGTGTTGCACGGCACCTGGACGGCTATCCCGTGATCGTCACCAATCCCGTGGTGTGGGGCGAGATGGACGCGTTCGGGCACGTCAACCATACGGTCTTCTTCCGCTACTTCGAAAACTCCAGGATCGACTACCTCACGCGGGTCGGCTTCGGCGACAGGGAGCGTCGAGATGGAATCGGTCCGATCATGCATTCCGTCAGCGCGCGCTTCCGGCTCCCGCTGACCTATCCCGACACGGCATGGACCGGGGTGCGAGTGACCGAGATCCTTCCAGACCGCGTGCTGATGGAGCATCGACTGGTGAGCGAGACGGCGGGCGCCGTCGGCGCCGAAGGCTCTGCCATCGTCGTGTCGTTCGACTACGACGCCCGCCAGAAGACGCCGCTCCCGGACGACGTCCGAGCGGCGATCGAGCGCCTCCAGGCGTGACGGCGCAGGCCTTCGCGAAACTTCTCCCGGGGCAGGGTGTATCGACGCTCTCGCCGCCCGGCCCGACTCATGGGGGCCGGCCCCGTTGTTCTATCCGGCTGGCGTAGCTATAGTTAAGGTCGCGTCACCGGCTGCGGTAACGCCGGATCCGCCGCTGATGTCCCGAGGACTCGAAATGTCCCGGTGAGCCGTGGTTCCTCGCGCATCCAACCCTCGTGAATTCAAAGGAGGCGTCATGCCCATTGGTGGACTAGGCTTCGGCGAGATGGTTCTGATCTTCGCGGTGCTTCTGCTCCTCTTCGGCGCGAAGCGACTCCCAGAGCTCGCTTCCGGGATGGGCCGTGGAATTCGCGACTTCAAGCGCTCGCTCAATGGTCTCGACGATACGTCGATCCAGTCCGGCCAGCCCCCTGCACAGGTGCAGGCTCCCCAGCAGCAGCCGGCGCAGCCGGCCCAGGCAGCACCAGCCGCTCCCGCTGAGGCCGAGGCGAAGCGCGAGGCCTGAGACGACGGCTCACCGGTCAACGAAAGGGCCGCGGCGTTCATC
>JBBDRR010000230.1:2560-14428 GCA_040905395.1 Gemmatimonadota bacterium
CCCCCCTTTCGTTTCATCCCGCTCCCCTTCACTCAGCCCGCGTCCGACGTGCTTTCGTCGGTCCTCACCTCCAGAGCGGGCCAGCGCTCTCGATTCACTCGATCGACCGATCCCGCCGGCACCGTGATCGTTCCGGTCATCCCATCCGAAATATACCGCAGGGAACTGTCGTTGGCGTACCTCTCGAGGTTCCGCGTCAGCGCGCCGGGCGTTACGATCACTCGCGGGATCGAATGCGGATCGAATTCCACGTCGAACGGCGACTCGCTCGGGCCGCCCGTGACCTCGAGTATCGCGTCGTGCCTGTACTCACGGCCGGCATGAACGCCTCGCTTCGCGAGCTCACGGTTCTGAGGCCACATGCCCAACGGAAGAGCGAGCGTCGTGATCCTGTAATCGTCCGGCAGGTACACGTGGATGGAATCCCGCCCGCGTCCGATCCACTCCTGAACCTGGAGCTCGCTCACCGCACGATCGAGCCGTGCATGGTAGAGCGTGTGGTTGCAGATCTCGTGACCGGTCTCGACGAGATAGTCGATCTTCCACTGGATCCTCCGCTCCCTCTCCTCACCCGGCACTTCGGTCCTCGGCTTCTCACCGAAGAAGTTCGAGGGATAGTCCGCGGCGGGGAGGACGCACCACGTGGCCCCACCATCCCAGCCCGGATTCTCACGCCGGAACGCGTCCCACATTCCGACCATCGAGCTGGGGTCGATGGTCCCGTCCTCGAGCAGGTAGAACTGCCCCTGTGACGAGTCGTCGATCGTAAAGACGACGGGAGTAGTCCCCTTCGGCACGTCGATCTCCCCTTCCACCATCTGCCTCACCGTGATCGGTCGATAACCGGCGTCGTAGAGGTGCTGGAGGTCGGCGCGGAAGTTCTCGGCGGACCGGTAGAACTCGCCTTCGGGTTCGCCGAGCCGGTGGTACTCGAGGACCATGATCTCGCCGAGCTCGTTCGGGGGCAGGTGGGTCGCCGGGCCGATAGGGAGCTCCGGAGGAGCGTCCGCCACTGCGATGGCCTCGGACTCGGCGAAGTCCGCACCGGCCGCACCGTCCTGGGAAGCGCACGCCGAGGCGACGCACAGTACGGCGAACGCAGTCGCTCCGAGGAGCAGGGATCGAAAAAGGGGCTGAGCTTTCAAAGAAGGGTCGAACAGTCAGATGTTTCGGAACGCATGCCCGCAGCAGGGGGCTGTGCCTACAAGGTGTTGCAGGCGCAAAAGTTGTGCGCGTTCAGAGGGGCCGGTAGCGGGGCGTGTGGCGGTCCTCGTCGGCTGCTTCGCCAACCGGGGGCTCGAGCCTGGGAAGCTCGACGGCGGCGACGCGCGCGAGGGTACGCTGGTAGATGGATCTGGCGCGGGAGGCGGGAACCTCGAGCTGCTCGAGGTAGAGGGAGACGCAGCGCGTAGGAGGGAAGGTATCGTCGAGAAGGTCGATGAAACCGAGCGCGTGCTTGACGTGGGTGCGGATTAGCGCTTCTTCGGCGCGAGCGGCGGAGAGCTCCATCCAGAGGTCCTCCTCGGCGTTTCGGCGGAGCTGGCGGCGTACGAAACGAACGGCACCGAGGGGCGTGGCATATCGCCAGCTGAGGCGCTTGGACGGCGGCCGTTCGCGGGCGATCTCCTCGGCGACTCCGGCCTGGCTGAGAGCGAGGAGGGTGCGGTTGCGAACGACCTGGGCCTCATCGTCGTTGAGGCCCATGATCTCGATGTAGCGTTCGACGGCGTCGTCGAAGGCCATCCTCGGCGCCAGGACAGCAACGAGGTTGAGGGCCTGCTGTGCGTGCGTGTCGAGCCGTGCCTCGGTCGCGGCCGCGACGGCCAGTTCGAGTCGACGCCGGCGCTCGGGCGGCAGACGCTGGAACCAGATCGGAAGAGTCGGCTGCATTACTCTGGAGTTTGAACGATCCGTGCACGCGAGCTATCTTCGAGGCGCCGGCACGAACTCGGGACGAGCCGTGCCGGCGCGGTACAACAATGCCGAATCTGCGGGTCTCCTGCAACGGGGCCCGAGGCTCGGTCAACTCGGATCTGGAGGGCCATTTCGATGGCGATGTCGCGCAGCTCATCGTGGAAGGAACACCGTCTGGCGAACCGGCTGGAGTGTGACGGGACGGAGTACAGCGTCGATCTGGTGGCCAGGAAGGGGACCGGCGTCGACGGGTGGAAGATGACACTCGTCTACCTCGCGCGGGGGGCGGGCGGCGAGGTAAAGCTCGAGCTTCCGAACGCGGCGTCGACGGCGGACGTTCGGCGGCTCGTGAAGGAGCTGGAGGGAGCCGAGGATCGGTTGCGCGAGCTCTGTCGCGAGGGAAGCGAGCAGTCGGCATGAGCGACGACCCACTGCGCGCGCGTCAGGCGATCGCGGGGGCGAGCTTCGCCACGGTCGGCGCGATCGAGGTCGCCCGGCATTACGGTGATGCCGCGGTGGAGTACCGTGCGATTCGCGAGGACGCCGGGATCGTTCGACGCGACGACCGGACCCAGATCCGGATGTGGGGGCGGGACCCGATCAAGATGCTGAACGGCCTGGTCACCAACGACCTTGCGCAGCTCTCGCGGGAGCGGGCCGTCTATTCCGCGATGCTGACTCCCAAGGGCCGCGTCGTCACCGACCTGCTGACGTTCACGCGTGGCGAGGGCGACGAGCTGGAGCTGGTCATCGACATTCCGCTGGCTGCGCTCTCGGTCACCTCCCAGCACCTGAAGAAGTACGTGCCGCCTCTCTTCGCGCGCTTCGAGCCGCTCGAACGGCGCTTCGGCGTTCTGGGAGTCTACGGCCCCCGGGCTGATCAGCTCGTATCGAGCGTCTTCTCACACGATGCCTCCTCGGAGGAGGACGCGGTGTCGCGCGGCGTCGTCGAGGGATTCGACGTCACCGCGGTGGGGACGCGGTACGTTGGCGGCGAGGTCGGATACGACCTCTTCGGCGCACCGGGGGCGCTCTCTGAGGTGTGGGACGGGATGCTCCGAGGTGGCGCCGGTGCGGGCGCCCGGCCGGTCGGCTTCGCGGCTATGGAATCGCTCCGCATCGAGGCGGGACGACCCTCGTACGGCGCCGAGCTGTCGGAGGAGGTGCTTCCGGGCGAGGCTTTCGAAGCGACCCACCAGATGAGCCGTGCCGTCTCCTTCAGTAAGGGATGCTACACGGGTCAGGAAGTGGTAATAAGAATCGCCCATCGCGGACACGTGAACCGCCACGTACGAGGTCTCCTGCTCGCGGACGCGCCGATCCCTCCTTCCGGAACGCCGCTCTTCAGGCCGGACTCGGAGAAGGAGGTGGGGCGGATAACGAGCCCTACCCAGTCTCCGCTCATGGGGCGGGCGATCGCGCTCGGCTATCTGCGGCGGGAAGTCTCACCCGGCGCGACCGTACGGGTGGGATCGAGCGACGGGGCGCCCGCGGAGGTGGTGGACCTGCCGTTTTCGGCGCCCTGAGAACGGCTCGACACGGAGTTACGGGATCCCGAGCACCTTGTGCGTCTGAACCGAAAGCCTCCAGGGAGGACCGAGGCGTTTGACGGCCGCCAGCGTTTCGTGAAAGTTCGGTCCGAGGTCCGGAAGGTCGACCGGCTGAAGGAAGTGGTGTCGGAAGCTCGTGCCTTCGGTGAGACGGCGTACCGCGTCGACGTCCGGCGCCGGGCCGGGGGCGGACGTACCGCTGAAGACGATCTTCAGCTCGTCACCCTCCTTCTGCGCGTAACCCGGCTGCTTCGGCGAGATCGTCAGCCAGTCGACCAGCGAGCGATCGACCGGCTGCGCCCCGTTGGACTCCATGCTGATCCGATACCCGCGCGCCCGAAGGGCACTGGAAAGGTCGGCGTCGAGCTGGAGGCTCGGTTCACCGCCGGTCGCAACCAGCACCAACCCTTCCATCTCCCGCCCGAACGTCTCCCTCGCCCGCGCACCCACCAGCTCGACCGTCTCAGCCACCGTCAGGTTGTGCCTTGCCTTGACCCAATCGGTATCACACCAGGGGCACACCTCGTAGCCGAGGTTGCACCCGGCGAAGCGGAGGAACACGGCGGGCGAGCCGGCCAGGGCGCCTTCCCCCTGCAGGGTCCCGAATATCTCGCGGATCGCGTACTTCTTCACCTTCGACATGCCCGCTCCGGGGAGGTTGAGTACGAGGTCGTCGGGGCACCGTCGTCCCAACTGTACCAGGGCTGTCCCAGATCACCAGACGGCGCCGACGTGGCCCGCTGAAAGGTAACCAATGGGGGGTTCAGCAGTTGGAAGAAAGGGCGACAAATGGCCTCCGCTTTGCAAGCTCGGGCGGGGGCGCGACAGGGATCCGACCGGGTCCGGCAGCTGTTGCGTGACCCGTCTTAGGGGGCCAGCGCTAGCAGCATCAAGTCAAACCCTCATACTCTGCGTCGGAAATCCCACCGGCCGTGTAGTACACCCCAACATCCCATCTTTGCTCCGCGGCGCTGCGCGCCCCCTGCGGCGGGGGGGGGGGGGGGGCGCCCGCCGCCCCGCCAGGTCGTTCCGGGGCTGCGGCGGGATCATTTGCAGCCCGGTGGTGCTAGAAGTGCGGAGCCGCAGGAGATTCCGAACATCCCCAGGACGATGATACACGAAGGGTGAGGGTGATTCCGATGAGAAATACGACTCTGAAAGCGATCGGTACGGTAGCCGTTGGTGCGTTCGTCATCGCGGCACCCGTCGGCGCATCGGCCCAGATCGGCACGCCGCTGGTCACCGATCAGCGAACGATCCGGGTTTCGGGGGTCGGCGAAGTGAGCGCCGATCCGGATATGGCGAGCGTACAGTTCGCGGTAGAGACGACGGGGGCAACCGCGCAGGAGGCCGGTGGTGAGAACGCCGACCTGATGGATCGGGTGATCGGCGCCCTGATGGAGGCCGGAGTGAGCCGCGACGACATCGAGACGACCGGCTACTCGATCTATCCGGAGTATGCACGGCCGCCGCGCGGGGCTGAGGACGAACCGCCGGTGATCCGCGGCTACCGCGCATCGAACCAGGTATCAGTGGAGACCGCGGACCTGGAGGGCGTCGGGGCGCTGATCGACGCGGGTCTGGCCGCCGGCGCCAACCGGCTCAGCGGAGTCTCCTTCGAGCTCCGGAACTCGACAGCCGCGAAGGCCGCCGCGCTGCGGGAGGCGGTCGAGGAGGCGCGCAACGCCGCGAATACGATCGCCTCGACGCTCGGGGTGCAACTCGGCCAGGTGCTCGATGCTAGCACCAGTGCCGAGCCGGTCCAGCCGGTTTTCCGTGTGCTCGCCCGGGAATCGATGCAGATGGACGCACCCGCCGCCGCGCCTACCCCGATCGTCCCGGGGGAGCAGACGGTTCGCGCCGTGGCGTCGGTCGTCTTCGCGATCCAGTGAGGGGCGGCGTAGCGTCGAGTCGCGGGTTACGGCGATGCTCAGGCGCCGCACGGCGGGAGGGGTGATCCGTCGGCGGGGGGCACCGAGCGGATGGTGACGGGCGCGACCGAGCCGAAGACGCCGACCGCATCGCCGACGATACTCGAACCACGGACCTGGCCGGACGGGTTGAAGCGGCCGCCTCTGATCGCGTTCGTGTAGTTCCGGTCGTTCGCGACGACGACGAGCGTCGACGCCGCCCCCTCCGGCAGCCCACGATTGAGCGCCTGGAAGATCCGCTGGTCGAAGTCGCCACGCTGGAACAGCCCCAGGTTCTCCGGGAAGCGCAGCGTGGTGTCGGCGGCGGAGACGGAGACGCCGGTGAGCTCGAGCGGATCCGGAACCTCGACACCCTGCTCGCGCAGCTCGTCACCCCAGCCGCTGAGGCGCAGGCTGACGATATAGCTCCATGCACCCTCTGCCCGACTCCAGACCAGGGTGAACGGCTCGTTGGAAAGACGGCAGGTGGCGACACGTGTGAGCGGATCGACGCTCACCGCCGGTACTCGGTAGTCCACCGCCTCCGGCACCCGGCTCCTGGCACGGGCGATCTCTCCCCGTAGTGTCTCCACCTCGAGCTCATACTCCGCACCCGGCATCACGAAGTGGGATGCGGCCGCCGGTGAGCGATAGCAGGTAGCCTCGATCTGCGTCGCTCCTAGCCCCCAGCCGTCCACCGTTCCGTAGAGGCATTCCGCGAGCGGCGCCTCCGCGAAGGACACTCGTTCTCCGTTGGGGCCGACCACCACGATCATGGCGCCGGGCTCGCCGCGTACGACATCACCCTCCAGGGACCGGTGAAGCAGCACGTACTGCCGCGCCTGACCTACCCGCATCACCGCCTCCACAACCAGCAGATCCGAGCTCTTCGGAGCCGCAACTTCGGCCAGCTCGCATCCGGCCGCCAATGTGACCAGGGCGACCGCCCCAGCCCGGAGTCGGGCGCTCAAAAAGACACCTCCACGCCCACCGCGGGAAGGAAGGGAAACATGCTGAACCCCGAGCGCATCGGCGGCAACCGGTCGTAGTCGTAGAAGTAGAAGAGGACGTTGCGGCGGTTGTAGAGGTTGAGCACCTGAATGTATGGGACAAGCGTGCCCCAGGACCGCTCGAATTCTCTGCGCACCGTCATATCGAGCCGATGATAGGAAGGGTAGCGCTCGGCATTTCTACGGCCGAGCACGACCGCGACGGGCAGGTCGCCGTCCCCGTCACCCTCGAAGTCCCGGGCGGGTTCAGCGAGACCCGAGACGGGGTTCTGTCGCCATGCGAAGTGCTGCGCCACGGGGCGGGTGTACGGGAGCCCCGACCCATAGTTCCAGCGTAGCCCGAATTCGTACGCCCCGGCGGTCAGGTACTGGAGTACGATGTCGAGATTGACCCGACGATCGAATATCGGCGCGTAGCTCACGGTCTGGGGGAGGTCCTCGAATCCGGCGGCGAGTGGATCCGGGAAGGTCCGCTCGGCGCGCAGCAGAGAGAGCGAGGTCCAGCCAGTGAGCCGCCCCTCCGAGCGTCGGAGCTGGAGATCGAGGCCGTACGACAAGCCTTCTCCCGAGAGGAGGTCGTCGGATGGATCGTTGGGATTCTGCGACGGGTTGAACTCGGTGACGCCGTCGAAGGAGCGCGCATACGCTTCGGCGGAAGCGGACCATCCCGATTCCCAGAACGACTCGACCCCGACCTGCACCTGGTCGGAAACGACGGCGGGGACGCTGCTGTCCGCGAGGACCCACGTATCGTTCGAGACCGGCAGCTCCTCGTCGCGCAGGGAGTGGAGGAACTGGCTGTACCGGCCGACGGCGAATTTCAGCGCCACGTCCTGCTCGGGGCCGAAGAACCGCTTGGCGGCGAAGCGCGGAGACGCGATGCTGTGCGTGGCATCGTGGGAGGTCCAGTGGTCGAGGCGTATGCCCGGCTCGACGATCCAGCGCGACGGCCGCCAGCGCAGGCTGGCATATCCCGCCCCGAGCACTCCATCGCCGGTCGTATCGAGAAAGGTGGTGCCCCCGGCCATGGCGAGATTCCGGTGTTCCATCCGGTCTGCCGCCGCGCCGACGCGAAGCGAGAGGGCGTTGGAGAAGTCACGGCTGAGGTCGGCGCGCAGGAGGAGCTGTTCCATACGGCTCTCGAAGCGGACGTCACCGAAGTCGAGGAAGGAGAGCTTCTCGGCAAAGCGAGAGTAGCCGAGGCGTGTTTCGGCGACCCAACCGCCGCCGAGAGGCTGAAGCCAGCGTGAGCCGACGACCTGGTTGCCCCAGTTCCACCTGAGCCGTAACGCGTCGGCGGCATCGCCAGAGTCTGAGAGACCGAAGCGGGAGAGGTCGAGCACGTCACGACCGAGGTAGCCCGTGAAGGAGAGCCGCCCGCCATTCGCGGTCTCGATTCCGACGTTCGCCTGCACGTCGCTGAGATGATAGGGAAAGTCGGCGATGGGCTTGAGGATCTTGTCGAAGTAGGAGCGGCGGCCGGAGATGAAGAAAGTGCCGGCCTCGCCGCCGAGCGCGGTGCCGATCGCGTCCGGAAGAGGGGCCCGGACCAGGAGCCTCGAAGCGAGGAGCGAGACGCCCCCGCTGAACTCGACCTCCTCCGGCACATCGCTGCGGCTCTCGATGTTGAGCACCGAGGAGACCCGGCCTCCGAACTCCGCTCCGAATCCTCCGGCGAAGAGCTCCGCCCGCTCAACCGCATCTGAATTGAAGACGCTGAAGAGCCCGCCGAGGTGGAAGGGATTGAAGATCGTGAAGCCATCGAGGAGGATCAGGTTCTGATCCGCCGATCCGCCGCGGACGTTGTAGGAGCTCGAGAAGTCGGACGTCGAGATGACACCCGGGAGGAGCTGAACGGCGCGCAGGATATCGGGCTCGGCGAGGCCGGGGAGAGTACGGAGATCAGCGGCCTCCACGACCCTGGCCGTCACCCCGGGGTCCGTCTCGAAGCGGGCGCGCTCACGGTCCTGCTGCCGCCGCGCTCGAGCGACGACGCCTTCGAGGACCAGAGTGTCGGTACTGAGGAGGATCTCCACGGACCGGCTCTCGCCCGCGGCGAGGCTCAGGTCCACCTCCGCGGGGACGAATCCGAGCCGCTGCGCCGTCAGCGAATAACCCCCCGGCTCGATTCCGGCGAAGCGGAACACCCCCGCCGCGTCGCTGAGAACCGTCCGGATCGCGGCTACGCCCGGCTCGCTGGCGAGGCTGACCAGGACATCGGAGAGGGCCGCGCCCTCCTGGTCCGCGACCCTGCCGGTCAACGACGCCGAGGTCTGCTGCGCCGTCGCCGGCGAGACGAATCCGACGAACCCGGCGATCATGTACGGCACGAGGTGACGAAAACGCCGGCAGGCCGTGGCCCGGCGTGAGCTCTGTTCAGGGTTCATCATCCGTAGTGCCGCGTGGAGTATCGTGGACCTGACAGAGTACCCGTGAGCGTCTGGAAGTGCCATCGGCCGACCTTGACTCGATCTCCATGTCCGGAGAGCTTTACCGACTCACTCGAGCTCCGAAGCGCAGATGAAGGCTGACACGTTCGCGAAGCTGATGGTCCTCGACGCGCTGGTCGAGGCGGAGATCGGCTATCTGCTGGAGCACAGCCCTCCTTCGCTGGAGCTCTTCCGGGAGGGTATGGTCGCCCGGATCAGCGACCTGATCGACGAGATCGACGTCCTCGACTCGGTGGCGGCGGCTCGGGTGTACGACGCGATCGTCGACTTCCTCGCCGAGCTCCCGGAGGACGGCGAAGGCATCGTCGAGACGACGGTCCGCTTCCGTCGCGCGATCGACCGCATCGTCCAGCGGGGAATCGATCGGCGGGACCTGGCGAGCCCGAGCACCTGGGCGGTTGTCCTCGACGAATTGCTCGCGGAGCTGGCAGACGAATATCACGAGGCGCTGTCCCCGGCCGGCGAGATCCGGCCGCGCGAATTCATACGGGTAGAAGCGCTGCTCTCGCGGACTCGTCAGGCCGCGGATCGGATGCTGTGGGAGGCCGAGGCCGGGAGTCCGGATCTCGCCGACGAGGTCGACCGGCTGACCTTTGCGATCGGCCATCGGCGGCTGCACCCGACGACCGTGGACCTGGCGATCAGGTCGTTGCAGCACCGCGCGTCCCAGTACCGGCCGTCGACGCTCACGCGGATCGGCGCTTTCGTGCTACGGCAGGTCCTGCGGCGGGACTCGGCCAGGCGAGCCGAGACGAAGCGACGGATGCGGGAGAGGCGGACGCAGCGGACGCGGTCGGGTGACCCGCGGCGAGTGGGCTGATGCCGCGGCGGTTGATCAGCGTCCGGCGGATGCTTGAGGACGAGCGCTCGTACGACGACGCCTGGCGGATCTTCCGCGACGCGGTCGTCTCCGCAGGGGCGAAGGCGTGGCGGTTCCGCGCGGCCGGCGAGCCGCGGCTCTTCATCGAGTTCCTGGAGTTCGACGAGTCGGCGGATCCGCGGCGCCGGGCCGATGTGGGGCAGGCGATCGAGCGTCTCGATTCGCTCGGAAAAAGCACGACCGACGAGTGGACGGACGCGAATGTACACTGACGCAAGGCAATAGATGACGCATCGTGAGCGACTGATGGAGCTGATTCGGGAGAGGTCGGTGAAGACGGGGGAGTTCGTGCTCTCCTCGGGTCAGCGAAGCAGCTACTACGTGGACTGTCGGCGGACGACGATGCTGGCGGAGGGCCAGGTGCTGGTGGGGCAGCTCGGATGGGAGCTGCTCAAGGCGTCCGGCCTCGATCCGGACTCGGTCGGCGGGTTGACGATGGGCGCGGATCCCGTCTCGTACGCGCTCGCCTACACGAGCTGGCTCACGGGCGAGGCGCTGAACGCCTTCTCGGTTCGGAAGCAGGCCAAGGAGCACGGAAGGGGAAAGCGGATCGAGGGGTCGTTCGAACCGGGGCACCGAGTGGTGGTGATCGAGGACGTGATCACGAGCGGGGGCAGTGCCCTCGAGGCGTGTGCGGCGATCGAGGCGGAGGGTGGGGAGGTGTTGGGCGTGCTTGCGGTGCTCGATCGGGAATCCGGCGGCCGGGCGGCGATCGAGGAGGCAGGTTATCGGGTACTCTCACTCTTCCGGATCTCCGAGATCATGCAGGCTCAGGGGCCGAAGGCGACCGTCGGGTAGAGGTCGCGGAGGAGTGGCCGGAGGGCCCGGATCTCCGCGCGAGCGGCTCGGGCCGCGGGAGCGCCGCTGAGGAGGGCCTGTCCGGCGGCGCCGACGATCTGTTCGTCGGACATCCCCGGTCCGAACCCGAGCGCGCTCCCCCAGCCGAGCGCGCGGCTCTGCCAGTCGAGCCGCGCCGCCGCGACGGCAGCCGGTTCGGGATCCGCCCCCATCTGCCTCGCCACGCTCGCCCAGATCGCATCACGCGCGTCGGCCTCCGCCCATGCTACGAAGGCGCCGAGATCACCCGATGAGAGCTGCTCCCGATCCTCCGATGCCAGTCTGGCCCAGCCCGCGGCCAGCCGATCCCCGGTGTACCGCCCACCCGCCGTTCCATGCGCGATCACGAGTGTATCCGGCAGGGCGTCGCCGGCCGCTAGCGCATTCCTCGCCTGTTGGAGCGCCGGCGGTTCCACGAGCACCGGTCCCGAGGTCCCCGCCCACTGCTGCATCGCGGCGGCGGCAGCGTCCGGTGAGACGATCCGTCGCAGGAGACCGGTCCGGTCGGCCTCCTCGAAGGGAACGGGCCGCCGGTCGTCGAGCCGTATCACGTGGTATCCATACTCCGTCCGCACGACGCCCGTGACCTGATCCGGCCGAAGCTCCGACGCGGCGTTCCAGAACGGCTCGACCCAGCTCCCTCGCCGGCCGGGCCGTAGCAGCCCACCGCGCTCCGCTGCGCCCGGTTCCTCGCTATACTCCGCCGCCAGGGAGGCGAAATCCT
The DNA here is from genome assembly GCA_040905395.1 of Gemmatimonadota bacterium. Classification (GTDB taxonomy): domain Bacteria; phylum Gemmatimonadota; class Gemmatimonadetes; order Longimicrobiales; family Longimicrobiaceae; genus WHSP01. The sequence goes on from JBBDRR010000230.1 coordinate 13,836, forward strand.
CGCCCGCGGCGGCCCGCTCGGCGACCTCCGCGACCACGCGCGATGCGCTGTCTGCGACGGCCGCTGGATCTCCCGGGTCCACGAGGCGTACGACGTGCCTGACATCGAGCTCCCATTCGGGGTCCGCGATGTACTCCGAGGCCAGCCGCTCACCGCTCAGACCGAGGTCGCGCGCCGCGAGGTGAAGGGGCAGCGCCGCGATCGAGGAGGCTTCGACCTCGCGGCGTACGATCGGCTCGACGAGCGAGTCGACACTCTGCGTGGCGACCGCCGCGCCGAACGCGACCAGGTCCACGAGGATCTGCCGCTCGGGCTCGGACAGGTTCGCCACGGCCGACTCGGCTACGGCGAGGCCGCCGACCGTGAATGCCGGCGGCGGCGACTCCTCGGCACACCCGATCAGGAGAGCGGTCAGGAAGATCAGGCGGTTGCGACGGAGGCTCATGCCATGGTCGGGTTCGCTGGCAGTAGAGTCTGCGGTCGCGGCAAAGATACAGCGGAGTGCGTTCAGCGCGAAGGAAAGCGTGGCTGACGTCGTAGATTACCGAACCTCGTCCCGGCGAACGCCGGGACGCTGACTCGGATTCCCGCGC
>JBBDRR010000230.1:14438-16351 GCA_040905395.1 Gemmatimonadota bacterium
GTCGGGTCGTGTCAGTTGTTCTGGATTCCGGCGCGCGCCGGAATGACGGTCACTCACGGGACCCAGATCGAAGAACAGTCGATGATAACAGGCTTAGTCGCGGCCCTGACGATCGCAACGGCGCCTTCGGACACCGTGGCACAGGGGGTCGAGTACCGGATCGAGGCGACGCTGGACGAGGCGGCCGGGGCGCTGCGCGGTCGGGCCGCGTTCCGATACACGAATCGAGCGGAAGTGGCGCTGGACACGCTCTGGTTCCACCTGCACCTGAACGCGTTCCGCCCCAACAGCGCGTGGTCGCGCAGGGATACCGAGTTCGGCATCCGCCGCTTCCAGGACCTCGGACCCGAGGAGCACGCGTTCGAGCGTCTGGGCACCGTCACGATCGAGGGGGAGGGGATCGACCCCGTCTATCCCGGGGCGCCGGACTCGACCGTCGTCGCCTTCCCGCTTCCCGGAAGGCTCGAGCCGGGCTCCACGACGGTGGTGGGATTCGACTGGACTGCCCGCCCATCGACGCTTCCTCGACGGCAGGGTCGCCGCGACCGCCACTGGGACTTCGCGCAGTGGTATCCGCGGATCGCCGCGTATACCGAAGACGGCTGGCAGGTGCAGCCGCTCCTCCCACAAGGGGAGTTCTTCGGCGAGTTCGCCAGCTACGACGTCACCCTCGAGGTGGCGGCGGACCAGATCGTCGGCGCGACCGGGGTCCCGGTCGACGGAGATCCGGGATGGACGGACGCTGCCGCACGGGGCCAGCCGGCTCCCGACCTTCAGCGCGACTTCTACCCGGCGTCTCCGGCGGCGGGTCTCGGTCTTCTCGACACCCCTCCACCCGCGGGGAGAAAGCGCATACGCTGGCGTGCCGAGGACGTCCATCACTTTGCGTGGAGCGCGAATCCGGAGTTCATCTACGAGACAGGCACAACCCGGCGCACCGGAGCCGAGGGGGGCGCCATCCCCGTGCACGTCCTCTATCAGCCGGGGGACGATGACTGGGCGGGGGGCGTGGCGGTGAACCGCACCATCGCGGCGCTGGACTGGCTACAGGACCTCGTCGGTCCCTATCCGTGGCCGCAACTGACGAACCTGCACCGCATCGAGTCGGGAGGCACCGAGTTTCCCATGCTGCTGATGGACGGCTCGGCGAGCGAGGGCCTGATCGTCCACGAGACGGCGCACCAGTTCTTCCACGGGATACTCGCGAACAACGAATTCCGCGATGGGTGGCTCGACGAGGGCGTCGGGTCGTTCCTCACCGACTGGTACCACGAGGAGCATGGGAATCCCGAGATCTGGACGGGGTCGATGCGCGCCATCCGGCAGATGGAGCAGCGGGGCGAGACACATCCGATCGCCACGCCCGGCGCCGCCTTCTCCAACCCGAATATTTACTCGGCGATGACCTACACGAAGGCAGAGCTGGTGATGCGCATGTTGCGGTGGCTGATCGGCGAGGAGACGATGCGAGAGGGGCTGCGAACGCTGTACGAGCGGCACGCGCTGAGCCACATCGACGAAGCGGACTTCCGGACGGCTTTCGAGGATGCGTATGGTGAGGATCTCGACTGGTTCTTCGACCAGTGGCTGCATACGACGGATCAGCTCGACTACCGCATCGTCAGCGCGACGGTTGCGCAGGCCACCGACGACTCGTGGACGACCACCGTCGAGGTCGAGCGGATCGGCGACGTCTTCATGCCTGTGGACCTGCGCGTCGGCTCTCGAACCGAGCGTCTGTCATCCGAGGCACGGCGCCAGGTCGTGGAGATGATCACGGAAGAGCGGCCAACGGAGGCGGTGCTCGATCCGGAGGACGTTCTCATCGACGTCGATCCTTCGAACAACCGGCGGACGGTGATGGAGCGTTAGGTCGGCAACACCCAAGGTCATCCCGAGCAACGCGAGGGATC
>JBBDRR010000231.1:0-2628 GCA_040905395.1 Gemmatimonadota bacterium
GGAGGCCCCTGCGGATCGCAGGGGCCTCCTTCGTTCTATGATCCCGTGAAATGCCAGCGGACTCACGAGCCGGACTCGTGACGTGGCCGCCTCGTGGAACCGCGAGCCGACGGGGGCACCGAGGATGCGCCCCCTGTCCGACCTTCGCTTCGAGAGACCGGTCCGCGAGGCGTCTTGGGTCGCGATCCGATCCAGATAAACCCTACGAAGGCTCCCATCAGCAGAAAGGCGACGATCGCACCAGCGTCGCGAGGAATTCCGGTGAGAAGGTCGACGAGACTCGCCCACGGCACGACAGCCGATGCGATGGCATCCGCCCTCGCACTGCTTGCATCCCGCCGTGCGTTCGACGATTAATCCAGTGTAGCGCGGCTCCGCAGCGATTCGCCTTTCTCCAGATCGTCGTGATATGAAGCTCTCCCCCGATTCTCTCGCCTCCGACCGGCGACGGTTTCTCGGCTATTTCGCCGCACTCGGGCTCGGAGGTACGGTGCTCCCCGGCGCGCTCTGGGCCCGCCTCCAGGACCGGCGCGAGATCGACGTCGAAACGATCCGTTGCGCCGAGGAGCTCGCCGGCCTCAGCTTCACGGCCGAGGAACGCGAGCAGATGCTGGCGGACCTGGTCGACCAGAACGCCAGTTATCAATCGATAAGAGCGCTGCCACTGGAGAACGCTGTCGCGCCCGCGCTACGATTCGATCCGCTGCCCGCGGGTGCCATGCTGCCGGTCGGGGAGCCGGGGCCGCTTCGCAGCTCGCGGCCGAGCGTGACGCTGCCGACGAGCGCAGAGGCTCTCGCCTACCTTCCCGTGACCCACCTTGCGGAGCTGATCCGAACGCGTCAGCTCGGTTCCGAGGAGCTGACGCGGGTTTACCTGGATCGCATCGCTGGTCTGGACGCCGATCTGTTCGCGGTGGTGTCCGTGACCGAAGAGAGGGCTCTGGCGCAGGCGCGGGCGGCGGACCGGGAGATCGGGAGCGGGCGCTACCGTGGTCCGCTGCACGGAATTCCCTGGGGCGCGAAGGATCTTCTAGCGGTGCGCGGCTATCCGACGACCTGGGGGACTCCGCCCTTCCGCGACCAGGTAATCGATGCGGACGCAACCGTGGTGCGGCGGCTGGACGAGGCGGGCGCGGTGCTGGTGGCGAAGCTGTCGCTGGGGGAGCTGGCGTGGGGGGATGTGTGGTTCGGCGGTCGAACTCGCAATCCGTGGAACCTGGAACAGGGCTCGAGCGGATCGTCGGCGGGCCCGGGCGCCGCCACGGCGGCGGGGCTCGTGGGGTTCAGCATCGGGAGCGAGACGCTCGGCTCGATATCCTCGCCGTCGGCGCGCAATGGCGTGACGGGCCTGCGTCCGACGTTCGGCCGCGTGCCGCGGACCGGCGCGATGACGCTCTCCTGGTCGATGGACAAGCTCGGCCCGATGTGCCGGAGCGTGGAGGACTGCGCGTTGGTGCTCGAGGCGATCCACGGCCCCGACGGGATCGATCGGTCGGCCGTTGCGGCGCCTTTCCGTTGGGACGTCGGGCGGTCGCTCACGGGGCTGCGGATCGGGTATGTGCCCGGGGCGTTCGAGCGAGACGCCTCCGAGAACCCAGGCGAAGAATTCGATACCGCGGCGCTCGACCGGCTGCGCTCCCTCGGCGTCGAGCCCATCCCCGTCGACCTGCCGGCATTCCCGTACGACGATCTCACGATCATCCTGAACGCCGAGGCGGCCGCCGCGTTCGACGCATTGACGCGCGGCGGAGCCGACGCGGAGATGGTGAGGCAGGAGAGGAGCGCCTGGCCGAACGTATTCCGCGCCGCCCGGACGATACCGGCCGTGGAGTACATCAACGCGAATCGGATCCGCACCCTCGCCATCGAAGCGTGGGCTCGTCTCTTCCAGGCCGTCGACGTGATCGTGACTCCGACGAACGCGCCGGCTCAGCTGACGGCGACGAACCTCACCGGCCATCCTGCCGTTATCCTTCCGAACGGCTTCCGTTCGGACGGCACCCCGACATCTCTGACCTTTCTGGGAGGACTCTACGAGGAGAGCACGCTGCTGACGGTGGCACGCGCCTATCAGGAGTCCGCCGACTTCCACCTGCGCCATCCGCGACTTCCACGCGACCGGAGCGCGTGAAGTGTAACCGAGCGCCGGCCAGGTCCACTCATGGATGTCCCGGCCCGCGCGGCCGGGGCACTCCCCAACGACCAGATTCCCCGACGAGGTGACAAGATGAGCGAAAGTACGACTGAGACGGCGACCCTCGGCGGTGGCTGCTTCTGGTGTGTCGAAGCCGCTTTCGACGAGCTGAAGGGCGTGCGGTCGGTGGAACCGGGATACTCCGGCGGCGCCGTCCCCGACCCGACCTATTCGCAGGTCTGTTCCGGCGCTACCGGTCACGCCGAGGTGGTTCGAGTCACCTTCGATCCGAATCTAATCTCCTATCGTGACTTGCTCGATGTATTCTTCGTGATCCACGACCCGACGACGTTGAACCGACAGGGGGCCGATGCCGGGACGCAGTACCGCTCCGTCGTGTTCTATCACGACGAGGCGCAACGGAGGATCGCGGAAAGGTTGATCGCCGAGCAGAACGAGTCCGACGTCTGGGACTCGCCGATCGTCACCGAGGT
>JBBDRR010000232.1:0-15903 GCA_040905395.1 Gemmatimonadota bacterium
CGACCCACCGCGCCGCCACCGGGTAAGGCGCCGGTCCAGCGCCGCGGGCGCGGTTCGGATCGTCGGCCGGGCGGCGGCGGCGGGCGATCAAGCTATGGCGTTTTTGGCCGATACTCTTCTCTCAAGACCCCTACTTATGAACCCAGGGTTGGAGCCCGATGCTTCGGAGAAATTCGGCGAAAGAGCCGGCTGCCGGTGGACCGCATCCGTGGGAGGACGATGCGGTAGCCGTCCTGCCCTACAGCGTGGAAAGCCTGACGCGAGGGGACGAGGACGACGCGTGGAAAGCGGTCGACTCGGCCTCCGACCCGGTCGTGTGCCACTGCACGCAGGTGCGAATGAGCACGCTGGAGGCGTGCATCGTCCGCGGGTGCGCGACGCGGGAAGAGCTGGCGCGCGAGACCGGCGCTACCACGGTGTGCGGCGGCTGCACGTCCCAGGTGGCGGAGCTGGTCGGCGGGGCGAATGGATACCTGGCGCGCCTCGAGGAAGTTCGCGAGGTCGCTCCGTCGGTCCGGTCGTTCCGGTTCGCCCCGCTGGAGCCCGGAGACGCCGCCGTACCGGCGCCGAGAGCCGGCCAGCACGTGGTGGTCTCGGGCCTGATCGCTGGGACCTGGGTCTCCCGGCCGTACACGCTGACGTCCTGGGGGGCGTACGGTTCCCGGGAGGTCACCGTCGCGCTGCACTCGGACGGGCGCCTCTCGGGGTGGCTCTTCGAGCAGCGCGCGGGCGAGGGCCCCGTGGTACGCCTGACGGAGCCGCGGGGCAACTTCCATCCCGACCTGGTGCGGCCCGAGCCGATCATCTTCTTCGCGGCGGGCATCGGCATCACGCCGGCGGTAGCGTTCGCGCGTGCGCTCGCGGCCGCCGGGAGCGGAAGCCCGCTCTTCATCGACTACAGCGAGCGGGAGGCGAGCAAGTTCGTCTTCCGTCCCGAGCTCGAAGGGCTGGTCCGGTCCCACCGTGGAATCGGCGTGCGCTTCCGCGTCACCAGCGAAGGCCAGCGCCTGCACACGGCCGCCGTCGAGGCGTACAGCCAGCAGGTGCCGAATGCCCGCTACTGCATCTGCGGGCCGCCGGGATATCAGCAGGCGATCAGGGCCTACCTGTTGGCAGCGGGAGTCGAGGGGAGCCGGATCAGCACCGAGCGGTTCAGCGGTCCCATCGTCCCAGCGGCCATGGAGCCGTCGAGCGTGCCCATCGCCGTCGAGGCGCCCACGAGCCAGAAGCGGCCCGCGGCTGCCCCGGAGGCCACGCGGGCACCCCAGGGTTGGGCCAGCCGCGCCATCGGTCTGACCCTCCTGCTCCTCTATCTCCTGCAGGGCGCTCTCGAGTGGCAGTGGCCGTGGCTCGAAGCGCTGCAGGTGGAGGAGACGTATCGGCGCTGGTCGGGGGCCGTGCTGCTCACCTTCATCGCCGTCCAGTGGGCGCTCCCGGTGCTGCGCCTCAGGGGCCGCTTCCGGGCGGCGGCGCGCGCCTACCCGTGGCATCGCTGGTTCGGAGCGCTCGCGCCGGTACTCTTCTACGCACACGCGACCTGGCTCGGCTACGGCTATCTGCTCGCCCTCGGCGCGGTCTATCTCGGCAACGTGATGGTCGGCCTCGGCGACAAGACGGTCATCCGGGAGATGGGGCTGCGCGAGAGCTACGCCCGGGCGTGGCTCGTCGTGCACGTTTCCATGGCCTGCCTGACGGTCGGCCTGACGCTGTTCCACGTCTTCATGGTCTTCGCATACAAGTAACATGACTCGCAACCGCTCTCCGGGCCCGGTGCCGCGCCGCCGGCTCTACGCCGTCGCCGCTCTGGCACCCGTGCTGGCACTCGGTATCCTGCTGCTGCCCGGACGGGAGCGGCTGCGCGCGGCCGGCCCCGCCAACACGGGGCATGCGGAGCTCGCGTGCGCCCAGTGCCACACGCCTGCCGACGGAACCGTCCGTCAACAGGTCCAGGCGAACGTCCGGCAGCTCGTCGGGCTGCGCGAGTCGGGCGCCGACTTCCTCCACAAGCCGGTGGGCAATGCGGACTGCGTGGCGTGTCACCGCAACGAGGACGATCGGCACCCGGTCTATCGCTTCAACGAGCCGAGGTTCCAGGAAGCGCGGGAGGCGATCGCCCCTCAGTACTGCGTGAGCTGCCACGTCGAACATTCGGGCAAGCGGGTCACGGCCGAGCCGACCCTCTGCGTGAGCTGCCATGCGGACATGGAGATCCGCGAGGATCCGATCGAGCCGACCCACGCGCAGCTCGCCCTGCTCGAGGAGTGGGCATCCTGCCTCGGGTGCCACGACTTCCACGGAAATCACGTCCGGACCACTCCGGTCAGCTTCGACAGGGTACTCTCCCTCATAGAGGTCCGAAGCTACCTGGATGGCGGACCCCCCATTTACGGCCGGGAGCTCCGCTACCCGGCCCGGACCGAGCGCGCGAAACCATGAAGAGCACCGGCTTCATTCTCTCCGCGCTCACGCTCGTCGTGCTCGCCATCTACCTCTTCGTGAACGCGCCGCCGGCGCTCTCCGAGAATGCCGTCGAGGCGGGCGCGACCATCCCGATCGAGATGGTGCTGGAGACCGTGGCCGCCGAGAACGACATCGTCCGTGCGCTCTACACCGGCGAGATCGTCTCCAAGGGCCCCGCCGTCGAGCTCCACTTCGACGAGCACTGGCGCGATGCCGCCGTGCAGGCCGGGCCGCTGCCCGCGCTCTTCCTGCGCGAGGCCGCGCGCAGCCTGCACAACAGCGAGGTGCCCCTCGGGCTGTTCCTCGGCTCGGACTTCCCGATCAGCGCCGCGAACCGCTTCCAGGGCGCGCAGGCAGAGGCGTTCGAGCGGATCCGACGGACGCAGAAGCCCGAGTTCTTCTATGCCGCCGAGACCGGGCAGTACACGGCGATGTTCCCCGACGTGGCGTCGGTAGCCGGCTGTGTGACCTGCCACAACGAGCACGCCGAATCGCCGAAGGTCGATTGGCAGCTCGACGACATCATGGGCGCTACGACGTGGATGTACGGTAAGGCCGCGGTGAGCCAGCAGGAGTATCTCCGGATCATTTCGGCGGTCCGCCAGGGTTTCCGGGACGCCTACACGGCCTACCTCGAGGAGGCGGCGACGTTCGAGGCGCCACCCGAGATCGGCGAGCGCTGGCCGGCCGAGGGCTTCTTCCTGCCGTCGGCCGACGTGTTCATGACGGAGTTCGCGCGGCGCGCCTCCGCGCATACGGTCGACCGGCTGATCGCAGGCGTGGATGCTCCGGAAGCCGTGATCGTTGCAGACGCAGAATGACGTCGAGTCGAGCCGCTAGCGCGGTCAACCTCTCATCAGGAGACAGGTCCATGTACCGATTGTGTACGGCGGCTCTGGTGCTGGCGAGCCTCACCCCCGGGGTCCTCGGCGCCCAGCAGGCGAGCGGGGAGCTCTACGGCGACTTCAGGTACTCGTTCAACGGATCGGACGACGGCGCCCTGCGGCGGTCGGCGACCGCGAACAACGCGTCGCGGCTGGGCTACCGCGGCGGTCTCGAGGGCGAGACCATCAGCGTCCTCGTCGACCTGCAGACCGGCGTAAACCTCGACGGCGGCAGCCCGGGCGGCGCGCTCACCCAGCGCTACTACTTCGTGGAGCTGCGCGGGGGCTTCGGCGCGCTCGCCCTCGGTCGGCGCTCGACCGCGTACAAGTCCGCCGGGCAGCGACTCGATCCGTTCTACGACGCCTCGACCGTCGCCACCAGCGGGGCGGTTCCGGCGGGCGGACTCTACGCGGGCGGCAGCTTCGGGCTCTCCAACCTGACGAACGGCTTCGCCGACCGCACCCTCGCCTACACGACGCCGTCCGTGGGCGGCCTGGTCGCCAACGCGGCCGTGCAGATCGATCCGGACGACGATGACGACCTGAGCGCCGGAGTGACCTTCCGACATTCGGCCGTGGAGCTGGGGGTCCAGCACTACGCAGTCGGCGGGAACAGCTGGACGCAGACCGCGGGCGTCGATGCCGCCCAGCGCGGCTACGCCTCCGTCTCGCAAGGGAACTGGTCGCTGGGCGTCTCGGGCGAGCGCGTGACCGCCGTGACGGGCGGCGAGAACCACTTCCTCTACGCCTCCAGCACCCTGCCCGTGCTCCCCGCCACGACCCTGGTCGCCTCGCTCGGGTGGGTGACGGGCGATGGCGATGCGCAGCCCGTGACGGGCAGAGGCGTCCATGCCGGCCTCTATTACGATCTCCTGCCGCAGACGCGCCTGCACGCGCTCTACTCGTATGTGGACGCGGAGAACCGCGCCGGGAAGAGCAATGCCGCGTTCGGGCTGACCTACGGCTTCTCGTTGAGGCCCCTCACCGCCCAGTAGAGGGCCGGCGCGCGGCGCCGGTCGATGGGAGTGCGGGATACCGGGTGCGGTGGGGCGTCTCGGCTTCGATCGGTCGACCGAAGCCCCGGGAGATCAGTCAGAACGGGAGGACTTCTTGGACTGTCGCTTCTTCTTCGGGGCCGGGGTAGACCGCTTTTTCGGGGCAGCGCCCGGCGTGACGACTCTCACCTCCATCCGGCACGCGTCTGCCCCATCGTGCATGCATTCCTTCTCGGTGATCGCCAGCTCCTCATCATAGTGCGCGGCGATCCCCTTCAGGATCCCCTTCGCGACGGCGCATAGCTGCCGCTCGGAATTGTAGGTCAGATCCACGACGTCCGGCCCGGTTCGGACCGCCTGGAGCTGTGCCGGCTTCGCCCCGGGGTTCCGGGCCCGCACGACGCTGTGGATGGTCTGCTCGGTGTTCTCCAGGAGGTCGAGCGTCTTCCATTCCGGCTTGACGAGGGTCCGATAGAGGCCGAGCAGCGAAGGGGCGATGAACTCGCCGAAGTCCTCGAGGATCGCTTCCTTCGGCAGCCCGGTGACCTCCGAAGCCGCCCCCACCAGCGCGACCATGTCGCCGTCCGGGTATTCCTGGATCGGCAGATACATCCGATTCCCCAGTTGGGCTTGCGTCAGAAGCTGGTTCCAGGCGTCGCTTCCCAGCCGCGTATCGACATACTTTCGGAGCTCGGAGAAGATGACTCCGTGCATGGCTCGACCTCGTGGGTTCGGGATTCAGGATGACGTCCGGTTCGGGAATGTACAGCCGGTTGCTTCGGTCTGCACGTTGCGGTGGGCAAACCCCATCGAATCGTGAGCCGCGAAACTCAGGCGGCGGCCGAAAGCCGGATGTCGTTCCAGGAGACCGTGCGCACCTCCCCCACTTTGCCGGACCCCTTCTTCTCGTAGAGCGCAGCGTCCGCGGACTCGATGAGGCCAGTGGCCGCCCGGTCCAGGATCTCGGTCCGCAGCAGATCGAACTGAGGACCATCCTCCAGGGGCAGCAGGGTCCCCACGCCGATGCTGAAGCGGATCGGAACCTTCCCGTCCTCAGCGGCGAGCGTGAGCTTCGCCGCCTTCTTCATGATCCTGCTGGCCAGGATGTGCGCGCCCTCGGCCGGCGTGTCAGGCAGTATGACCACGAACTCGTCGCCGCCGTAGCGTCCCACACAGTCGGTGTCGCGGACGTTCTCCTGGAGCAGCTCGCCCACGGTGCGCAGCACGGTATCACCGAAGACGTGGCCATGGGTGTCGTTGATCGGCTTGAACTTGTCGAGGTCGATCATCAGCACCGAGAGGGGGAGCGAATTGCGGTGGCTCCGCTTCAAATGCTGGACGAGCTGCTGAAGGGCGTATCCGCGCAGGAAGACGCCTGCCGTGGTGTCCTTGGTCGCGAGGTCGTACAGATTCTCGTTCTCGCCGTACAGCAGCGCGTTCTGGATGGCGGCAGCCGCTTGGCAGGCGAAGATCTCCAGGAGATCGCGATCCCGCTCGTACCCCGGACGGCGATCGATGAAGATGGCCCCGAGCACGTGCTCGCCGAGACACAGCGGCAGCACGCTCACGCCGGCGTTGAAGCTCACACCCCCGGCCTTCACCGCTTCCTGAATGAGCTGGCGCTCCTGCTCCGGCAGAGCGTCGGTCGAGATCCCTGCACGGAAACGACCGGTGCCGACGCGGATCTCCAGCTTCCTTCGCGAATCGCTGTTGTCCATCAAAGCCACGAAGCCCTCCAGGTCCTCCTGAGTCGACGCCGCCTGGTTGAGCGTGTCCGACGAGTAGGTGGCGAGGAAGGAGTTCTCCGCACCGACCAGCCCCTCCACCTGCCAGAGCAGCCCCTGGAGCAGCTCTTCCATCGGCTGGAGGCGGTGAAGGTCCGGCGTGATCTCGAGGATGTACTGCAGTCCAATGCGGTGCTTCTCCGCCGACACCGCGCTGCGGTACGCCTTCAAGGAGGAATCGACCCAGAGCAGCAGCCGCTCGCCGCCCTCGCCCTTGTCGTGGTACCCCTGGATGTCGAGCTGCTGCATCATCACGCGGGCCGGCCGCTCGCCCGAGTAGCCGGTCGCCAGGATGATCTGCACCAGCTTGTCCGTCGTCCGAATCCGACGAACGACCTCCTCGCCGGTCATCCCCGGCATGAAGTAGTCGACCAGGATCAGGTGCGGGTGCTCCCTTGCGGCGATCTCCAGCCCGGAGGGCCCGTCGAGCGCCGTCAGCACCCGATGCCCTTCGGGCTCGAGAAGCTGGCGCGATGAGTCCAGGATGTCCTGGCTGTCGTCGATCACCAGGATGGTGTGACCCGGCCGATTCGCGGCTTGAAATTTACGCGCCATGGTTTGCTTCAGCTGAGGTGAACGGTAGGGACACGGTGAAGGTGGTTCCTTCGCCGACCTTGGACTCGAGCGAGATCTCGCCCTTGAACGCAGAGGTGACCACGCTGTGCACCATCGCGAGCCCCAGCCCGGTGCCCTGGCCGACGTCCTTGGTGGTGAAGAGATAGTCGAAGATGCGTCCCCGGATCTCTTCCGGGATGCCACAACCCTTATCCTCCACGCGGATGATCAGACGGTCATCCTGCTTCTCGAGCCGGATCCAGATCTCTCCTGGTTGGCCTGAGTACGCGTCGATCGCGTTGGAGATGAGGTTCTGGATCACCACTCCGAACTTGCCCTGATCGCCGGTCAGTTTGTTGCCGCGGTCCATGTCGGTGAAGACGGCCACCTGGCGACGTCTCATCTCGTGTTGCAGCAGGGCGACTGTGGCGTCCACTTCGCCGGCGGGGTCGAACTCCGACGTTTCACCTTCGCCAATGCGGGTTTGCCCTTTGATGCTCTTGACGAACTGTGCGACTTTGGCGGCAGCGCCTTCCGCGGTGGTGACGGCGTTGAGGATGTCGCCCGCGATCGCCTGATGGTCTTCGGCGGTGACCTCGGGCTCCTCGATCGAGCTCCGGTACTCTTCCACGTAGCCCCTGGCGGCCAGGAGCGAGTTCAGGATGCCGCCCAGCGGCGAGTTGATCTCGTGCGCGATGCCGGCCGTAACGCGGCCGAGGGCCGCCATCTTCTCGGAGATGAGCAGTTGATCCTGGCTGCGGTTCAGCTCCTCGTATGCCCGCTCGAGCTCGGCTGCCTGGGAACGCAGCGTTTCCGCGATCTCCTGCTGCTTCCGGTGGATCTCGGCGTTGGTGATCGCGATCGCCGTGTACGCCGCCATCTGCTGCAGGATGCCAACGCTTTCCGGAGGGAAGACCCGCGCTCCTTGCTGCCGCGCGACGATGAAGACGCCGATCACCTTCCCCACGCTGGTGACCGGAACCACCACGGCCGGACCCAAGGAGCCGCCGGCGGCGGTGCTGGGCGCGTCGCGCGAGAGATCCGGGGTGATCACCGGCTCTCCATGCGTCGCGACTCGGCCGATCAGGCTCTCGCCGATGGGAATCCTGTCCCCCTCGATCCCGCGCAGACTGCCGGTGCTCGTGCCGATGACCAGCTCGGAGCCGTCCTCGGAGAGCAGCGCCACGCTCGCGCAGTGGCCACCGACCAGTGACTCCGCCAGATAGACGACGTATGCGAGCACGTCCTCCATGTTGAGCAACCCGGTCAGGACCTGACCGACCTCGACCACGGCGCCAAGCTCCGTGAGGTGCGCCTCCATGTCGTCCACCCGGCGCAGCGCCGCCGCCGGTGCCGCGAGGTTCGTCAGATCCGCGAGCCGTGCCAGCTCGGCCTCGCCGGGGGCCGAGTCGCCGCCCACCGGAAAGACGACCAGCTCGCCCAGGCTGCGCCCGCACAGCGTCACCGGCACGGAGAGCGCCGGTGCGGGACCGTTGCGCTTGTTCGCCGCCGCACCCTTCTTCTGACGAGTCCCCTTGCCGGCGTCCTTCGGACTTCGGGCAGCCCCGTTCAGGCCGGCCGCCGCGCTCCCGTTCGTCGCCTTCGGAAGACCGGATGAGGGCGCCTCGAACCGCTGCAGCGGCAACTCCTGGTCGCTGTCGCGGATGATCCGATCGGCAGAGAACGAGACCAGTTCGTCCACCCGCAACGGAGGGGCGCCGGCGATGGCGGCCACCCGGTACCTGCCAGGCGCGTTGTGCGATACCAGGAGCGCGGCGCCCTGACTCTGCGCACCCTCGGCCGCGGCGATCGCGACGGACTCGAGCAGGCTCAGATGATCACTGCTCGGGGCGGCACTCGTCTTCTCCGCGCCGATCGGCTTCGCCGGGTCGACGGTCGCCTTCTTCCGCGAGCGGGGCTTCCGCTTCAGGGTTTTCGTGGTCACTAGTCGTTTGTGCAGGCGGGAGTGATGGCAAGGGCGAGCCCCCGGCTCGGGGAATCGCCCGCGATTCATAATGGTTCCAGGACGCCGGTGCGACGTCTCCGGCTGCGGGTACGTCCGGTACGCATATGTCTCGGCAGCAGCGCTGGTTTTCTTTACGGGGACAGGTTCTCGCCCCCGATCGTCTCGAGCTTCGAATGGATCGTGACGGCGGCGTCAGCCATCCCCCAACCCGATTGTATCGCTACCCTGCGATCGCTACTTTCGGAGATCACCCTTCATTCCCGATCTCGGATCATCGAATGGCCAAGCGGATCTGCGCGAGCCGTACTGCGCTCGCGATTCTCGTACTGTGCGCGACGCCCGCCCTGGCTCAGAACGGAGCCGATGTCTCCGAACGCGCCATCGCCGCGGTTCAGGTGGAGGCGGGCCCCGCCCCTGAGAACTGGAAGGACAGCCTGCTATGGGACCTGGCCGTCCCCGCCGGTGACTTCGTCCAGACGGAGCCCGTCGAGGGAGCGCGCGCCAGCGAGCGGACGGAGGTACGCGTCCTCTACGACGCCGACGCCATCTACATCGGTGCGTGGCTGTACGACACGGAGCCCGACAGAATCGTCGCCGGTGAGCGACGGCGTGACGCGAACCTCAGCCAGTCCGATGGGTTCCGCGTGATCCTGGACACCTACCGCGACCTGCAGAACGGCTTCGTCTTCGGGACCAACCCGGGCGGCATCGAGTACGACGGCCAGCTCGTGAACGAGGGTCAGGGCGGGGGCGGCGGGGGTGGCGGACGCCGGCAGCAGGGCGGCGCCGGCGGCGGCCTGAACGTCAACTGGGACGGGAGCTGGACCGTCGACACCAGTCGTGACAACCAGGGGTGGTACGCCTACTTCAGGATTCCGTTCTCCACCCTCCGCTACGGCGCGGATGCGGAACAGGAGTGGGGGATCAACTTCAGCCGCAACATCGGTCGGAAGAACGAGGACGTCTACTGGTCGCCCGTGCCCCGGCAGTACAACCTGTACCGGCTCTCCTACGCCGGGGTGTTGCACGACCTTCAGGTCCCGGCTCAGCGCGTCGTCACCTTCACGCCCTACGCCCTGGGGTCCGCGCAGCGCCTTCCGGCGGTGCACGAGGGGGTGCGCTACCCGTACGAGTTCGGTGCCGACGCCAAGATCGGCGTCACCCAGGGGCTGACGCTGGATCTGACGTACAATACCGACTTCGCGCAGGTCGAGGTCGACGAGCAGCAGGTGGACCTGACCCGCTTCAGCCTCTTCTTTCCCGAGAAGCGGCCCTTCTTTCTCGAGAATGCCGGCCTCTTCGCCGTCGGGAACAACCAGGCGGCGGAGCTCTTCTTCAGCCGCAGAATCGGCATCAGCCGGGGAGGCACTCAGGTGCCGATCGACGGCGGCCTGCGGCTGAGCGGCCGCGCCGGGAACACGGACGTCGGTCTCCTGCACATCCGTACCGCCGGCCTCGAGAGCGTCCAGGGCGCCAACGCATACAGCGTGGTCCGCGTGGCCCGCGAGCTCCCGAATCGCTCGCAGATCGGCGGCATCCTCACCGATCGGTCGGCGCTGAACGGCCCCCGCGACTACGGCCGCACGTATGGCGTGGACGGGCGCCTGGGGATCGGCGAGGCATGGACCTTCACCGGGGTCGCGGGCGCGACGGAACAGTCCGACGGGCCGTCGGAGAGCCGGGAAACGGTGATGCTCTCGGGCGAGTACCGGACCGCTGACTGGCGTCTCGCGTCGAGCTACAACCGCGTGGGCGCCAACTTCGATCCGCAGGTCGGGTTCCTCCGCCGGTCGGACTTCTGGAGCGGCAGCGCGACGGTGTTCAACTACTATCGCACGCCGCAGATCTCGTGGCTGCGCGAGCTCCGTCCGCACGCCTCGTACGACGTCTCCTACAGCCTCGATGGCTTCAAGGAGACGGAGCGGGTGCACCTCGACTCGCACATCGCGTGGGAGAACGGGGCGATGTTCAGCCCTGCGACCGACTACATCTTCGACGGCCTGAGCTCGGAATTCACGATCTCGCCCGGGGTCACCGTGCAGCCGGGCAATTACGCGGGATGGCAGTTCATGCCGCGGTTCAACACGAGCACGCAGGCGCCCCTGGTCTTCCGGACCGGCGGCGACATCGGGAGCTTCCTCTCCGGAACCCTGAAGAGCGGCTTCGCCACCCTCGAGTTCCGCCGGGGCGCGACGCTCGCGGGGCAGGTGCAGTTCGAGCACAACCAGGTGGATCTCGCCGAAGGCAGCTTCGACGCGAGCCTCGCCCGCGTCCGCATCGGCTACTCCTTCAGCCCGAACCTCTTCCTCCAGTCGCTCGTCCAATACAGCAACCAGACCGACGTGTGGTCCGGCAACCTGCGGCTCGGCTGGCTCGACACGGCCGGCACCGGCCTCTTCATCGTCTACAACGAGCGACAGGCGACGGAGGGTATCCTGCGGCCGAATCAGGGGACGTTCTTCCAGGACCCGCTGGAGCGCACCCTGCTCATCAAGTTCACGCGGCAGTTCGACATGGCGGGCGTCGGCCGCGACGTGCTCGGCTGGTAGGAAACGAAAGCCAAGAAGACCCACCACCGTCGTCGTGTGCGCATCGCTGTGGCCGGACGTAGTCACGACGTACAGCCCGGCGCACGCGAGCGGCCTCCTCGATGGGGCGGCGATCTTCAGCACGCCGAACGCCGGCACCGATTACAGCCAGTACGTGGCCGTGCGAAATTCCGAAGGCGTCTTCGAGGTCTGGCACTGAGGCCATACCCTCTCTCAAACGCTACAGCGGGGCGGCCGATGTGCCGATACTTCCAAGGGTAGTCCGGAGGACGAAACAGCGAACGGAGGTGGAGTCGTGTACATCACCCCGCTGCAAGGTGGCTTACCGGCGTCGACCCTACACCGCGAGAACGAGGGTAAGGGGCAGCGTCGGGAACCCCGGAAGGACCGCAAATCGAAGGGCGACCAGGTCGAGCTCTCGGACGGGTCGAACGATCCAGCCGCGGAGCTCGTCTACCGGCCGGGGCCATCCGCCGGCTGAGCGGCCTAACGCCTGCGCCCTCCGTACGCCTCATTTGCCGAGGACGCTTCATGTTCGCAGGCCAACGGCCCCTCTACCCCGGATCCGTGCAGGATGTACAGGCGGCCGCGAGTTCGCTATCGATCTCGTTGACGTGCATTGCGAGACAAGTATAGGTAACTCTCACGAAACCGAGAGATAATATACTTGTTGCTCAGAACCGGCTTTCCTCCTCCCCCATGCGGATCAACGCCCACGCCCACATCTTCAACCTCCAGACGGTCCTATCCGCGGAGGCCATCTCGATCCTGGTCAACCGCCTCCGCGGCATCGGCATCCCGGAAGTCATCGCGGGCGCAGTCGAGGACCTGCTCGAGGAGCAGCTCGACCGTCCCGAATACCTGAACGAGCGCGAACTGCTCGCGAGCTTCGTCCAGAAGATCACGGAGTCGGCCGGGTTCGGGTCGATCGCCGGGCTCCCGGCGGAGGTACGCGTCCTGGGCGGCGGCGCGACGTCGGGGCTGAGCATCCGGGCGCTGGAGGCCGTCCTCAACGGCATCTCGGACGCGCTCGGCTCGCCGGAGGGGATCGGGAAGAAGCCGGTCGACGTGTTCCAGACGCTGCGGATCGCGATGCAGCCGGACATCCCCCGCGTCGCGTCGAAGCTGCTGTCGCACCTGGGCCCCGACGACGCGCTCGTGGCGCTGATGATGGACATCACGTCGACGCCCGAGGGCGAGCGCGACCGGCTGAACTTCGGCAAGCAGATCCGCGGGACGATGGACGCCGTCCTCGCGATGCCGGGGCGGGTGCTCCCCTTCATCGCGGTGAACCCGGCGCGGTCGGACCACTTCCGGATCATGGAGCGGGCGATCGAGGAGCAGGGTTTCCTGGGCGTGAAGCTCTACCCGTCGCTCGGGTACGAGCTGCTGACCGACGAGATCCGTGCGGTGCTCGCCTACTGTCGGCGGGAGGAGGTGCCGATCACGATCCACACCTCCGCGAAGGGGTTCCGCCGGGACGTCGCCTCCGCCGACTTCTGCCACCCGCGCCACTGGGCGTCGCTCCTCGAGCCGGACGACCCGCTGCGCGTCTGCTTCGCGCACTGCGGCGGCTGGGGCGGCTTCTGCGGGCTGGACGAGGACCAGGTCGAGTGGTCGGACAGGATCCTCGACTTCATGGGGAACTACAAGGGGGTCTACGCCGACCTCTCGTACCACGTCGACCAGATGCGCTCGCCCGCCGACGAGGACGCCTACTTCAATGCCCTGCGCGCGCTGATCGACGGGCCGAAGGGCGACAGGATCCTCTTCGGGACGGATTCCTGGCTGCTCCGGCTGAGCATCGACGACGCGCTGTACTGGACGTACTTCGAGCACCACCTGGGAACGGCGCGATTGGACCGAATCTCCCGCGACGCGCCGGCGGCGTTTCTGGGGCTGCCGCTGAACGGCGCCGCGCCGGGGAAGAACGTGCGGCGGCACCTGGACTTCCTCGAAGCGCACGCGACGGCGGTGGGGGCGATGCCGGCCGCGTGGGTGCGCGAGGCGTCGGGCGCGAGCTGGTCGCTCGTGCGGCGGGACACCTCCTGGTCGACGAACAACTGGGCGCACCGGATCACGTACAGCTACCTGCGGGACCAGCTCCCGTCGACGGTCCCGCAGGGCGACTTCCAGGAGGCCGGTCCGATCCGGCTGCGGCAGCTCCAGTACTTCCGGCGGGACGCGGGCGGACCGTCGGAGCGGATCGTCGAGGGGAAGTCGCTCGAGCTGATGAGCCTGTGCGTGCGGCACGCGCAGCCGGAGCTCGGGCACGACGAGGCGTCGATCCTGGAGGCGCTGGTGCGGGTCCTCGGCGACCCGAACCTGACGATCGCGGAGGTGGGCGCGTCGGTGGATGCGTTCTACCGGTTCACGCCGGAGGTGGTCTGATGCGATACACGCTGCCCGCGCTGGTGGTTCTGACGCTCCTGCACTCCCCCGCCCCGCTCGCCGCGCAGGCCGGCGACGGACCGTTCCGCCTGTCGCCGACGGTGGTCGGGCTCGGGAGCGAGCCGACGCCCGCGCTGCGGCTCGAGGTGGCGCTGGATCGGGGCGACGTCTACTCCGCGGAGGCGGCGCGTCTCAACGCCTCGTTCGACGCCGACCTGCCGGTCACCTGGGACGCCGGCCGGAACCCGGAGACGCTGGAGGTCGAGGCGTCGGTCGGGTACCTGAAGGCGTTCATCACGCCCCCACCGGACGAGCCGGGCGGGCTGCCCTCGCTCGACCCTCCGATCCGCAACGGGTTCGCCGAGATCGCGTTCGAGGCGGCCGCGGAGGCGGCGCAGGCGCTGGGCAGCGCGGACGTGTCGCTCGGGCTGGAGGCCGCCTACGAGCACGACCAGGACCGGCTCTGGTTCGTGCCCGGCGTCGAGCTCGGCTTCGCCCTCGTCGACTGCGTCGGGTGCGACGTGCCGGACGACGAGAGCTCGTGGTCGCGGCGTCTCGACGGCCGCGTCCGCTGGAGCGTGCCGCTCGCGCCAGTGGTGCCGGCCTTCCTCGATCCGTTGCGGGTCCGGCCGGCGGCGCGGGTGTTCCGGTCGTGGGGGACCGGCCAGGCGGTCGAGGCGATCCGGAACAAGGACGGGCTCTGGGCGAGCGTGGAGCTGGCGTACGCGATCGACGGCGTGCCGCTGCTGCACGAGGTGCACGCGGGGTGGCGCGGCGGCGACCTGCCGGTGAAGCTGGAGGAGGAGAAGGCGTGGTACTTCGGGGTCACGGTGATCCCGTCGACCCGCGACTCGAGTCAGGATGTTAGGCCCACCTCATACCGGTCGAGCCAGTCTGCGAGATCGCGCCCGAATGTCGGGTTGAGCAATTCGTGCGAACCAATGTGCGCTACCTTGGCTTGGGCCCGCTCGAACAAGGCAATCGAGAATCCGGAATCGTCATGTCGGGAGCGGTACGAGATGCCGTCCGGCGCATCAGGATGTGTATGGATAGCGGCCGACCACTTCCAACTGTTTGGGTAAGGCCCCTGGACTACGGAGGCGTCGGCGCCGTGACCCCGAAGCGCCTTGCCGTGCATGGCCACCAGGCGCAGTGGGTCACGAACCCGGAGCTGGGCGAGCGAGCGGACTCGGAGTTCGGCTTCGGGAAGCGCGTCGAGGGTCAGATCGTGGAGCAGGGTCTCCGCGAATGCGATGTGGCTCTCCTCTGCCATATAGCAAACGCCGTAGCTCGCATCCGGCGCATCCCAGCGCTGGCGGCGCTCCGGATCGCTTTCGCGCCCGAAATACAAGGCCGCGTTTGCCGAGCGGTGGATACGATGCAGAACAACCCCCGCCGCGATCGAGGCAATCTTGAGGGTTCTCCGAAAGAAATCAGCCGGTGGGCCCGGTGCCCTCCCTGGCCGGGCCGGTGGGCTCACCCTTGTTCGCCGTACGTCGCGGCAATACTACGCGCCTCCCCAACTTTGCCTCGAGCAAGGAGATCCAGCGCGCTATTCCCATCGTACCGACTGGAGGGAGCCAGCAGCACTGCGAGGCGGGCCCATGGATCCGCATCACGAAATGCACGGACAAATGCATCGATGCCGGACACGAGGCCATCCTCGGTGAACTGACAGGCCGGGTACACCCATTCTCCATTGGGCATCGGTACGGCCAGGATCGTGTCCCGAGAGCGACGCCCTGTCACAGCCTGGGTGGTCACCCCGAGGCGCTCGGCGGCCTCCCCGAGTCGAAGCAGACCGCCCGCGCGGTCCAGGAGGCGCTCTCGCACAGCGATCCCGCGAATCCGCGCCGGCGCAAGCAGGTCGCGGACGGCGGCGGCATCGGAGGTCGCTACCCGTTGCATGGCAACCCCCAGACCACTGATGGGGTCCGCCATTCCCAATACTTCCTCGACTGTGGCTTCGTCGGCCGCCCGGGCGAGATGTTCCACAACCTCATGCAGGCGCCGGGCGAAAGCCAGCCGCATCGGCTCCGCTGTATGCCTGTCACTCATCACAACGCTCCACGGATCGCTGCATTGTCACTATGACGTAATTATATTAATACGCACATCAACAATGAACAAGTCGCGGGCACCGGGATGCCGGATCCAACTTCGATGGCATACCAGCTGAGGATCGAGGGTCCGGGGCGTCGCTATCACAGCTCGGGCTGGAGGTCGCCTCGGTCTTCGGGTACCGGTACGACTTCGGGGACGATCGGGAGCATACCGCGGAGGCCGAATCGCTGAAGCGCGACTTGGACGCTGGCTGGC
>JBBDRR010000233.1:0-2587 GCA_040905395.1 Gemmatimonadota bacterium
AGTATCGCCCCGGCTGGGGATGACTTCGAATGCGACGGGTTGGGTTAGGTTGTAGATGAAGTTGTAGGCGGCGACGACCATGACGAGGTAGACCATCAGGAAGGTCGGAGCGGGTCCGACCATCGAGAAGATCCACGCGGCGAGCGCGAGCGCCGAGACGAGGGCGATAACGCGGGCGACCAGGCTCGAGCGCTTGACGACCACACGCCGGCAGTCGGGGCACCAGAGCCTGCGGTCCAGCTTGCTGCCCGGGTACATACGGCCGCAGTTGGCGCACTCGAACTCGCTCTCGCGCAACGAGATTCTCACAGGCGTCCGATGACTGCGTCGGCGAAGGTGTCGGTGCTCCCGCTTCCCCCGAGATCGGGCGTGAGCGAGTCCTTCTCACGGATCGTGGCCTCCAGCGCGAGGCGTACACGCTCCGATTCGTCGTGGTAGCCGAGATGATCGAGCATCATGATGCCTCCGAGCAGCAACGCCGATGGATTGGCGATGTTCTTCCCCTCGATGTCCGGCGCCGAGCCGTGGACCGCTTCGAAGATGGCCGCGTCCTTCCCGATGTTGCCGCCCGGTGCGAGGCCGAGGCCTCCGACGAGCCCCGCGATCAGATCCGAGAGGATGTCGCCGAACATGTTCTCGCAGACGATGACGTCGAAGCGATACGGATCCATGACGAGGAGCATCGCGGCCGCGTCGATGATCCGGTCCTCGAACTCGATCCGGCCGGCGTACTCCTCGGCCATCTCCCGGCCGACGTCGAGGAAGAGACCCTGGGTGTACTTCAGGATGTTGGCCTTGTGCGCGAGCGTGACCTTCTTCCGCTTGTGCGCGATGGCGTACTCGAATGCGTAACGGAGGATGCGTTCGACGCCGAAGCGCGTCACGATCATGACGGATTCCGCGGCCGCTCGGGGATCGCCGCCGATGCCGACGTAATGCTCGATGCCGCTGTACAGACCCTCCGTGTTCTCCCGCACGAGCACCAGGTCGATCCCCTGATAGCGGTACTCCGGCAGGAGCGTGCGGACGGGGCGCACGTTCGCATAGAGATCGAACTCCTTGCGAAGGGCGACGTTGATGGAGCGGAATCCGGCGCCCACCGGCGTCGTCAGCGGTCCTTTCAGGGCGACTCTCGTCTCGCGGATGGAGCCGAGCGTGTCCTCGGGAATAGGAGTGTTGACCTCGTGCAGGGCGGCCATTCCGGCCAGGCGCCGGTCCCACTGAATCGGCACCCCGGTGGCCTCGATGATTCGAACTACGGCGTCGGTGATGGAGGGCCCGATCCCATCTCCCGGTATCAGCGTGACGGTAGGCACAGAAGAGTTAACAGTTAAGAGTTAAGAGTTGACAGGGACCGACCCTGCCGCGACCACCGCCAGAATAACGCCGCGGCCGTCGCCCGTCACTGCGCCGATCGCCCCCGCTCCGCTGTTATCCGTCATCTGTCAACTGTCAACCGTTGACTGTCAACTCGCTAAAGCATCTGTCCGCCGTCCACCGGCACGACGATCCCGGTGACGTGTCGGGCGAGCTCCGAGCAGAGGAACACGACGACGTGGGCGACGTCCTGCGGGTCGCCGAGGCGCCCGAGGACGGACCGCTCGCGCGCCTCGTCGAGAACGTCGGCCGGAACGCCCTCGGTCACCCGCGCGGTGCGGATGAATCCGGGCGCGACGGCGTTGACGTTGATGTTGCTGGGCCCCAGCTCGACGGCAGCCGAGCGGGTGAGGCCGAGGAGGCCGGCCTTGGATGCGCTGTAGTTCGCGAGCCCGAACTCGCTACGCAGCGCATGCACCGAGGATATGTTGACGATCTTCCCGTCGCCCTGCGCGCGCATCCGCGGAGCGACCGCTCGGATGAGGTTGAAGGCCCCGGTCAGGTTCGTATCCAGAACGATGTTCCACTGCTCGTCCGTGAGCCTCCAGATCGCCCGGTCCCGGGCCACGCCCGCGTTGTTGACGAGTACGTGGATCCCGCCGAGCGTCTTCTCGGCTCGTTCCACGAAATCGCCGACCGCCTCCGAGTCGCGGACGTCGCACTCCTCCCAGTGGACGCGTACCTCGAGCTGGTTGATCTCACTGGCCGTGCGCTCAGCCTCGGCGAGCAGGGCGCCGTCCCCCTCGTGATCGAAGAAGTTGAAGCCGATGTGGCAGCCCAGCCGCGCGAACTCGAGCGCGATCGCGCGACCGATTCCCGTTGCGCCGCCGCTGATCAGCACACAGCGGCCTCGCAGGCTGCGCCCCGAGACGAGCGGGGCGACCTGGGGGTCCTCGACCTCCTCGAGCAACATCTCGACGGCGTCCTGCACCTCGGTCCCCGGCGCCGACACCGACGGAACCGTCGGCGGCGACTCCCGACTCGCCGCATCGGGTCCGGCTCCGCAGGGCTGCTCGCTGTTCGACATCTCGAAATGCGTGTGCGGGAAGGGGTTTCGCCACCCCGATGAACGCTGCGGCATTGTAAGGAGGGGGTAGCGGAGCGGCAAGGCGCGGCACACCCGTCATCCGGAGCGACACACCCGTCATCCCGAGCAACACACCCGTCATCCCGAGCCTCGCGAGGGATCCGCACCTCCACGGCCGCGCCC
>JBBDRR010000234.1:0-2541 GCA_040905395.1 Gemmatimonadota bacterium
GACTGGATCCTCATCGAGATCCGGCGCGGACGGCGATTGGACCGCCCGCAACGAGGACCGGGACAGTGGTCGCGTCGCCTAGCGATCGGGTTCCGGGGTCGGTTCAGCCTCTTCCGTGAAGGAAATGGATCCGGTGGGACACGTCTCTACAATGCGCTGCGCCACGGCGCGTGCGAGCCCCGACCGCAGGGCGGTCGGAAAGCCCTCGTCGTCCTCGCCCAGGACGTCCGGAAACTCCAGGTAGCACATGCCAGTCCGGCCGCAGGTCGCCTTGTTGATCTTGATCCTCACCATGGAGAGTGGCCTCCTAGCGGCCGGGGCTCAGCCGACGCGTCACATGCAAACTCTCAGCTGGGCGCCAATCACGATCGCGTGGTGATGGTCGGTGCGGTGCGGCACGACCGCGGGCGACGACGTGGGCAAGCGACAACCTCAGAGTGAGAACGTTGCCCGTGTGGAGACATGTAGCACGCGCGATCTGCGGCTGTCCACACGGATCCGGGAAGGCGGCGCGGCAACCACGAAGACCAATGATGTGAGAACGTTCCAACAGGGGTCGAGCAACATTTCGCGTCCCCCGTACTATTCCCAATGATTCTGGGAAGTGACAGGGAGCACCCATGGCTCGCGTGAGACGGCGCGGTGCGACGCTTCGCGATGTCGCCCGCGTCGCCGGGGTCTCTGTCAGCACCGCCTCTCGAGCCGTAAACGGCGCCCCCTATGTCCGCGAGGAGGTGTTGGAGCGAGTCCGTTCTGCTGTGGACCAGACCGGCTACTACCCCAACAGCGCCGCCCGGGCACTGAAGGCTCAGCGAACCATGACAGTCGGCGTGGTGCTCCAGGACCTGAATTCCACCGTGCTCATGGACCTGCTGAACGGCCTGGTCCGAGTCGCGGATGAGCAGGACTACAGCCTCATGATGACGAGCGCCGCGGGGGACCTTGACCGGTACAAGCGGCATTTGCAGCGCTTTGTGGCTCGCGGCGTCGACGCGATCGTGCTCCAGGATCCACGTGGAGTCGCAGCCGAGGTCGCTACCTGCCAGCAGCGAGGACTGCCCGTGATTGCGATCGTCGGGAGGGGACCAGACTGCGGCAGCGTACCGCTCGTTGAGGCATCAGGCATGGACGCCACGAGGGAGGCCGCACGCCGCATCTCAGAGTTGGGGCATAACAACGTCGGACTCATCGGGAGTGGTCGAGTGACCGAGTCGCTGCTCGCCCGCCAGCTGGGCGAGGCGATCGAGACCGCAGGGCTCAAGTTCCGCGTGGAGGAACTGGACGACGCCGGCCACGAGGACGAGTCGCAAGTCGCGCTGGCGCTGCACCGCCTCCTCAGTGGACAGCGGCCCGCCAGCGTCATCTTCGCCATGCAACGGCAGGTTCCGGTGCTCCTGGGAGAACTGGAGCGATGTGGTCTTCACGTCCCGGATGACGTCTCGATCTGCTCGATCACAGACAGCAGCGCGAACCTCGCACTGCGCCCGCAGGTCACTTCTCTCAGCGTGCGTGCGGTAGACCTCGGCGTGGCGATGGCGAAGACGCTCTTCGATTGGCTGGACGGCACGGAGCCCGCCCTGAACACCTCCGTGGATCTGACCTCATGGGTGGAGCGGGAATCCCTGGCGCCATTGCTGGAGCGCCGCGCCCGCACCTTCCCGATGTAGCGACAGCGCTCGCCTCGGCAAGGCGCTGTCCCCGAGCCCAAACCAGTGGGCACTTCGGCTTCTCGCCGGGGCGTCAGCCGTGTGAGCGCAAGAACTCGCCGGCGTGCCACACCGCCTGGACGCTTTCAGGCGCATCGGGGACGAAGTACGGGTAGGTGTGGAACCCCGCCGGCTCTACGCTCAGCCGCACCTCAACGCCGGCGGCCGCTGCGCGAGCGGCAAACCTCAACGTGTCGTCCAGCAGCACCTCGTCGTCCCCTACGTTCATGAAGAGCGGCGGCAGGTCTCGCAGTTCGGCGTACAGCGGCGAGACGCCGGGATGCCGCAACGACGCCTGACCTGCGTAGACCGTGGCAGCCGCGATCAGCGCCCGCGGGTCACTCAGGATCGGGTCTCGTTTGGCGCGTGTCTTGACCGTTTCACCAGTGGCTGCCAGGTCCGTCCACGCGGAGAAGGTCACGGCCGCCTGGGGGAGCGGCAGCGCGTCATCGCGTGCATTGATGATCGTCTCCAACGTCAGGTTGCCGCCGGCGGAGTCTCCCGCGACGAAGGTGGCATGCGATGCGGCTTCTCCAGATCGGTTGTTGCGCCTGATCCACCGGTACGCGGCCAGCGCGGCGTCCGTCGCCGCGGGGAACGGGTGCTCCGGGGCCAGGGGGTAGTCCAGGACCAGGCTCACGCAGCCGCTGGCGGCTGAGAGGTCAGCAGCCAGTCGACGATGGGTGCGCGACGACCCCGCGGTGTAGCCGCCCCCGTGCAGGTAGAGGATGCGCCGGTCCGGGTCGGCCCCGGGCATCCACACCCACTCTCCGCGGAACCGCGCCGTCTCGACGGGCTGCACCTCGACCTCGGCCGGGGCGGGGGACGCCGCGGC
>JBBDRR010000235.1:0-15458 GCA_040905395.1 Gemmatimonadota bacterium
AGCGAGGGATCCGCACTTCCGCCGGATCCCGGACAGGTGCGGATCCCTCGCTGCGCTCCGGGATGACGGGGTCGATAAAAAGCACGCCCCGACGGATGACCCGCCGGGGCGTGCTGGTATCGAGATGCCGTGGCTACAGCGTCTCGACCCCCTTCTCGCGGGCGACCCTGGCGAGCTGAGCCTTCAGGCGAGCGGCCTTGTTCGGATGAACGAGGCGCCGCGCGGCCGCACGGTCCAGCAGGGACTTGGCCTTCAGAAAGCTCGTCGATGCCGCTTCCGCGGTGTCCGATTCACGCACCGTCTTGATGGCGTTGCGCAGACGCGAGCGTTTGGCCTTGTTGCGCTCCTCGCGGAGTCTGTTCGTCCGCATCCGCTTCTCGGCGGACTTCACGTTCGGCAAAGCATGCCTCCAGGTAGATCGGGTCGCGAGCTGTATCTCGCACGTCGTACGTCGAATGACAAGCCTGATAAACTACCGATCTCAGTGAAAACTGTCAACGGAGCGGATCGTCCATCGGATCCTCCGCCCACGCGGGCGATTTCCTCAGCGATTCACCGGAATACGAGCGATTCGGTCACCGCCGGCGACGCTTCCGACCCAGATCTCGTCGCCGACCTGAATCGCCGTCGTCCCCAGAGGCAGGTGCTCGTTGCTCGGGTAGGTGAACACTTCCTGGATGCTGCGCAGCTCCGGGTCGACCCTCACGACACGCGAGACGATCCCGTCGCACATGCCGCGCTGGATGCACTCGCCGACGCGGCTCGGCGTCGGGGACGTGTGGCCGGCGGGTAGCAGCGAGCCATCCGTTGCCCAGTGAACGTTGTCGATGTGGAATCCTACCTCGATGGCGTCCTTCTGGACCGGCGTCCGCCCGCGGGAGAG
Organism: Gemmatimonadota bacterium; assembly: GCA_040905395.1. Taxonomy (GTDB): domain Bacteria; phylum Gemmatimonadota; class Gemmatimonadetes; order Longimicrobiales; family Longimicrobiaceae; genus WHSP01. The sequence goes on from JBBDRR010000235.1 coordinate 884, forward strand.
GCGGATCAGCGACTGGCTGCCGTAGCCGGCGACGTAGAGCCATTCGCCGTCCGGCGACACCTCGATGCCGTTCGGGCCGATCCCCTCGCTCCCCGGGACCTGGCCCCATCCTGAGCCGGCGTGCCACTCCCAGACGTCACCGGTGCGGGGGCTCGTGGCGGCGAATCCGCCCTCGGGCAGTGCGACGACTGCGTTCAGGCCGAGGCCCTCGGGAGCGACGACGCATCCGACCCAGGTGAGGCCGGGCTCGTCGCCGCGGCCGTCGACCTCGAAGATCTCGACGCCCTCCCGCTGCCCATGGCGGACGACGTACAGCGTGTGAACCCCGTCGCTACCGGGACGAAGGCTGATGCCGTGGGCATGGAAGCGGTCGGTCGTCATCCCGGGGCAGGCGCCGTACACGCCGGAGTCCTGCCGGGCACGGGAGGTGGCCGTCGGAAACAGCCGAATCGTTCGATGGTCTCGGCTGTCCGCCGCCGAGAGATACCCGTCCGCCTCCCAGCTCGAGACGATCACCCAGGGAGACCCGGGGATCAGCGCCAGATCTTCGGGACTGACCGGTCCGCAGACGAATCCCACCTCGCCGTCAGGCGCGCACTGGGCGCCGGCCGGGGCGGCAACGCCGACCAGACCAGCCAGAGCCGCGAAGGCCATCGCAGAGAACCGTAGCTTCATTGGACAACCTTTCGACGAGTTTGGAGGCCGGCGAGCCCGTGCTGGAAGTACGGAGCTTCTAGGGTGTGACGTCCACCTGAAGGTAGCCGTTCGTCCAGCAGCACTGGTCCTGATGGTTGCTGTCGGATGCAGCGAAGTTGTCTACCCGGACGCGTACCAGGTACGCTCCCGGTGCGGCGAACGTCGCCTCGGTGCTCACTTCACCGCCGCCCGGGCCGGTCTCACCCACGTCCTCGCTGAAGCTCACGGCGCCCGGCCCCTGGAACTTGTACCAGCTCACGTTCAGCGGAACGTCTGAATCTCGCACGCTCCGGTCGTCGACGCTCCGGACGTGTAGCGTCAGCGGCACCCCCACGGAGGTAGTCAACGGACCCGACGTCGTGCCGGCCGGCCCCCGGCCGGGCTCGCCCTCGGAGTCGAAGCGAACGGCCGGCGGTGTGGAGCCCGCGGCCATCGGCTTGTGGCTCATCTCGTACGCCGGGCTGGTGATGCGCCCCGGGACGAAATGGGTCGTTCCGTTCCGCACCAGCGTCCAGACGACGTCTCCCTGAAAATCCGGCGGCACGACGATCCCGAAGACGCCCCGCTCCCGCGTGGGCGTAAAGTACGTCGGTTGCTTCCCGTCGAATTGGGCCGGCCGAATGAAGTTGCCTTCGCCGAGCGGTATCTCGACGGCCTCGTTCATGTTCCGGTTGAGGTACCCGAAGGATAGCGTATACGTACCGTCCGGATTCGCGTACCAGCCCTCGAAGAAGGGCGATACCATCTCCCCGCCCGGGGGGATGGGTGCGAGCGGCAGCGCCGGTTGCGCCTCGAGCGGCGCAGCGAGCAGGAACAGCGTCGACGCGGAAATCGAGAACACGAACCGATACGACATACACCCTCCTGAATGGTTCGGCGGGCCGTCGAGAGGCTTCATTGGTGTGAGTCCTCCCGCGGCCGGAAACGTCCGCAGCGTGACGGATGGTCGCTCGCCATACGCGCCACTGGTTCCGTCCTCGCGCCCGATGCAGAAAGAGCCTCCCGTGTTCGAGAGACTCCTTCCGGGCTCTGCCGAGGAACGACTGATGGACCCGTCTGCCTCAGCGGCCGCCCGCCTCCGCCAGCCGGTCCGATTCCTGTTCCGACTCCCGCTCGGCGAGCAGCGCTTCATAGCCCGCCTCGTCGAGGTGGGTTACGGCGATCCAGCCGTGCGACATCTCGTCCGTCGTCCGCTGGCCCCAGTTGACCCACTGGTCGGGATCGGGGTTGTGCGGGTTCTCGGCCGTATTGTCGTACCAGCCGGTCAGGATCATGACGGCGCCGGTCGGCAGGAGCGGCGCGACATCGTCTTCGAAGAGGTGACTCAGGTGCCAGCGCGGGTTCCAGTTCGACACCATGCTGACGACCTCCCGGCGGTTCTCCTCCGGGTAGAAGATCTCCATCGACATCGCCTTCAGTCTCAGGTGTCCGTGCGGCTGAAAGCTGTCGATCCGGACCGGCGTATCGAAGGTGTGGAAGCCCTGCGTCATGACCGTGCCGTGCGGCGGTAGATCGATGCTGCGGTCCATCTCGACGTGGCCGTTCAGGAAGTACGTACGCAGCGACTGCTGGTACTTCGGCTTGTAATCGGGCGGATGGAACCAGATGCCGAGCTCGACGACGTCGTTCACCAGATCCTCGCCGGACGGATAGTAGTGGATGTCCCAGCTGACCTGAGAATTGGGGGGCGTGATTCGGCACGCGTCCTCCGGGATCACCTCACCCAGCTTGCCGAGCGCGTATTCAGTGATCGCTATGCCGCGCCGCTCCTCCAAGGATCCGTCTTCGTTGCGGAGCCACCAGTAGGGGTTCGCGTGGTGGGCGACCGCCCGACCCGCGACCGATGGCTTGACCTCCATCGCCTTGATGCACCGCTCCTCCGTAATTCCGGACTCCACCCTCGGCTGCCACCAGATGTCCTGACCGGTGGCCGGCACATCGTAGGGGGTCGAGGCGATGACGTGATCGGGCTCACCGAGCTCGGCGGCGAGGCGCCACTCGGTCGCGTCCGGCCACTCCACGGGCGGCGGAAGGTCCGCGGGATCGCCCATCGGAGCACCGTCGTCCACCCACGAAACGATCGCTTCTATCTCCTCACGGCTGAGCCGCTTGTCATGCTTCAGCTCCTGTATGCCGATGTTGGTGTCGTAGTGGTACGGCGGCATCTCCTGCGTCGCCACCTTCAGCTTGATCACCTGCGTCCAGGGCCGAACCTCGTCGTACGTCATCAGCGACATCGGCGCGATCGCGCCGGGTTGATGACATACCTGACAGTTCTCCTGGAAGATCGGGACGATGTCTCTCGTGAAGGTGAGGGATTCGCCGGAGGGTGAGGCTGCGGACGAAACGAGGCTGGCGTTCCCTTGCTGGGCAGCCGCCACCGCGGGGAGGAGAACCGCGATCAGGAGAAGGGCAGTCCACCGGCCCTGGCTCTGGAGAGGGGAGAACGGGCGCGTGGTCATGGTCTCTCTTCGTCAGATGCGAATGGAATGACTGCAGCGATCCGCGCTGGATATACAGGACGTGGAGCGGGTAACGACGGGTGCCGCTCGGAAGATGGAGCGACGTCGGCTGACGGGATTCACTTGATCCAACGGTAGCCCGAGAGGCGGCGGCGGTCAAGCGCTGCGGCTCGGGTCGGAACGTGTGATGTCGTTCGTCGGGCCGACCCGCTACGTTAGCCGGAACGACCCTGAACACGGTCGCAGCGAGATTGGGTGACACGCGCACTCGCGACCGTTGCTCCGCTCCGATCAACAAGGTTGTCTCCGACACCTCCCACGACTAATCGTTCGAGCGTGGAGACCGTTCGACGTCGCCGGCGTCACCGTCCCCCGCAGCCTGACCCGACTGGAGAATCCCATGAACGTGTATCGGTCGACCATCTTTGCGGTCGGTCTCCTGCTCGCATCCGTTCACCTCTTCCCCCTCGCGGCTCAGAGCTCGGCCGCGGGGACGTGGGTCACCCCACGAACGGAGTGGGGACATCCGGACCTGCAGGGGAGCTGGACGAACACCACCCTGACGCCGCTGGAGCGCCCTGAAGGCTTCGGTCCGTTCGCTACTCGCGAGGAGGCAGCTCGGATCGCCGCGATGCAGGCGGAGCAGCTCGACGCCGGGCTGAACACAGGGGTCGGGACGTACGACGCCGTCTACATCGACGCCGCCGATGACCTCGCGTCCATCGACGGTCAGCTCCGCTCCTCGATGATCGTCGATCCGCCGGACGGGCGGGTTCCGCCGTTGACCGCGGAGGCGCAGGAGCGGATCGCCGCGCAGCGAGCATTCCGCGGCGGCTTCGGCCAGTACGACAATCCTGAGAACCGACCCCTCGCGGAGCGTTGCTTCGTATCGTTCGGCTCCAACGCGGGCCCGCCGATGACCCCGAACGGTGCGTACAACAACAACTACACGATCGTCCAGAATCGGGACCACATCATGATCGTGACCGAAATGGTTCATGACACACGAATCATTCGCCTGGGAGATCCGGAGCCGCTCCCGGAGCAGATGCGCCCCTGGTTCGGTGATTCGTGGGGGACCTGGGAGGGCGATACGCTCGTCGTGGAGACCACGAACTTTCATCCACTGCAGCAGTACCGGGGGATTCCGACCGACAACCTCAAGGTCACCGAACGATTCCACCGCTCGGACGAGAGGACGATTCTGTACCGCTTCACCGTCGAGGATCCGACGACGTACACGAGGCCGTGGAGCGGCGAGCTGCCGATGATCGCGTTCGACGACTACCTGTACGAGTACGCCTGCCACGAAGGCAACTACGCGCTCTACAACGTGCTGAGGGGCGCCCGCGCGCAGGAACGGATGCAGGCGGAAGCGGCCGCTTCCGAACAGGGGCAGCGGTAGGGAAGCTGCGGGGTCCGGCTTTCACTCCGTTCCGCTGCAGGAGGACGGGGCCGGGACTGGACGGGTTGTTGGATTCCGCTGTCGATTGCCTGGTGCCGGGGGTTCCGTCACCCGCCCGAGACGGGCGCGGAACACGCGCGATTCGGCCGTCCGGCCGCGCTTTGACACCCCCGTGAGCAGTCGATAGCTTCCGCCCGATGGAACAGCTACTTACTGCACTTCCGGTCCTGATCTTCTCCATCGTGCTGCACGAGGTGGCGCACGGTTGGGTGGCGCAGCGGGAGGGAGATCCGACGGCCGCCATGCTCGGCCGGCTGACGTTGAACCCGATCCCGCACATCGATCCGATCGGCAGCCTTCTGGTGCCGATCGTGATGATGTTGATGCCCGGCGGCTTCATTTTCGGGTGGGCGAAGCCGGTGCCGGTGAACCCCCGCAACTTCAGGCAATACAAGCGCGGCGACATCCTCGTATCGCTCGCGGGCGTGGCGGTGAACTTCGCGCTCGCGATCATCTTCGCGCTGCTCCTGGCCGCGGCGGTCTGGGGAGCGCGGCTCTTTCCGCAAGGCGGCGCGACCTGGCAGCTGGTGATGGAGATGATGCGCTTCGGCATCATGATCAACTTCGTGCTGATGCTCTTCAACCTGCTCCCGATCCCGCCGCTGGACGGGTCTCACGTCATGTACCACCTGCTTCCGCCACAGATCGGGATGAAGTACCGTGAAATGGGCCGCTACGGCATGCTGATGGTCCTCGCGTTCCTCTTCCTCGGCGGCTTTCGGATCCTCTTCATTCCGCTCGACTTCCTCTACGGGGCGGCGCTCTCCCTGGCGAACCTCCTGGTGTGACGAACGGCCTCGACGTCCCGCCCGGGACCGATCCGCTGCTCGTCGACCTCGACCAGTTCCACGGGCCCCTCGACCTGCTCCTGCACCTCATTCGCAAGCAGGACATCGACATCTTCGACATCCCGATCGCCCGCATCACCCAGCAGTTCCTGGACGTGATCGGCGAGATGGGGCGCCTGGAGCTGGAGCGGGCGGGCGAGTTCATCGAGATGGCGGCGACGCTGGTTCGGATCAAGGCGCAGATGCTCTTCCCTCGGCGCGACGACGAGGAGTCGGACGATCCGCGCGCCGACCTGGTACGGCGGCTGCTCGAATACGAGCACTTTCGGGAGGTCGCACGGGCGCTCGAACGCGCCGAGCGCGACCGGCTTCGCTTTCATCCGAAGGGGTTCGTAGAGGCCCGTCCGCGGCCATCGCTGGCGGACGCGCCGCTGGAAACCGAGTGGGACGAGCTATGGGAAGCCGTCCTGGCACTTGCGGAGCGGCTCGACGAGCCGGAGCCCTCCTACCAGGTGCAGGGACGGTTGGTGCGGATCGACGAGAAGATCGAGCAGGTGCTGCGGATGCTCAGCGAGCAGCAGCGAGTGGAGTTCGCCGCCCTGGTCGCCCCCTGGGGTACACGCATGCACGCGGTGATGTCCCTGCTGGCGTGCCTGGAGCTCGCGAAGCGCAGCACTCTCCGGCTGCGCCAGGCGTCGCCCTTCGCCCCGCTCTGGCTCTACAGACGCGAAGAGGAGCCGGATGCGGCATAGTCGCTTGATCGAGGCGCTGCTCTTCGCGAGCGAGGCTCCACTGAGCCCGGCGGACCTCGCCCGGGTGGACGACGGGCTGGACGAGGAGCAGGTGGAAGCGCTGGTCGCCGAGCTGAAGCAGGAGTACGATGACGCGGAGCGGGCGTTCACCGTCTTCGAGATCGCGGGCGGGTACCAGATCCTGACCCGGCCGGAGTACGCCCCTGTCCTCGAGCGGTACGACACGGTGCCCCTCAGCTCGCGGCTCTCCACGGCGGCGCTCGAGACGCTGGCGATCATCGCCTACCGGCAGCCGGTCGGCCGGGCCGAGGTCGAGGACATCCGCGGCGTCGGAGCCGGCGGCGTGCTGAAGACGCTGCTGGAGCGTGACCTCGTGGAGGTCGTCGGCCGCGGCGAGGGGCTGGGGCGACCACTCCTCTATGGGACCACGCGCTACTTCCTGGAGCACTTCGGATTCCGCTCGCTCGAGGAGCTTCCACGGTCGGACGAGCTCGCCGTGATCCTCGCGCAGAAGCAGCCGGAGCCCGATGCCACCTAAGGGCCGCCGCGGACCCCCGCCGACTAAAACGAACTCGCCGATCCGCCTGCAGTCGTACCTCGCGAAGTGCGGAGTCGCGTCGCGCCGGGCGAGCGAGGAGCTGATCCGTGACGGCCGCGTAACCGTCAATGGCCGTGTCGCCGAGCTCGGCTCGAGCGTCGATCCGTCGGCCGACATCGTCCGCCTCGACCGGAAGATCGTCAAGCCGAAGACCACGGAGTGGGTCGCGATCCACAAGCCGCGCGGCTACGTCACCACGCGCGACGATCCGAGCGGCCGCAAGACCGTCTACGACCTCCTCCCCGAGGAGCTGCACCACCTCTTCCACGTCGGCCGCCTCGATCGCGACAGCTCCGGCCTCCTGCTCCTCACGAACGACGGACAGACGGCGAACCGTCTCCTCCACCCGCGGTACGGCACGGTGAAGGAGTATCGCGCCGACGTCCAGGGCGAGCCGAGCACCCCGACACTTCGCCGGCTCGTGGAAGGAATCGAGCTGGAGGACGGAACGGCGCATGCACTGTCGGTCGAGTCGCGCGGGGAGAGCGCGCCCGGTGTGTTCCGTTTGCTGCTGCAGATGGAGGAGGGCCGGAACCGGGAGGTGCGGCGGATGCTGGAGGCGGCGGGTCACCCGGTCGAGCGACTCTTCCGGCGTACCTTCGGTCCGATCGAGGTCGGAAACCTGCGACCGGGCAAGTGGCGTCGGCTGACGCAGGTCGAGATCTCCGCGATCCACGCCGCGGGTAAGGTGGTGGACGGCGGGAAGCCGGAAGCAGAGGAGGGCAGGGGGCCGCGGTCCGGCAAGAGGAAGCGCGGGAAGGTGGTGGACGGCGGCATTCCGCCGCGCGGCGGAGCCGCGGGAGAGAGCGCGCCAAGGTCGGGTAAGCGAGGCGGCGGCGGCAAGCCGCGGCGGCCGGAAGGCGGCGGAGACGCCCGCGAACGAGGCGGCAGCGGCCGCAAGCCGAGGGGCGACGAGGGAAGCCGAGGGCGGCCGCGCGGCAAATCGGCGAACAAGGGCGAGCCGCCGCCACGATCCTGACGAGGAGTCGTCGTCGATTTCCGAAGAGCACCGCCCGGACTCGCCGCACCCTCGCGACCGTTTTTCCCCGCGGGGTGACCACTTGAGCGGAGAGGTGAATGGAGCAAGCCAGCATGGGCGCCGCCCCCGGCGCCGACCTCGCCGAGCGGATCATCGCGGAAGTCCAGCGGCGGGTCGTCGGGCAGCACTACATGATCGAGCGGCTGCTGATCGGCCTCCTCACGGGCGGGCACGTGCTCTTCGAAGGCGTCCCGGGGCTGGCGAAGACGCTCACCGTGCGGACGCTGGCCGAGACGATCGACGCCTCCTTCCAACGCATCCAGTTCACCCCCGACCTGCTCCCGGCCGACGTGCTCGGCACGGTCATCTACGAGGCCAGGACGGGTGAGTTCGTGCCTCACAAGGGTCCGATCTTCGCCCACATCGTGCTCGCCGACGAGATCAACCGCGCCCCCGCCAAGGTGCAGGCCGCGCTCCTCGAGGCGATGCAGGAGCAGCAGGTGACGATCGGCGGGACCACCTACCGCCTGCCCGATCCCTACCTCGTGCTCGCCACGCAGAACCCGATCGAGCAGGAGGGCACCTATCCGCTGCCGGAGGCCCAGGTCGACCGCTTCATGATGAAGGTCGTCGTCGGCTACCCGGAACGGGACGAGGAGCGGGAGATCCTCCGCCGCATGAGCGGCCCCGATCCGATCTCGGTCGACCGCGTTGCGCACCCCGAGGAGATCATCGCGGCACGCGATGCCATCTCACGACTCTATCTGGACGAGAAGGTCGCCGACTACATCCTCGACCTCGTGCACGCCACGCGCTCACCGCGCGAGCACGGGCTGGCGGACCTCGCGCCGCTGATCGAGTATGGCGGATCGCCGCGCGCCACGCTCGCCCTCGGCGCGTGCGCGCGGGCGCACGCCTATCTTCGCGGCCGGGAGTACGTCGTCCCGGAGGACGTGAAGGCGATCGCGCCCGACGTGCTCCGGCACCGGGTGATCACGAGCTTCGAGGCGGAGGCCGAGGAGGTGACGGCGGACGACATCGTCCGGCGGGTGCTCGAGACGATCCACGTCCCCTGAGCCATGGGGGCGATGCGCACCTCCGCCGCCGACACCGTCGATCTGCTTCGCCAGGTGCGGCGCGTCGAGCTCCGGACGCGACGGCTCGTCGACTCGCGCTTCAGCGGAGAGTACCTCTCGAGCTTCAAGGGGCAGGGAATCGAGTTCGCCGAGGTTCGGGAGTATCAGCCCGGTGACGACATCCGCTCGATCGACTGGAACGTGACGGCGCGGCTTCGCACGCCTTTCGTGAAGCGGTACGTGGAGGAGCGCGAGCTGAGCGTCCTGTTCATCGTCGATCTGTCGGGCTCCGACCGCTGGGCGACCAGGGGGCGACTGAAGTCCCAGTTGATCGCCGAAGTCGTCGCGACGATGGCGATGTCCGCCGTCCGCAACAACGACCGGGTCGGCCTGCTGATCGCGACGGACCGGGTCGAGTCGTTCATCCCGCCGAGAAAGGGCCGGCGCCACGTGCTCCGTCTCGTACGAGACCTCCTGGCGTGCGAGCCGCACTCGCCCCGGACGAACCTCGAGCCCGCGCTCACCTACGCCCAGCGCGTACTCTCCCACCACGCGCTCGTCTTCCTCTTCTCCGACTTCCAGCTCGGGGATGGCTGGGAAGCGTTCGGGAAGGCGCTCGCCCGCCTCCGCGCCCGGCACGACGTGGTCGCCTGCCACCTCACCGATCCTCGAGACCTGGACCTGCCGAGCGTCGGGCTCCTGCGGGTGGTCGATCCCGAGACGGGTGAGCCGACGGTGCTCGACACCTCGAGCCAGGACGTCCGGCAGAGGTATCAGGCCCTCGCGACTCAGGAGCAGGAGCGCGCACGCCGCGTCTTCGCTTCGGGCGGTGTCGACGAGATCCGGCTTCGGACCGATGTCCCGTTCGCGCCGGCGCTGATGGGCTTCTTCCGCCGCCGCGAGAGAAGGCTCCGCCGATGAGCATCGGGCCGCGGACATCGCGGGGAGCGGCTGCGCTATCGGCGCTGCTCCTCGGCCTCATCGCATCTCCCTCGCGGGCGCAGGTCGACGCCGGACTCCTGCGCGTGGAGGTCGGCGTGGATCCGGCCGTGGTGACTGTCGGAGAGCCTTTCCGATCGGTCCTTCGCGTGACGGCCCCGTCGGGCGTGAGCGTCGAGTACGGTTCGGTTCAGGAGCGCGACTCGGTGCAGGCGATCGCCACTCACACCGTGGGCGAGGACGGCGCTGGGGTGCCGGTCGCCACCTACGAGCTCGTGGCCTGGGCGGCAGGGGACTCGATCCCCGTAGTCGTCGTGGTACGCCTCGTGGAGCCCGACGGCCAGGTCCGGGTCCAGTCGGTGCGCCTCCGGACCCCGTCCGTCCGATCGGTGCTACCGGCGGGTGGCGCCGAGGTCCAGCCACGCCCGGCGAAGTCGCTCTTCGTCCCCCCGCTGTTCGGGGAGTGGAGCTACTGGTGGCTTCTGGCGCTTCTCTTGGCGGGGATCGTGGCGGGTATCGTCGGCTACAGGATGCTGGCGCACAGGCGTCGGGAGGAGGAGACGCCCGTGTACATAGACCCGCGCGTCTGGGCCATGGCTCAGCTCGATGCGCTCGATTCGCCGGAGGCCGGCCCGCTGGATCCGTCGGCGGTCGTGCATCGGTCGACCTGGATCATCCGCACCTACCTCTATCGGGTCGAGCCCGCCTGCAGCGCGGACCTTACGACGGCCGAGATCCTCGCCCGCTTCGGCTCCGCGTCGGGCGGCGAAGCCGGCCTGGCGCGGCTCCTCGACCGGGCGGATCGCGTGAAGTTCGCGGGCACACCGATCGGTCGGGATGCCGCCAGGGAGCTCGTCGACGACGCGAGAGCCTGGGTAAGCAGCTTTCCGCCCGAGATCTCCGGGAGCGGAGCCCAGGAGCGGGCAGCATGAGCATCGCCCTCGACAGACCCTTCGCGCTCGTCCTCCTGGTGCTCATCCCGCTGTATCCGTGGCTCGCCACCCGCTCCAGCCGAGCGGTGCCGCTGCCTCGTTCCACCGAGATGCGGGCGGCCGGCCGCCGCGTTGCCGTCATCCCGCTGATGCCCGGAATCTTCCGGCTCCTGGTACTCTCGGCGCTCCTTCTCGCGATCGCCGGCCCCTCCTCGGCGGGCGCCGTCATCGAAGACCGGACGGAGGGCATCCCCATCGTCCTCGCGATCGACATCTCCTCCTCGATGCTCGCCCGCGACTTCCAGCCGCAGGACCGCCTCTCCGTCGCGAAGGCGACGATCCAACGCTTCATCGCCGGGCGGACGGGCGACCCGATCGGCGTCGTTGCTCTGGCCGGCGAGGCCTTGACCCTCGTCCCCCTCACGACGAACCGGCCGGTTCTTCAGAACGCGATCGCCAGCCTCGAGGTCGGGCTGCTCACCGACGGAACGGCGATCGGCGATGGACTCGCGGCAGCGGTGAACCGCCTCAGAGATGTGGACGCGGGCGATGCCGTGGTCGTGCTGCTCAGCGACGGCGAGAGCAACCGCGGGACGGTCGATCCGGTCGCCGCGGCCGAAGCCGCCGCTGCGTTGGGGGTGCGTGTCTTCACGATCGGTGTGGGAGCGGAGGGCGTCGCGTCGGTGCCCGTGGCCGCCGCGCCTGCGGGGTTCACCTATGCCGAGCAGCCGGTCGGCGTGGACGAGGAACTGCTGCGGCTGATCGCGGAGACGACCGGCGGAAGCTACTTCCGCGCGACGGATCCCGCCGCGCTGGAGCGCATCTACGGTGAGATCGACGAACTCGTCCCGTCGATCTCCGAAACGACGCGCTCTGTCGAACGCACGGGATGGGCGGGACTGCTCCTCCTCGTCGGCGGGGCGCTGCTCATCGTCGAATGGGGGATGAGGGGCTCGCGCTGGGGGACGGTTCCATGATCGGCCTGAACGCCGCAGGATGGGCGATCGCTGCGTCGATGTTCGTCCTCCTCTTCTGCGCTGCGGTGGCAGCGTGGGTTCGCCGGCGCCGACGTGTGGCGCGGGCGCTGGGCGATGCGGACCTCATACGCCGTCTGCTCCCCGTGGACCTTGCGGCGTTGCCGTGGAGACGCCTGGGGTGGCTCGGCTTCGCGGCGGCGACGCTCACGCTGGCGATGCTCGACCCCGCGCTCACCCGCTCCGTGCCGCTTCGGGGCGGACCGGTGGTCCTGCTGCTCGATGCGTCCGGTTCGATGCTCGTCGAGGACGTGGGCGCCGCTCGGCTCGATGTGCAGCGAGAGGTCGCGACCGATCTGGTCGCCCGACTTCCCGACGTGCCCATCGGAGTCGTCGCGTTCTCCGGCCGCGCATACTCGCTGACCCCGCCCACGCGTGACGCGGGTGCGATCCGGATGTACCTCTCCGCCGTCGATCCAACGATCGTCTCCCAGACCGGCTCGGCCCTCGGCGCGGCCATCCGGCAGGGGATCGGGCTCCTCCAGGCAGAGGAGGGTGCCGCCCCCGGCTCGATCGTGCTCATCGGCGACGGCGACGAGACGGAGGACCGTGAGGCGGCGCTCGCGGCAGCCGAGCTGGCCCGGCGCAGCGGCCTTCGGCTCCACGCCGCGGCCGTAGGCACCACGTCCGGAGGACCGGTCCCGGCACTCGACCTGACGACGGGGACCGTCCAGGGCTTTCTGCGGGACCCCAGCGGCGAGCTCGTGCTGAGCCGCGTGGACGAGGACCTGCTGCGAACCATCACCCGCCGGGGAGGCGGGATCTACGTGCCCGCCGGCCAGGAGGCTGCGGTCGACCGCCTGGCGGAGGCGCTGCGCGGTGGAGAACCACGCCCGACGGGCGCACCCGCGGACGTCCCGCTCCACGTCTGGCTGCTGGGTGCGGCGTTCTTCCTGCTCCTCCTGGAACCCCTCGCGACCGTCGAACGGAGGCCTCGATGAAGCTGCTCGGCGCGCTCCTGGCGGCCGTTCTGCTGATCACGCCGTGGGAGCGCGCGGCGCGCCTGGCGGAAGCGGGCGACCTCCCCGGAGCGGAGGCCGAGTACCGGGCGATCCTCGCGGATGCCCCCGACGATGCGACCGCTCACTACAACCTCGGAACGGTGCTCCTCCGGCAGGGGAGATTCGAAGACGCTCGACCCTTTCTGCAACGGGCGGCGGCGGCCCCGGACGACATCCAGGAAGAAGCGTCCTACAACATGGGCAATACCGATCTCGAGCCCGCCTTCGCCGATGCGGAACTGCCCGATCGGTCCGACCGGCTGAGGCGCTCGATCGAGGCATACAAGACGGCTCTGCTGCTGGACCCGGAGGACTTTGACGCGAAGTGGAACCTGGAGCTGGCCAGGAGGCTCCTGGAGGGGGAAGAGACGCCGCCAGAGGCGGGTGGTGGTGGTGGTGGCGGTGGCGGTCGCGACGATTCCGGTTCCGGTCGGCCGGACCGGGCGCCCCTTCCGGGCGGCGGCGCCGGACCACAGCCCCAGATGTCGCGAGCGGAGGCGGAGGAGCTGCTGAGCGCCGCGCGTGACGAGGAGCTACAGGTTCAGCGGGATCGCCTCCGGAAGCCTCAGCCGCCCGGTCCGGTCCGTCCCTGAAAGCTCAGGAGCCGTCCGCCCCGGCACCCGCGAAGGCCGCGGAGTAGCCCTCTTCCTCGACGGCGGCGATGAGCTGCTCGGGCGAAACGGCCCCTTCCTCGTACTCGACTTCGGCGGCTCCGTTCTCGAGGTGGACCGTAGCGTTCCGGACGCCGCTCTGATTCCTCAGCGCCTTCTCCACCGCCGAGACGCAGTGCCCGCACGTCATCCCGCCGACCTTCAATCGTGTCGTCTTCATCTGAACTCGTGAGGTTCGTGGTGTTGTTTTGGACCTGTTCGAGGCGGCACGTTCCGTACCCATTCATCCCGAGCGCAGCGCGCCATCCGCACGTCACCGGCAGCCGCAGACGCCGCACTCCCCCTCGGCATCGCCCGACTCGGGTGCGCCGCCGGTGATTGACAATGGCTCCTCCGAATACTCTTCTGTCGGTGACGCCCCCGACCCGCTCAGGAGCCGCCGTGGAGAGCTTTCCGAACCTCACCGTCCTCGATCACCCGCTCATCCGTCACAAGATCGGCGTGCTGCGGGATCGGAACACATCCACCAAGATGTTCAAGGAGCTGGTGGACGAGCTGGCGATGCTGATGGGGTACGAAGCCACCAAGGACCTGCCCCTCGCGCGGTACGACGTCGAAACGCCGCTGGAGCATACTTCTCAGGAGCGCCTGTCCGGAAAGAAGCTGACGGTGGTGCCGATCCTCCGGGCCGGCCTCGGCATGGTCGAGGGCATCGTCAGGCTCATGCCGTCCGTGCGCGTCGGTCACATCGGTATCTATCGCGAGCACGACACCCTCCAGCCGGTCGACTACTACTTCAAGATCCCGACGGACGCCGAGGAACGCGAGTTCATCCTGCTCGACCCGATGCTCGCCACCGGCGGCTCGGCCGCCGCCGCCATCGCGTCGCTGAAGCGGAAGGGAGCGGCCAACATCCGCTTCATGTGCCTCGTGGCCGCGCCGGAGGGGGTCCGGCGGCTTCTCGACGAGCACCCCGACGTCCCCGTCTACGCCGCCGCACTCGACCGCGGGCTCGACGAGAACGGCTACATCCGGCCGGGGCTCGGCGATGCGGGAGACCGCCTCTTCGGTACACGCTGAAGCAGCCCCGGAAGGTCGGACGCGCCTTGACCCTTCGGCGCGGGAGGCGCTAACTTTTGCCGTTCGCCGCGCCTGCGCGGCATCCGGGCCCATAGCTCAGTCGGTTAGAGCAGCGGACTCATAATCCGTCGGTCCCAGGTTCGAGTCCTGGTGGGCCCACTC
>JBBDRR010000236.1:0-2528 GCA_040905395.1 Gemmatimonadota bacterium
GCCAGATGGCCTGTTCAACATTCACCAGTTCTGTCAGCACCTCGCGGTTGCTGAACCGGAGGATCTGAAGATTCTCGCCTTCAAGCGATAGTTCACGCTCGAGGTCAGACGCCGTCTGCTCCGTGTGATGGTCGACGTCTACTTCGACCACAAGCTGCGGCTCGAAGCAGACGAAGTCTGCGTAGTACCGCCCGATGGGATGCTGCCGCCTGAACTTGAACCCACCTAGTCGCCCTGCACGAAGGATGCCCCAGAGACGCCGCTCTGCATCAGTCTGATGTTGGCGTAGCTCCCGTGCTCGGTCCGTTCGTCCCATGACCCTCTCCCCAACCCTCCCCCTGAGGGGGAGGGGGCTGGAACGCGGAACGTCGCGAGCCGTCAACCCTACTCCCAGGGTCGGGGCTCGCCGTCGTCAATACACGCGCCAGCCGCCATCCGCATCTGCAAGAAGTTCACGCTCGCCGGGGTGGGGACGAGGTGCTCCACCCAGTGGTCGCGTTCACGCTCCGGGAGTCGGTCGAGGAGGTCGCCGAGGGTCGCGTGGAGGATCACCGGCGCGCCGGGTTCCTCGGCGATGCCGACGTCCAGCGACCACGAGCCGGGGATGCTGACCCGCCCGACCGTGGCCGTGCGGATCAGTTGCGCCGAGGGATGCTCACGGTACTTGTCCAGCACCTCCACGCGGAAACGGAGATGCAGGGCGCGGCCATCCCCCGACCGCAGGACGCGTCGGAGGATGGCTTGCTCCAGGCTGGTACCGGCACCAGAGCTCACGGGCGCTACTTCTCGATCGGCACGCCGACCATGGAGCCGTACTCGGTCCAGGAGCCGTCGTAGTTCTTCACGTTCTCGTAGCCCAGGATGTGCTTCAGCACGAACCACGTGTGGCTGGAGCGCTCACCAATCCGGCAGTAGGCGATGGTCTCGCCGTTCTCCTGCACGCCGGCGCCCTCGTAGAGGGACTTCAGCTCTTCCACGGACTTGAACGTGCCGTCCTCGTTCACAGCGCGAGCCCACGGGATGTTCTTCGCGCCGGGGATGTGGCCGCCGCGCTGCGCCGTCTCCGTCATGCCGGGAGGGGCGATGACCTCGCCCGTGAACTCGGCGGGGCTGCGCACGTCCACGAGGTTCATCGAGCCGCCGACTGCGGCGAGGACATCGTCGCGCTTCGCGCGGATGCTCGGGTCCGGGTCCTTCGCGCTGTAGGAGGTCGAGCCAGCAGCCGGCTCGGAGGTCGTCGTCGGGCGGTTGTCGCCCAGCCACTTCACGCGCCCGCCGTCCATCAGGGACACGTTCTGGTGGCCGTACAGCTCCATCAGCCAGAGCGCGTAGGCGGCGAACCAGTTGTTGTTGTCGCCATAGAGGACCACGTGCGTGTCGGGCGTGATCCCGGCCTGCGACATCAACTGCTCGAAGTCCGCCTTCGTGAGGATGTCGCGGGTGACCGGATCCTGGAGTTGGGACGTCCAGTTCCACGCCACGGCGCCCTCGATGTGGCCCTCACGGTAGGCCTCGGTATCCACGTCCACCTCGACGAGGCGCACGTTGTCGTCGTTCTGGTGCTCCTGCACCCAGTCGGCGGTGACTAGTTTGTCGACCATGTTGTTACTCCTTCGCTCCAGCCCCACGCGATGGTCGCGTCCGGCTGTCATGTCCTTGTTTCCTCGTTCGCTCAGCCCGACCCGCGATCGACCCTACTGACGCCCGAGGTGGCGCCGATGATTGCGAGGGGAGAGTGCTCATGCACGCGATGTTGTGCGACGCCTGCAACCAACCCATCCAGGGCGAGGGGTTCGACGTCTCGCTCCTGCGGGGCACCGTTGTCCGGAGCCCGGAAGAGCCGCCGCACCTGGCGGCCACCGAGGGTGTGCTCGCCGGGACGCTCTGCGCTCGCTGCGGTGAGCGCCTGGCAGCCATCGTGCGGCGCAAACTCGAGGAGCCCTGCCCGGTCTGCGAGGTTGCTCCGCTGCGCGAGGGCGACCGTCGTGCTGCTGCCCGCGCGGATGCGCGCTCGGAGATGCGGCCCACGGGCTAGCGCGTCGAGGCGCGCTCCGGGCTGCCTCCCGCGCGGCCCTACCACCAGAGTTTTTCCGAGACCGCCTCGCGGATGTCCTCGTAGTCCTGGCCCCAGAGGCCCGTCGAGAGGTACTTCCAGCCGCCATCCGCCAGCAAGACCACGATCTTGCCGGCCTCCATCCGCTCCGCCGTCCGCTGCGCGGTCCGGACCACCGAGCCGGACGAGATGCCCGCGAAGACGCCGGTCTTCTGCGTGAGCTCCTTGGTCGCCGCGAACGAACTCGCCGAGTCCACCACGATCCGCCCGTCGAGCACGGTGTCGTCGAAGACTGGTGGGATGTAGCCGTCCTCGAGGGCGCGCAACCCCTGGACGAGGTCGCCCGGGTGCGGCGCCGCCGCGACGATTCGGATCTCCCGGCGGTACTCCTTGAGCCGGCGGCCCACACCCGTGAGGGTACCGCCCGTGCCGAGGCCGGCGATGAACACGTCCAGGTCCGGCAGATCGGCGATGA
>JBBDRR010000237.1:0-15404 GCA_040905395.1 Gemmatimonadota bacterium
CACCCGCAGGGGCCGCATGCCGGTGATCTGGAGAACCTGGAGGTCGAGACCGACGACGGAACCGCCCGCGGCACGCGTCGCACGGACCGGGTCACGCTCGTCCCGGGACAGCCCAACTCGATCCTCGACGCCGACGGCTCGGCGCTCGTAGTCCATGCTCAGGCCGACGATTACGTCACGCAGCCTTCCGGCGACTCCGGTGATCCGATCGCCTGCGGCGTGGTCGATCAGACCTGATCAGGAGGCGGCCGAGGAGCAGGAAGGGTGGAGTCGAGGCTCCACCCTTTTTTTGCACCGGCGCCTCGGTCAGCCAGCGAAGGCGATCGTCGTGATCAGCGCATTCTCGGACTGGCGTGAGTCGAGCCGGGTATGCTGTACGACGATGGGGACCGTCGACTCGATGAGGCTCGCGTAGTCCGTGTCTCTTGGAATCGGCGCGGGATCGGAGAGCTCGTTGAAGCGCACGTGTTTCGTGCGGCGGGCGGGCACGGTGAGCCTGTAGGGCCCCACGGGTTCGCGATCCGTGTAGAAGATCGTCACCGCGACCTCCGCATCCTCGTCCGTGACGTTGAGGATGCAGGCCGTTTCGTGACTCGTCATCTGTGGCTCGGGGCCCGTGCTCTCCGCGGGTATGTATCCCTCCGCGATCGCCCAGCGCTTTCGTCCGATCGAATCCATCTCTCCTCCGCGCGTTCCGTCATCTAGCTGATATCTGCTTACCGCGTCGTTACTCCGCCGGTAACGGCGATCACCTCGCCCGTCACATATCGTGACTCGGCGGACGCCAGGAAGACGAACGTGGGTGCCAGCTCCGCCGGCTGCGCAGGTCGCCCCCAGGCCGTGTCGGTGCCGAACTGCCGGACCTCGTCCTGCTCGAACGTGGAGTTGATGAGGGGAGTCCAGACCGGTCCGGGAGCGACGCAGTTCACACGGATACCCTTGTCGCTCAGGCTCTGGGCAAGCGACTGCGTGAGGACGTGCAACGCACCCTTCGTCGAGGCGTAGTCGATCAACAAGGGGTGCCCCTTGAGGCCCGTCACCGAACCCGTATTGAGAATCACGCCTCCCGGTCCGAAGTGACGGAGCGCCGCCTGGATCATGTAGAAGGCGCCGAAGACGTTCGTCCGGAACGTCCTCTCGAGCTGCTCGGGTGGAATGTCCACGATCGACTGGCGGGAGGTATGCTCGGCCGCGTTGTTCACGAGGATGTCCAGGCCGTCGAACTCATCCGCCACGCTGTCGACGAAGCCTCGCGCGTCGCCCGCATTACCCACGTCGATGCAGCGCGCGATGCACCGCCGTCCGGCCTCCTCCACCAGGCGACACGTCTCCGCCGCATCCTCCTCCTCCACCTCGTCGCGGTAACAGATGGCGACGTCGGCGCCCTCGCGGGCGAATGCGATCGCCACCGCCCTGCCGATCCCGCTGTCGCCCCCGGTGACGATGCTCGAGAGCCCCCGTAGGCGGTCGGAGCCCCGGTAGCTCGACTCCCCATGATCCGCGAGAGGCTTCAGCTCCTTTTCGACCCCGGGTGGCGGCTGGGTCGGAACATCCGGTGCCGGCTTCTTCCCCTCCCGGGGATCCCTTTCGCTCATCACTCTTCCGTCTCCCGTCCGTCGTTTCGGCTACCGCGGCCTACGATGCAGAAGATGTTCCCGCGAAAGATGGGGCGGTACCGGAGTGAGTCAGGCGGGTCGATCCTCCGACGGCACCTTCGGCTCATCCGTTCCGACGGCTTCGGCCCGCGCCGGCGGCTGCGAGCGCGCGGAGGGGAGGAGCCAGAGCGGCGCAGCGATCGCGTACGCTTCACTCGCGAACCCCATCGCCAGCGGAACACCCATCCAGAGTAGCGTGACCGAAGCGCCGATCAGGTGGAGGCGGCGCGACGCTTTCGCCGCCCTCTCGGCCTCACGGGCCTCGGCCATCGCCGTCAGATCCCCTCGTCGCACGCCGGCCTCGGCGGTACCCGACGCCACCGCCATCTCCGCGGCGCTCATGGCTACCCGGGCGGCCGAGCGGGCGAAGCGCAGGACGAGCGCAACTCCCCCGAGCAGCGAGAGAAAACCTACCGTGCCGCTCAGGATTCCGTCGAACATCGCGGTGGCTTTCGAGAGGGGTCACGGGGGCTCGGATCGACGACTGCGCGCGTTTCGCCTTCGCACGGAACCTGCAACGATCTAACGCGTTGGAACACTTCGACTAAACGATCCAGGAGACGTGAAAATGGGCATGCGAAAGAAGATGATGAAGGGAGTGGGCTACGCGGCGGCTCCCAAGGCGACGTTCGCCGCGTTGAACCCGGGCAAAGCTGCCATGGTCAAAGCTGCTTCGTGGACGATGGATCGGGTTTCGCCGTCCCGCAGGCGCCGTTCGCGGACCCGCTCGACGATGGCCGGCATCGGGGCGGCCGCCGTTGCGATACCGGTGGGATTCTTCCTCGGTCGCCGCTTCCTCGGCGATCGACAGACCGAGCACCGGCTGAACACCGGTTCCTGAACCTACGACCGAGCGGCCCCGTGGGATTCCCGCGCGGCCGCTTCATTCCTGCACCGTCTCATCCCGCTTCGGCGGACTCCTGCCCCAGTTCACTTCCCGCGAGCACGAGCACCTCGCGAGCGTTCGCGTACGAGATCTGCTCCAGCGCGGCCTCGAAAGGCAGCCAGCAACATTCGGTGATGCCTTCCTCCTCCTGCGGCGCCGTCTCCCCGTCGGGTGACTCGATGAGATAGAAGTGACAGTATTTGTGAACGAGACCGCGTTCGTTCCTGAAGTACCAATCGATCGTGCCCAACAATGGTCCCAGGATCAGCTCGTCCAGACCCGTCTCTTCGCGCACTTCTCTCAGAGCCGCGGCCTCAGGCGTCTCGCCATCCTCGAGATGGCCCTTCGGAAATCCCCAGTGGGAATAGGCATCGCGGATGAGGAGTACGTGCGGGACGCCGTCCGTCCAGCGATAGATGACGCCGCCGGCGCTCGTTTCCAATCTGGCCATCCGTCCCCGCGCTCGTCTCGGCACCTCGCGCTGTCCCATCACCAGGTTCGTGTCGACGCGGAGTCGCCCCGAGCCCCTGGACGTCCGCCCGAACACCAATTCGTCACCCCGAGCGCAGTCGAGGGATCCGCGCTTCTCCCCGCCGGCGGATCCGGATCCCTCGCACGATCGGGAGGATGCGCGATTATCTGCCGGTCAGCTCCTCGGCGATCTGCACGGCATTCGTGGCCGCACCCTTTCGCAGATTGTCGGCGACGACCCACAGATGGAGCGTGCGCGGCATATCGGGATCGGTCCTGACGCGGCCCACGAAAACCTCGTCGCGGCCCGCGACGTCCCGTGGGGTAGGGAACTCCTCGGCGCGCCCGGCGACCACCAGGCCCGGCGCCTCCGAGAGTACGTCTATCGCCTCTTGTCTGCTCATTTCGCGATCGAGCTCGACCATGATCTCGACCGCATGGCTCACGTCGACGGGAATACGGACGCACGTTGGGGCGACCTTCAAGTCCGGCAGTCCCATTATCTTGCGGGGCTCGTTGACCATCTTTCGCTCCTCTTCCGTCCATCCCTCGGCGTCGAACGACCCGATCTGCGGGATCGCGTTCGCGGCGATGGCCCTGCTGAATGGGGATTCGTCACCGCGCTCTCCCGCGACCTCTCGCCGGAGCGCTTCCTTACCCTTCTCGCCCGCGCCGCTCACCGACTGGAAGGTGGTGAGCACCACGCGCCGAAGGCCGGCCGCCGTGTGCAGCGGCTGGAGCGCCACCACGACCTGGATCGTGGAACAGTTCGGGTTGGCGATGATGCCCTTCGGGCGATCGGCGATGGCGGCCGAGTTCACCTCCGGCACCACCAGAGGAACGCCGGGATCCATTCGCCACGCGGACGAATTGTCCACCACCACGGCCCCTTCCTCGGCCGCCCGGGGCGCCCACTCGAGCGAACGGCCACCGCCCGCGGAGAAGATCGCGACATCGACACCCTCGAAGCTACCCGCGCCAGGGGCCTCGACGGTGTACTCGCGGCCCTTGTAGCTCAGCCTGGTGCCGGCGCTTCGCTCCGAGGCGAGCAGCGTCAGCCGCTCCACGGGAAAGTCCCGCTCGGCGAGGACGTCCATCATCGTGCGGCCGACGGCGCCAGTCGCGCCCAGAATTGCAACGTGCATCTGCGTTCCTATCGTTCCCCTGCGACGGATTCCGAGGTGTCTCCCTCGCCGATCGATTCGAGTGTGAATGCGTCATGGAGCGCGCGGACGGCGTCGTCCTCGCGATCATCCTCGACCAGGATGGTGATCGAGATTCCCGAAGTGGAGACGGCGTAAACGTCGATCTCTCGTTCCAGCAGCGCCCGGTAGGCACGGGCGTAGACACCCGCTCGCTGATGCATGCCGCTGCCGATCAGCGCGATTCGGGAAAGTCCGCCGCGCGTATCGAGGCCGCTGCCGCCCATCGCTCCCATCACGCCCTCTACGATCCGTTCCGCGTCCGTCAGATCCTCGGCGGAGAGGGTGAGCTGCAGCTGGATCCGCCCGTCCGTGCCCTCCGATTCGGAGATCATGTCGACGCTGACGCCCGCCTCCGCAAGCGCGACGAGCACCGCCGTGACCGTCCGCAGCCCTGCCGGCAGTTCCCGCAGAATGATGCGAGCCTGCCCCGATCGAGCCGCGATACCGGTGAGAACCAGCTCTTCCATCCGCTCTGGAGTACGGGTGATCAGCGTTCCGAACGTCTCGTCGCTCTCCTCGAATGCCGACCCGAAGCGGAGATCGACATCGTACTTCGCCGCGATCTCCACGGCGCGGGCGTGCATCACCTGGGCGCCCGCCGAGGCGAGCTCCAGCAACTCCTCGTATGACAACTGGGGCACGACGCGCGCCGACGGCACCTTCCGGGGATCCGCCGTGAACACCCCCCGGACGTCCGAATAGATCTCGCAGCGGTCCGCCTGGAGCGCCGCCGCGACGGCCACCGCACTCGTGTCGGACCCGCCGCGGCCCAGCGTGGTGATTTCGCGCGACGGGCTCACGCCCTGGAATCCTGCGACGATCACCACCTTCTCCTCCGCCAGGGCACTCCTCACCCGGTCGCCCCGTATCTCGGTGATCCTCGCCGCGGTGTGCGTCTCGTCCGTGATGATCGCGGCCTGACTGCCCGTCAGCGAGACCGCGCCCTCACCCGCTTCCCGGATCGCCATCGCCAGTAACGAGATCGAGATCCGCTCGCCCGCAGTGAGGAGCATGTCCATCTCCCGCGGATGTCGGGCCGCCGCACGACCGTGGCCGACCACGTCCGCCGCGAGCGTCACCAGATCGTCGGTCGTGTCGCCCATTGCCGAGACGACCACGACGAGCTGATCACCGCGCCGCCTCGCTGCCACCACGCGACTCGCTACCGCCCGGATCCGCTCGGGACTGCCGACGGACGTCCCCCCGTATTTCTGAACGATCAGCATGGCGATGGTACGGTAATTCTTAGTTTTTAGTTTTGAGTTTTTAGTTTTTAGTTAGCGCGGCTGAGATTTGCGTACTATTCGGAAGATCTGATCAACTAAAAACTCAAAACTCAAAACTAAAAACTCATCCTTTAAAAAATCCTCACCTCCCCGATATACCGCGCGGGGTTCGCCTGCAGGTCCGCCAGGATCCGTCGGAGCGTGGAGATCGCCGCCTGCGTCTCTTCGTAGAGCGCCGGGTCCTCCAGGAGCCTGCCGAGGGTGCCCTCGCCACTCTCGATCCGCGCGGCGGCACGTTGGACGACCGCGAGCGCCTCGCGGGCCTCCGCCAGCGTCGGGCCCAATTGCTCGACCTGGGGCTCGAGCGTGTCGAGCAGCGTCGCGGCGCTGGTGGCCAGTTGCCCGAGGTCGCCGACGGTCGAGTCGGCCCGCGCCACCAGGTCCGGAATGCCCGTCGTCGCATCGTCGATGCGCCGGCTGAGGTCCTCGAGATTCTGGCTGGCCTGCTCCGCATTCGCGAGGATCTGCTGCACCTGCCCGCCCTCGGTGAAGGCCGACTCCACCTGACCGGCGACGCGGTCGAAACGGGCCGTCGTCTGCGTGATGTTGTCCGTCGCCACCAGAACGCTCTGCGAGACGTCCCGGTAGGTCTGCGTCTGCTGATCGACGAACCCGGTGAGCTGCTCGCTCATCGCCTGGACGTTCTCGATCGTCTCGCGAATGGCGATCGCCGTCTCCTCCGTGAACGCGACCTCGACCCGGTCGGCCAGCGTCTCGAGGTCTTCCGCGATCCGCGCGCCGACCGCGGTCAGCTGCGTGATGTCCGGAAGCGTCGATCCGGGAAGCACCCCGTCGCCGATCGCCGCCGTGAACTCCAGCTCCGGATACCCCGACCTGGACACGATGGAGGCCTGCCAGTCCCCGAAGAGAGACGCCGGCGCGAGCAGCACCGCCGGATCCGGCGGCAGCACGACGTCGGGCGAGATCTCCATCAGGACGAGCACCCCCTGGCCCGTATCGCCGAGACCGATATCCGTGACTCGGCCCACCTGAACTCCCCGGAACTTCACCGGGTTGCCCTGCCGCAGCTCACCCACCTCGCGGAAGACGGCGGTGACCTCGAGCTGCTCCTCGCCCCAGACACGGCCGCTGAGCCAGAAGGCCGCGATGACCGCCACCACCAGGCTGGCGACCACGACCATCCCCACCACGACCTCGTTCTTCAACTTCATGTCCGCCTCCGCCAGGCCGTTGTGATCATGATCATCCCTTTGCTGCGGCGCCCTGCTCGACGAGCTCGGGCTTCCCCTCGACGAATCCGCGCACGATCGGGTGAGACGCATTCCGAATCTCGTCCGGCGTCCCTTCTTCCAGCACCTGCCCCTCGTACAGCATCGCGATCCGATCGCTCACCCGGTAGGCGCTTCCCATGTCGTGCGTGATCACCAGGCTGGTGACGCCCAACTCGTCTCGCATCTTGAGGATGAGCCGGTCGATGACCGCTGTCGTGACCGGGTCGAGCCCGCTGGTCGGCTCGTCGTACAGCAGATATTTCGGGCCGAACGCGATCGCCCGGGCGAGGCCGGCTCGTTTCTTCTGCCCACCCGATAGATCCGCCGGAAAGCGGTCCTGGAAACCCTCGAGCTCCACGCGGTTCAGGGAGTCGGTGATCCGCTCCTCGATCTCCTCCCGGCTGTACCCGCCGCGCTTGATCAGCCCCATCGCGAGGTTCTCGGCGATCGTCATCGAGTCGAAGAGCGCCGCAAACTGGAAGACGTATCCGACCTTCCGGCGCAGCTCGTACAGAGCGTCGCGGGAGAGCTTCGGGACCTCCTGTCCATCGACCCGTACCGTTCCTGAATCCGGTTCCAGGAGACCCACGATGTGCTTCAGCGCGACTGACTTCCCCGCGCCGGAGAAGCCGACCAGCGACACCGTGCCTCCCTCTTCGACGCTCAGGGAAAAGCCGTTGAGCACTACCTTCTCCCCGAACGACTTGTGCACGTCGATCATCTCGATCATGGCTGTAGCAGCACGACAGCCCAGAGTGCGTCGAATACGAGGATCAGCATGCTGCTCGTCACGACCGCCCGCGTGGTCGCGATGCCGACGCCCTCGGCGCCACCCTTCGTCGTGAACCCCTCGAAGCACCCGATGATCGTGACGATCAGCCCGAACGACGTCATCTTGATCAGCGAGTACGTGATGTCGAAGGGATCGTGAAAGAGACGCAACCCTCGCACGAACTCCTCCGTCGACATGTCGAGCAGGTTGATCGCCGTGAACCAGCCCGCGGTGATCCCGACGACGTCGGCGAAGATGACGATGATCGGGAACATCAGGATGCCGGCGATCACCCGCGGCAGCACCAGGTACGCGACGGGGTTGTAGGCGAGCGTCTCCAGCGCGTCGATCTGCTCGGAGACCCGCATCGTGCCGAGCTGAGCGGCGATGTTCGCCCCCACCCGGCCGGAGAGGGCGAGGCCCGTGAGCACGGGCCCGAGCTCCAGGATCATCGTCTTGCCGACCAGCGTCCCCACGAAATAGAGCGGGATCGCGCCCGTGAAGGTGTACGATGCCTGAAGCGCGAGAACGATTCCCGTGAACCCCGCCAGGAAGAGGGCGATCGGAATCGAATCGACGCCGAGCTTCTTCATCTGGCCGACCAGCAACGGCGCCCAGGTGGTGACGTCGCGGAGCGAGCGGATCGCTTCGATGAAGAAGGCTCCGAAACGACCGAAGGCGGCGAAGAAGCCACCTGCGGCCCGCCCGATGGCGGCGAACGGTCGCGTCCACGCGATGCCGCGCGAGCTCATCCGATGGCGAGCAGCTCGGGCCAGTCCTGAGGAGAAAGCCGGATCCCGGTGAAGAAGCGGCCGAAATCGCCGTATCTCGCGCTCGCTTCGTCGTAGCGCATCTCGGTGACGATCCGTTTGAACTCGAGCGGATCTCGGGCGAAGAGGGTGACCCCCCATTCCCAGTCGTCCAGCCCCACCGAGCCGCTGATCACCTGGAAGACCCGGCCGGCGTAGCCGCGGCCGGTCAG
The DNA here is from genome assembly GCA_040905395.1 of Gemmatimonadota bacterium. GTDB lineage: Bacteria > Gemmatimonadota > Gemmatimonadetes > Longimicrobiales > Longimicrobiaceae > WHSP01. The sequence continues at coordinate 8,490 of JBBDRR010000237.1, forward strand.
ACCGTGCTCCCGCATGAGCCGGTTTCGCTCGGAGATCTCGAGCGAATACCAGTTGTCCCCGTGGGTACGCCGTTTGCTCATCGGATAGAAACTGAGATAGCGCATCTCCGTCGGCGGGCGAGGATAGAGCCGGGTTCGGATGTGCGGGCTCGCCTGCTCCGCCTCCGCCTCCGCAGCCAGCGCGTTTCGGAACTCCTCGGAGCCGGACTCGTGCTGCTTGGCGATCTCGGATGTCGCATGGTAGAGCCCCACCTCCGTGACCGCGAGGTAGTCGTAGCGCGGCCGGAGCACGTCGCCGAGCGGTGACTTCTTGAGCCGCAGCTCGATCTCGCTGAGCTCGTCGATGGAGGGCCGAAAGTGCACCAACATCACGTCGGCGCCGCCGCCCGCGACCCGGTACGATGCGCTCCACCCCTCGCGCGACGGCGGCTCGGCCAGCGCGGCGAACAGCTCCGCGGCAGCGCTCGCGATCGCCTCACGCTCCTGCGGCTTCCTCGCGCGCAGAGCGGCATAGTCGACGTCGAACGCCTGATGCAGGGAATACCACCCCTCGAGGGTGGCTGGCGGCAGTGCGGACATGAACCGTTGAGAGCCTTTTGGGTATGATGCTATGCCGTCTTTCAGGACGGCCTTTCCGGTGCCAAGATAGCCGCTTGCGACTGGACGGGGCAACCGGGAACCCGGCCTGTTGCAAAGCTGACGCCGCGTCGGAGAGCCGCCCGTTTCGAGGCGGGAACAAGGCGCATTCCACGCCCTCGCGTTCCCATACCGCGGTCGGCCACTGAACTGTTTTCCGGAAGGCGAGCCCGGGCCGCCGCCGCTCGTTCCGAAGGTAGGATCGGGCGCGAAGCTGAGAGCGTCGCGGGACGCCAGGGCGAACGGCGACCTCGCCATTACCGTTTCCCGTCCGATGGAAGCCGCCTATATTGGCCGGACTTCCTCGTTTCTTGCCAGCCGAAGAGGCAAATGACTGCATCGCTCGCACACCCCGTCATCATCCAGGGCGGAATGGGGGTCGGAGTCTCCGATTGGGTACTCGCAAAGGCGGTGTCCATGCGGGGCCAGCTCGGAGTCGTCTCCGGAACCGCTCTGGACACGCTCTTTGTCCGCCGTCTCCAGGATGGCGACGTCGGCGGAGATCTGCGGCGTGCGATGGATCACTTCCCGATCCCGGGCGTCGCGCCGGAAATCCTCAAGCGCTACTTCGTGGAAGAGGGCGCACGCGGCGACGCGCCGTACAAACCGGTGCCGATGTACAAGCAGGTGGTGAGCCGCGTCCGGCACCAGCTCACCATGATGGCCAACTTCTGCGAGGTGTGGCTCGCCAAGGAGGGCCACGACGGCTCGGTGGGGATCAACCTCCTGACGAAGGTGCAGATGCCGAATTTGGGCTCTCTCTACGGAGCGATGCTCGCCGGCGTCGACTACGTGCTGATGGGGGCCGGAATCCCCAAGGAGATCCCCGGTGCCCTCGATCGGCTGGCCGAGCACCGGGCCGCCTCCATCAAGCTCGATGTCGAGGGTCTCGGCCGTGAGGAGACCGAATACCTCACCTTCGATCCCCTCGAACACTGGGAGCACGTCTCCCCCCCGGCGATCGCTCGACCCCTCTTCCTGCCCATCATCGCGTCGAACAGCCTGGCCACGATGCTCGCCCGCAAGGCGACCGGCCGCGTCGACGGCTTCATCGTCGAGGGGCCGACGGCGGGCGGGCACAACGCTCCACCGCGTGGCGAGCGACAACTGAACGAGCGCGGCGAGCCGGTCTACACCGAACGCGACGAGGTCGACCTCGAAAAGCTCGGCGAGCTCGGCCTCCCCTTCTGGCTGGCAGGCGGAACGGGCGCTCCCGACAAGCTCGTCGACGCCCTCGACAGAGGCGCAGCCGGGATCCAGGTGGGGACGCTCTTCGCCTTCGCCCGCGAATCGGGAATCAGGGAAGACCTGAAGCGCGACGTCCTGGAGCAGGCGGCCCGGGGACCGGTCGATGTGCTGACAGACTCCAGAGCCTCACCGACCGGCTTTCCGTTCAAGGTCGTGCAGATCGGTGGCACCGTCGCCCGCGAGGAGGTCTATCAAGCACGCGAAAGGGTCTGCGATCTGGGTTATCTCCGTACCGCCTATCGCATGGAGGGCGGACGCCTCGGCTACCGATGTCCGGCCGAACCGGTCGATACGTACGTCAAGAAGGGTGGGGATCTGGAGGACACGGTGGGCCGCAAGTGCCTCTGTAACGCTCTCCTCGCCGACATCGGCCACGGGCAAGTCCGCGACGGCGGCACCGTCGAGAAGCCGCTCCTCACCAGCGGCGACGATCTTCGTAAGATCGGTGACTTCGCGAAGGGACGGCTCGAGTATTCTGCCGCCGACGTGCTCGAGTACCTCCTCTCCGGATTGGCCGGAAAGGTCGCCGAGCGACGCGTCTACGAAGCGGCGACCGCAGGATAACGCTCCTTACCCGCCGTGGAGACCCGAAACTCTGGCGATTGGAGGGTGCGACCGATACTCTAGAGTGACCGGCTCGTTACCCCGGAGCTCGAATCGATGGAGCTCGCATGCCAATGAAAAAACAGCGCCGATACAGCGCCAAGCGCCGCACGCCATCGCGGCGCTGGCACATTCCCCCCCCGCTGATCCACGGGCCAGAAACCCTCGAAGGCGGGGGGATCTTGCAGGAATGGGGGAACGAGCTCGGCGTGGTGCTGTGGCAGGCTTCTCGTGACGTGATGCTCTGGGCGACAACCGAACCGGAATCCCGCGCGGAGATCTTCGCCAGCTGCGGGTCGCCCAGCGCCAGCGCAGCTGCCCGCGACTTTTCCGAGAGCAGCGACAGCCGTTTCCGCAACGGCCTTCGCACCCTCCGACAAATGGTCGAGCAGCCCGTCACCGTTCGCGACGAGCAGGTCGCCCGTGCATGCCGACAGATCTCCGAATGGGCCGATGACCAGGGCAGGCTGGGAACCGCGCTCGCCTTCGCGCAGGACGCCGCCCTCGCCGCCGGCCACGATGCCGCCGCTGCCTTCTGGGTCGCGACCGTCGCCGTTCGCCTCAACGACCACGCCCGCGCCGAAGTCTGGTTCCGCCGTGCCGTCGGACTCGCGCGCCAAAGTCGTGACTGGCGGATGTACTCGCGCTCCTTCGGCGGGCTCGGCAACCTCTACATCCGCCGCGGAAACCTCCCCGACGCACGGCGGCTCCACACCAGGGCCCTCCGCGGCGCCCGCCGTGGGGGGATGCGTCGCGAACAGGCCGCCGCCCTCCACGATCTCTTCGCCGTCGCCGTCGAGACCGGCTGCGCCGCAGAGGCCGAGCGGCTGGCCAGGCAGGCGCTGGATGTGTATGGCACGCGAAACCGGCGCGTTCACGTGCTGGCGCACGACGTCGCCTACTTCTGGATGGAGCAGGGCCACTTCGGACGGGCGCTTCCCGTCTTCCAAGCGGTGCTGCCGCTGATCGAACGACCCATCGAGCGGCTCTTCGTCCTCGCCGACATCGCCCGCGCGGCCGGCGGTATCGGAGACGCCACGACCGCCAACTCGGCGGCCGCGGAGGTCTGGACCTCCGCTTCGGAGACGGAGCTACAGCCCGGTGCCGCTCGCGCCCTCCTCGAAGTCGCCCGCGGTGAACTGAGCCTCCGCAGCCTGGCCGCTGCCGAAGCCGCTGCCAGGAAATCGCTCGAACTCGCCACCCAGCATCGGGAAAGCAAGATCCGCTTCGCCGCCGAAGCGCTCCTCGAGTCGCTCAGCGAGGACGTCGAGCAGACCGTCCCCTCCCATCGCTCTCCAGAGCCCACCGATCAGGGCGGAGACGAACTCGCGGCCGAATTCGTTCGCACCCTCGAAGTGATCGCGGGCGCGGCTGAATGAGCCGCGCCCGCGTCGCTTCAGACACCGCGCCTTCTGCCCTGCGGGCTTCGCTCAGGTCCCCGTCCCGGATCCGATTACCGGCCGGTCATCTTCCTGCGCCGGACCGACAGGATTCGAGTCGCAAGCCGCAATTGTAACCATGATGGCGATGGCGGCGAAAAGTACTCGAGTGATTTTCATGTTCGGCTTTCGGATAAGGGACGGAAATACCCGGAACGAGGCTCCGGCCAAACTTAGCCCCCGCCTTCTGACGGGACCCACACCTGAGCAGCTGACAACCGCTCCTTTACGGCCATAATATTTCCGGTCAGGAAACGTTAATTCGTGCTATGGTTGGACTTGGGACGTCCCGGAGCCCCATCGAAAAGCGCAGCTTCGCCCCGCCGCTCACCGATTCCGACACAGTCCGGCAGCATCTGCAGACGAACGAATATCGCTCGCGATTCGTTCCGCTGCCGCACGCCCCCCGAGGCCCGCCGAGGGTTGCCATCGGGTCGAGTGGGGTCGAAATTTAGGGGGACGATCGCCGAAGCGCCAAACCGCCACGGAAGTGAGATGAGCCAGGACGCGATTCGGATCCTGCTGGTCGACGATCACGCAGTGCTGCGGGCTGGGCTGCGCGCGCTTCTGGAGGCCGACCACGGGCTCCGAGTCGTCGGGGAAGCAGGCACGGGTGAGGAGGGAATCGTGGCCGCCGAGCAACTCCGGCCCGACGTGGTGGTGATGGATCTTTCCATGCCGGGAATCGGCGGACTGGAGGCGACGCGTCGACTCGTGGCCATGAACCAGCGGACGCGCGTGCTGGTTCTGACGATGCACGGTGAGGAGGAGCACCTGTTGCCGGTGCTCGAGGCGGGCGGTTCGGGCTACGTGCACAAGCGGAGCGCCGATGAGGAGCTCATCGAAGCGATCAGGACGGTCGCGCGAGGGGATGTCTTTCTCTATCCGAATGCCGCGAAGCTCCTGCTGCAGGGGTTCAGGGGAAAGGGGGAGCGCGGGGCGGAAGATCCGCTCGAGAAGCTTACGGAGCGGGAGCGGGAGGTACTGAGCCAGACGGCGGAGGGGTACAGCTCGGCGGAGATCGGCAAGAAGCTGTTCATCTCACCGAAGACCGTAGACACCTACCGATCGCGGATCATGGAGAAGCTGGGCCTGCACCATCGTAGCGAGCTGGTGCGCTTCGCGCTTCAACAGGGGCTGCTGAAGGCGGACTGACGATCCTCGCGGACCACCACTCTCCCACCGCTACCGATTCGAGATGGAGTCATACAATCAGCGCGTCGTCATCACCGGTGTTGGACTGGTGACGGCGCTCGGCAATTCGGCCGATTCGACCTGGGAGGGCGTGGTCGCGGGCAGATCTGGCGTCGCGGGGCTCACTCGCTTCGACTCCGGAGACCTCCCCGCATCGATTCTCATCGCGGCGGAGGTGAAGGACTTCGCGTTCGAGCCGGTCCTGGACCGTAAGGACGCGCGCCGGATCGACCTGTTCATCCAGTACGCGCTCGTCGCCGCCGACGAGGCGATGCGGCGGGCCGGCTTCGACGGCCTGACCCGGGTGCCCGATCCGGATGAGACCGGTGTCATCGTAGGGTCCGGTATCGGAGGCATCGGTACGATCCTCGACACTGCGGACGTCGCGCGGGAGCGCGGGAGCTCCCGCGTATCGCCCTTCTTCTTCCCGGCGGTGATCGTGAACCTCGCATCCGGGCAGATCGCGATGCGTCTGGGCGCCCGGGGCCCGAATTACGCAACCGTATCGGCCTGTGCGACGAGCAATCACGCGATCGGCGACGCCTATCACGTGATTCGGCGCGGGGACGCGAAGATGATGATCGCGGGCGGAGCGGAGGCCGCGCTCAACCGCCTGTCGTACGCCGGCTATCATGCGGCGCGGGCGCTCGCCACCGAGTACGACTCGCCAGAGACGGCGTCGAGGCCCTTCGACCTGCGCCGGAACGGCTTCGTTCACGCCGAAGGCGCTGGAATTCTGGTGCTCGAAGCGCTCGATAGCGCGCTGGAGCGTGGAGCGGAGATACTGGCGGAGGTGAAGGGGATCGGTCTCAGCGCGGACGCCCACCATATCACCGCGCCACCGGAGGACGGGAGCGGCGCCGCGCTGGCGATGCAGCGGGCGATGCGCGCCGCGGGCCTGACGCCGCACGACATCGACTACATCAACGCCCACGGCACGTCGACGCCGGTCGGGGACATCGCCGAGACCCGGGCCATCCGGAGTGTCTTCGGAAAGCGTGCGGACGAGGTGCCGGTTTCTTCGATCAAGTCGATGCTCGGTCACGCGCTGGGATCGTCCGCGGCGATCGAGGCGGTGGTCAGCGTCTATGCGCTGCGGGAGGGGATCGTTCCCCCCACCATCAACCTCACGACCCCGGATCCCGAGTGCGACCTCGACTATGTGCCGAACGAAGCCCGGCGAATGCCCCTCCGTGCGGTGATGTCGAACTCCTTCGGTTTCGGCGGGGCGAACACTGCCCTGATCCTCCGTCGCTGGGACAACTGAGGGAATCACGTCCATTCGAGCGTGCCCCGCCCGACGAGGAACAGATCTCAGGGAACCTCGAATCCCTCCCCGAACTGGTTTCGGTCGTGCCCGCCCGCCGCCATACGGCCGGCGCCACGTTCCGGACTGGCCGGCTCGCTGATCCTCTCCAATGTGTCGCTCACCTCGATCTCACGGTCGCTGTCGTCGCCCGCGTAGTCGACGGCGAGATCAGCCTGCGCGATGATCCCGACGAGCCTGCCTTCCCGATCGACGACGGGCACCCGCCGGACCTGCTCGTCCTTCATGACGCGCATCACATCGCGCACCGAGTCGTTCTTGTTGACGGTGCGAACGTCCCGCGTCATGCAGTCGCCGACCTTGACACTACCGTCCTTGCCCTCGGCGACGGCCCGGATGGCGATGTCGCGGTCGGTGATGACGCCCTGGAGGCGCGGGTTGTCGGTGCTCTCGACGACCGGAATGATCCCGACGTCGAGATCGCGCATCTGCCGGGCGACGTCGGAGATCTCGGTCTCGGGTGTGACG
>JBBDRR010000238.1:0-14822 GCA_040905395.1 Gemmatimonadota bacterium
GGGGGGGGGGGGGGGGCATCTCCTCCATGGCCACGCCTCCCCCCCCTTGCATTTCGGACCACCCCCAGAGGCCGGCTGCGGCCAGCAGCGCGAGCACCAGTCCCCAGACGATGATGCCTCCCACCCCGCGGCGCTTCGGGCGTTCCTGCGGCCTCGGCGGCAGCGGCTCCCGACCGGCCGTCCGGTGAGGGATGGAGGACCGCTCTCCCCCACCCGGCAGGGGCGACGGCGCGAGCAGCGTGCGATCGTCCTCGACGTCGGCGAGCTGGGTCCGGTCGTCATCGGAAAGCGCCTGGGTTTCGCGGTCACCCTCCGCGGCGGTCACGATGGGCGCACCGGCCAGGTACGGATCGATAGCGCTGTCCGCCATGGTGCGGATCGCCCGCTCGAGCGCGACCGCCATCGCGCCGGCGTCGACGAAGCGCTGTTCGGGGTCGAAGGCGAGCGCCCTCTGGATCACCGCATCCGCCGAGCTCGGTACGGCGGGATTTCTCGTCCGGACGGAGGGCACGTCGACCGGCATCCCCAGCGACATCCGATTGCGGTCGCTCTCCGTGAAGGGGCGCTCGCCGGTGAGGAGCTGAAAGCCGACCGCCCCCAGGCTGAAGACGTCGGACGCGGACGTCAGCTGCGTCAGGCCTCGGAGCTGCTCCGGCGAGGCGTAGGCGGGCGAGTGTGGGACGCGCCCGTCCTGCGTCAGCTGCGCGAGCGTGTCCTCCTCGTCCGTCAGCTTCGCGATACCGAAGTCCACCACACGGACCTGAACTTCCTTACTCTGGGTCTCGGCGAGGAAGATGTTGCCGGGTTTCACGTCACGGTGGATCAGCCCCTGATTGTGCCCTACCGCCAGCCCGCGCGCCGCCTCCAGGAGGATCTTCAGCGCGGCGGCAAGCGGAGGGGCTCCACTGCGGCTGAGCCGGCTGGCGAGGTCCGACCCGCGCAGGAGTTCCATCACGATGTAGTCCAGCCCCAGCGCCTCGTCACTGCCGTAGTCGTAAACGGGCACGACGTTCGGGTGGTGGGGGAGCGCCGCAGCCGAACGGGCCTCTCGGAAGAAACGGGCGCGCAGCCGCTCCCGCGACTCGGCCTCACCCGAGCCGGCGACGGTGATCACCTTGATCGCCACCTGGCGCCCGAGCCGCTCGTCCACGGCCCGGTACACGGCTCCCATACCGCCCCGGCCGATCACTTCCTCGACGCGGTAGCGCCCGCCCAGCTCCCTGCCTACGAGCAGCCCTTCAATACCTGCCATCGTGTCGTTGCGCCTCTTCGGTGGGGCGTGTGTTCAGTGCGTCGATGTACGTCGTCATACGTCATACGTCATACGTCATACGTCATACGTCATACGTCATACGTTGGCCCGTCCTTGGTCAGTCATCCCGGAGCCGGGACCCAGGCGAACGGCGGCGCCCAGCTGGATCCCGGCTCCCGCCGGGATGACGGCGGGGGGCGGGTGCCGGGATGACGCCGGGCGCCGGGGGGTCCCATCACTCGAACACGGTCGCGTCCGGATCGATCCGCACCTCTTCCGGATCCGGCGGTACCTCCTCGATCCGGAGGACGGGGCCCTTCTCGCCGATGCGGAGGGGAACGCCGGGGGGCAGCCAGCCGACGTGCTCGTCGGCGATCGAGTCGAGCTTCGTATCGCGCCCGGCGCGCGCGCCGGGGATCTCGTCGCCGGGCATGTGCACGTCGTTGAGGCCCAGATTGTACACGCGGAACCCGGACGCGCCGTCCCGCTCCTCCCATACGAGGGTCAGCTGCCGACGGCTGACATGAGGCGCGTCGCTGATCGCGATGGTCGCGCGCAGGCCGGGATCGTCGGAGTGGCGCCCGACTGTAAAGCTCGGCTCTCCGAGCCGGAACACCTCGCGCTCGTCGCCCTGGAGACCCTCGACGATGAGCACCCACCGCCCGTCCTCCCAACCGGAAGGGGTTGCACCGCCTGTTCGCGTTGCATCCGGATCGCTCACGGGGAGCTCGGGAGCCGCGGGTGCGGATGCCTTCGCGGGCGGCTCGGCCGGTTCTGCACCGACGTCGCGGCCGGCGTGGGCGGCCACGGCATAGAGCGGCGCCTCCGGATCCTCGCTTCGTTGCAGCTTCACGCGGTAGGAGCGGTCGTAGAGCGATCCGTGTCTGTTGCACGAGTCGGTGAGCTCACGCTCCAGATCTGCGGCGATCTGCGTCAGTGCGGACGCCGCGTCCTGCCGCAGGGTGACGACGAGCATCGTCTCGGGAAGCAGCCGCGCGTAGCGAGACGGAAGCGGCCGCGCGTTCTCCCGGTCGATGGCTTCGCCCAGCGCCAGCTTGATCTCCGGAACACCCGCCCGGAGCAGCTCGTCCATCAGACGCTGGCCGTCTGTACCCGCCGGCGCGGGGTTCTCCTGATTCATGGGTTGAGCGGCGCGGTTGTCGTGGTCTCCGGCTCGAGGGGTGAAACGGTCGGGCCAAACGGGTCGCGGAGCTCCTCGACTATTGCACGCAACGAATCGACCTCGGCGCGCAATGTCTCCATCTCGATCGCTCCCGCGGCCTCGGCCCTTGCCTGCGACGCGGTCCAGAAGGCGATTCCGGACAGGACGATCGCGAGCAGGCCGAGGGCCGTCGCGATACCGCCCGCTCTCGAGCGGCCCAAGGGAACCGGGGTGGACGAGGTCTTCATCTCGACTGTCGAATCGATTATGGGTGTCGCCAGCCCGCCGAGGGCCCGGACGTAGACTGCGGTGAAGTTGTCGTCAGCCCCGCGCTCTTCGACCTTGAGCCGGATGGCCTCGCACGCCTCGGCCGCGGTGGGGAGGGCCATCGCCGCCGAGAGCTCGTCGAGGCGCATCGCTTTGTACACGCCGTCCGAGATCACCAGCCAGGACCAGCCCGCACCGGCCGGCAGCCATGTCACGTCGGCCTCTCCCCCGCGTCCCACCGCGCGCTGCAGGCGGTTCGCGCCGGCACTGTCCACGACTTCGTCGAGCGCGATCTCGCCCGCTTCCCAGCGTCCGAACGCCGGCGTATGGTCGCGCGTCTCGAGGCGGAGCAGGCCGTCCGGTGAGCGCGAAAGGATGCGAACGTCTCCGACGTGCGCGGCGATCCAGCCGGGGCCGTCGCCGCGGTCCACGAGCGAGAGCACCCCGAGCGCACACCCCATCCCGCCGTGGTGGTCTGGATCCGAGTCCGATTTCGCGGCGACCGCGCGATCCGCCTCGCGCACCGCGCGTCTGGCCTCGTCGAAGCTGGCGAGCGGCGCCGATGCGAGCAGCGTGCGCAGCGCCTCGTCGGCGGCGACGCGGCCGCCTTTCTCGCCGCCCATGCCATCCGCCAGGGCGAGCAGCCCCGCCTCGGCGAAGCCGTCGACGGTGAATGCGTCCTGATTCTCCGGCCGCGGTCCCTGCTCGGAGAAACCGGCGACCTCGAGCTGCAACCCGTGCACTGTCAGTCGATTCATCGAATCCGCACTCCCTGTTCCTCCGGCTGAGCGTGCATCGAGTCGGCCGCCGCTTCGAGGCGGTCCGCTTCCCACCTGCGCTGGCTGATCGCCGCCACGACGCCGATCGCGAGGGAGGACGCCAGCAGCTTGGCACCGCCACTCGCGGCGAACGCCGTCGCCACTCCCGTCAGCGGCACCGCGCGTATCCCGCCGAGCGCAGCCATCCAGAAGGGAATGGCCAGCAACATTGCAATTCCGGTGACGAGCGAGCGTTCGAACGCGCTCCGCTCCCGCACCGCGACGCTCAGAACGTGCAGGATCAGCGCGCTGTAGAGCAGCACGAGGGAGATCGCCCCGAGCAGGCCCCACTGGGCGGCGATCGTAGTGATATACCCGTCGTCCGCTGCGTTCGGCGCCGTTTCGGCGTGGCCGCGACCCACACCTTCGCCGAGCAAACCGCCCGCGAGCACGTTCGCGTCGAAGAGCTTGAACTGGTGCATCCGGGCCGCCCAGGACTCGGCCTCCTCCGCCGTCATCGCGGTGACGTCGCGGTACGGATCGATCGCGAGCTGGAGCCGCGTCTGTGAGCGGTCGTCGAGGTTGAACGCCGCGACCACCAGGACGGCCCAAACCGCGAGCATCAGCCCCGCCCACCACTGGCGGCGCGTCCCCACGAGCAGCATCGTCGCCAGGCTCCCCGCCAGGACGACCGAGAGCCCCAATTCCCGGATGAGCAGGAAGGGGATGATCGGCGCGGCACCGTAGAGCAGGAGCACCACGATGCGTCTGGGCGCAAGAACCGCCCCGGGCTGGGCCAGGTTGTAGGCGTCGTCGGCGAGCACGGCCGCCCAGACGCCGATGAAGACGGGGAGGAACAGCTCCCAGGGTGTCGTACCCCCGACCCGGCCGAGCTCCACGAAGAAGAGCGTGAGGACGAGGAAGACGCCCATCGTGGCGGCGAAGGGGACGACCCTGTGGTCCCTGAACCATCGCAGCGCCCCCCGTCTTCTCGCGGCCAGGAAGCCGATGAGGATCGCGACGGGTGCGAGCATCACGGAGAGCGCCGACGCGAGTCGGTTGGGCGAGCTGGTCTCGGTCCCCGTCGCCGCGCGCACCGCCTCGATCGGCTCCGGCAGCTCCGGGATCTCGTCATCGAAGACGATCTGCAGGCGCTCCGCGTCGTACGTGCGCAGGATCGTCGTCAGCTGGGCGCGCTCGGCCTTGAGCGCATTCGCTTCGGCCCGCGCGCCGCCGGTCGCCTGATAGACCGGGTCGGAGAAGAGCTGGAACAGAGATGGGCGCGTCAGAAAGAAGATCAGCACGGGCAGAGCGATGATCGCCCAGCTCCCCCGATAGCCGAGCAGACGTAGAGCCGGGAAGAGCAGCAGCCACCCCGCGAATGCGACCAGGTCGCGGACGAGTACGGCACCCGCGCCCGGGGCCAACCCGTGTACCGGCCAGACGCTCGCGATGACCGAGTAGTGCCCGAGGATGTAGAACGCCGCCGCGATCCCGACCGCAGCGAGGAGCGGCAAGGGCACGCCCTTCTTCCGAGCATCGGCACGGGCTTCCGGTCGGTTGTGCGCCTTGACCCGGACGGCGACCCCAGCGGGCCCCGAGCTCTGGCGTCGGCGGAGGATCCGCTTCAGGAAGCTCACTGCGCACCCCCGAGCACCGGCGGATCGCCAGCGAGCTCGCGGGCGACGTTCGCGGCGACGGTGGCGGCCAGCCCACCGCCGCCTCCCCCGCCGCGCACGAAGCTCACCACCGTGTACCGCGGCTCGCCCGCAGGATCGAAGACGATCCCGGCGAACCAACCGTTGTCGGGCTGCCCCGCTACCTGTGCGGTCCCGGTCTTCGCTCCGATTCGCCACCCCGTCCCCTGCATGATCGGCAGCGCCCGGCGGCCCGTTCCCCGCTCGACGACCGCCAGCATGGCGACGTGCAGGCGGCGCGCGGTCCCCTCGCTCATCACCCGCTCACCTGACGGCGGGTCGAGCGCCAGGTCGAGCTCGACGGTTGGCGGGAGCATTACGCCATCGTTGGCGATCGCCTGAACGAACCGCGAGATCCCCATCACCGTCACGTCGAGCGGCCCCTGCCCGATGGACAACTGCGCCCATTCGGCCTCGCCGGTGTTCTCGGAGATGCGGATGCGCGACGGCGCGGGGGTCATGCGCCGCGTCCATGCGTCCGACGACGTGCGCCAGAAGTCACCGATCGAATCGGTCGGCGCGGTCTCCTCGTATGGCAGGAACCCGTAGCTGCGGTACGCCTCGACGAACGGTTCGCTGCCGACCTCTTCGCGCAGCCGCTGAGCCATCCAGACCGCGGCCGTGTTACACGAGGGGACGAGCATCCCCGTCGGTCCAATGACTGTCCCGTAGTCGACGTCGCCGGCGTTCGAGATGCGCGCGCGCGGCGTGACCTGGATCTCGGCGGGGCACGGGACCGCAAGGTCGTCGGGCATCCCGCGCTCCCACCAGAGCGCGGCGAGAGCGAGCTTGAAGACCGAACCGGGTGGCGAGTACTGCTTCACCCCGAGCGGCGCGTCCTCGGGGTTTCCGGTCGCGGCATAGGCGAGGACGGCTCCGGTGCTCACGTCCTGCACGACCACCGCGCCGGGACGGCCGAGCTGCGCCAGCTGCTCGTGCGCCTCCGCCGTCGCACCCCTGCAGAGGGTGAGCGGCAGATCGCGACCGACCGGGTGCAGCTCGCCACGCTCGAGGAACCCCCGCGGCGCGCGCAGCTCCGGACCGAACAACGCCTCGATCGTGTAGTCGCGCTCCTCGGCTCCCCGTCCGCCGCCGACGAAGTTCGCGCCCCCTTCGCCGAGCGGGTACGTCCGCTCCACCACGCCGTCGCGCTCGGCGTAATAGGCCAGAGCCCGGCCCTCCGAAGCGGTGCAATCCAGCATCCAGCCTCGCACCTCGGCCCGCCTCAGCTCGGTGCGCCGGGGGTCGCCATACTCGGCATAGCTCTCCCGCCCCTCCTCGATCCGTTCCCGCTGCGCCAGCAGCCGGACGTGGGCCGCAGTGTAGAGCCCCGCCAGCATCAGCATGGCGACGCCGACCCGCACCGTCCATCGCTCGGGCGAGCGCCAGTTGTCACGCAGCCACCGAACGATCCAGAGACCCGCACCGGCGCCCAGCACGAGATAGGCGGCCCGCAACAGCCAGTTGAGCAGGAAGTCCATCCCCTAGCTCTCGAGCTCGGCGACGAGCAGCGTCGTGGTGCCCATCCGGATCTGATCGCCGACCGACGCCGGAACCTGCTGGTGCGGAGGGATCGGCCGATCGTTGACGAAGGTCCGGTTCTTCGAGTCCAGGTCCGTCACGTACAGCTTCCCGCCAGCCAAGTGAAAGCGCGCGTGCCGGCTCGACATGTACCGGTCGCCCACTCCGAAGACGCTACCCTCGGCCTTGCGACCCACCGTCAGCTCGCTCTCGATCCGCAGCGGCGCGGTCAGACTCGGCGATGCGACCACGTCCAGCCGCACCGTTCCCCCGCCCGACCCCCCGACCATCGGCGCGGGGGGCCCCGGCGCCACCCGGCTGCGCTCCTTCACATCCGCCCCCGCCGGCGGCTCCACCCCCACCGGCTTCACGAATGCGAACTCCTTCTTCGTGTCCAGCAGGATAACCTCCACCCGGATCCCCACCCGCGGCACTTCGTTGTCCTCCGCCCATTGCAGGGCAAAGCGGCGCAGATGCTCCCCTTCATCCCTCGCCCACATCGGATGCTCGACGCCCTCGGGAATCAGGTCCGTCGAGACGAAGACGCGCAGATTCGGCGCGGTCTGCCGATCGGCATAGCGCCGCAGCGCTTCGCGCACTCCATCCTCGAGCTGCTCCCGCAGTGTCGGGCGGAGGAACTTCCGGAGCAGGTTGAGCATCAAACCGTCGGTGCCGGTGAGTGGGCCGTGTGAGCCGGTATGCAGCCCCGGCCCGAGGTGCAGACGATATGCCAGTCAGCCAGGCTCCGTCGCCACGCGGCCCGACCCTCCATCATCGGCAAACCGCGGCGTTTGACTATCATAGTTATCTTACCTATCATAGTTGTCGCTGACGGGTCGGCGATGAAGCTCCAGCGAAGAGGGATGAAAACGGGTGAACGCGATTGCCAACCTCTGGAAGCCGTACGGCCTCAGAAGCACGCCCTTTTTTCAGGAGGAGTTACGACCGGGGGACGCGGAGCACCCGGTGAAGTTGTTCGTAGGACGCACTGCCGAGCTCGAGCGGGTGCTGCGCCGGGTCATCAGCGACAGTTCGAGCCGTACCATCGTGCAGGGGGAGCCGGGGCTCGGCAAGACCAGCTTCATCAACCGGGTGAAGGCGGATGTGGCGGGACGGGGGATAGCGACGTACGCGCAGCCGATCCGGATCCAATCGGGTACGACGGCGGGGACGCTGGTCTCCGATGCGCTTCGGCTGCTGCTGAGGGTGCGGCTCTCGCGCGGATGGACGGAGGACGCAGGCGGCTTCTGGTCGCGTACTGCGCGGATGCTGGAGGGGGGCGAGCTACGCGGCGGCAGCGTCACCGGTTTCGGGGTGGGCGGGGGAATCACGCGCTCCTATTCGGCGCCGCAGGTGCCTCCGGACTCGTTGTACGAGCATCTGGGAGAGGCGCTCGAACGGATGCGGACGGAATCGGGCGCCGGAGTGCTGATTCATGTGAACAATCTGGAGAACCTGACGGAGGACGACGCCGAAGAGGCCGCTGCGCTGCTTCGTGACCTGCGGGATCACCTGATGCTGCCGGGCGCCCACTGGGTATTCGCGGGTGCGGCGGGCGTCGACCCGGTGTTCCGGCGATTCGCGCAGGTGGACGGCATTTTTCCGTCACCGGAGACTCTCGAGCCGCTCGAGCCGTCCGAGATCGAGCGACTCCTCCGGCTGCGGTACGACCACCTGTCGATCCGGGGGCGGGGGGTGGTGGTACCGATCGAGCCCAGTGTCGCCGCGAGCCTCTACGGTCTCTACCAGGGTGACCTGCGGAACTTCCTGCGCCTGCTGGCGGACGCTGCCGAGCGGGGATTGGGGCTGGGAGAGGTGCGTCCACTGGAAGCCGAGGAAGTCATCCGCCACACGGCTCCGGACTATGCGGCGCACCTGAAGGAGCGGACCGGGGAGGGCGACTTCGAGCACCTGCGGCAGCTGACGGCGGGGACCGACGAGCCTCACGAGTTCCGGGTGACGGACGCCGCCAGGATCCTGGAGATGAAGCAGTCCTCGGCGAGCCAGCTCGTCGAGCGGCTACAGCGGGCACGGGTGATCCGGCGCGTGCGTAACGAGGGAAAGAGCGTCTACTATCGGCCTGTGGGAGCCGCCCTGGTGGCGTTCGGACGCATGCCCCATTAGTCGGCGGACGACCCTTCGTCTACCCACCGACCGAAGCGGCGAAAGCCCCGGTCAGGATGCGTCCGCCCCGCTTCACCTGCACCCAGATCCGGTAGTCGCCGGGCTGTGGGAACTCGAAGGGGAAGGAGACGCTGGATTCCCCGGCATGCAGGTGCTGCATCCCCGCCCCGTCGCCGCCCGAGACTTCCACGGGCGTCGGCGACCCCTGCCTGTCGCGCTCGGCGAAGAGCTGCTGAGAGGTCATCGAGACGGTTCCGAGCGGGTGGAGGTGGATGAAGACGGAGCCGTCTTCGCGTGCGATCACCGCGTGGGCGGCCATCCCCATGTAGGGCTCGAGGAGTGCCGGCGATCCGTCGGGTGCTTGAACCTCGAAGGTGAGGGTGGTCTCCTCGCCGGCCCGCGGCGCCCGCTCGGCCGTCCACCTCATGCTCGACCCGTCGTCCAGTATCGCCGGCGCATTCGGCCCGACCGGATCGGCGGTGTCGACGGTCCACGAGTCGTCGGGGTCCAGAGCGTCAGAAGCGATTGCTCCGGTTTCGGCGAGGGCGACGGTGTCGGTCAGCGTCTGGGTGAATCCGCTCTCGTGGAGGATGTCCGCGTAGACCCGGTAGTCACCGCCGGGCAGAGGTGGCAGGGCCGTGGTGAAGCTGGCGGAGTCCGTGCGCTCGGGATGGAGATGGGCCATCGCCGCCGGGGTTCCGTCGCGGATCAGGAAGAGGTGCATCAGCTTCCCGTGGTCGGGCAGCAGGGGGCTGAAGCGCTGCGGCGTGAACCGCTCGTCGGTGATCCCGAGCGTGAAGGTCGCTCCCGTCGCGACCGCGTCGGAGCGCGTCTCGATGGCGAGGGGAACGTACAGGTTCCGCTCGTACACGCTCGCCTCGCTCGCCCACCACCTGGCGCCGCCGAAGAGGGCGAGTGCGAAGATCGGGACGCTGACGGCCTGGGCCACCCGCGACCGGCGTCGCCGGTAGCAGTCCGGCTCCACGCCCGGCGGAAGGCTCGCCTCACGCGCCGCCGCACCGACGATGGCCAGCAGCCCGACGAGGAGGAAGACGGAGAGACCGCCCAGCGCCAGGCCCAGCCCCATGGGCATTTCGGCGATCGAGGTTGCCCGCGCGGGGACCGGTACGATCACGCGTCCGGCGCCGTCCGGCCCCTCCACCTCTACGTGGACGCTATAGGAGCCGAACTCCATCAACCAGAGCTCCGCGGACCAGAGGCTCTCCTCGCCCGCGATGCGAACCGCCTCGTCGGGTCGCGGCGCACCGTCCCTGCCCAGATCCCAGCGCACGGGCTGAACGGTCACCCGGTCCACCGCGGCGCCGCTCTGGATCCGGACGGTGATCTCCGCCAGGCCCGGAATCGCCTCCGGCGGCCGGATGATCACGCGCACCGGGTAGGCGCCCGCGGCGCCCTCGAAGAAGATGTTCGGACTCCCGACGTGCGCGCTGAGGACGAGCCACGCGAGGACGATTGCGACGGCGGCCGTCCGCCTGAAGCTCATCGGCGGACTCCGGCCATCCACCGGCCGCTGGCGAGCCCGAGACGGGCCGAGACGATGCCGAGGCCGAGCGCGATCAGCAGCCCGATCCCCAGGTCTGCTCCCGACGCCGGATCGTAGAAGGAACCCGGTGGTCCGTACCCGGTCTCCCCCACCATGTACGGCCGCATGTCCTGCTTGAAGACGGCGTTGCGTGCGAGGTCGGACTGGAGGAACTCAGCGAATGGCCACTGCACCACGAAGAAGGTGGCGAGGAAGACAGCCGCGATCGCCGTGGCCCGCATCCAGCCGTTCACGCGGTCCGGCAGCCTCTGCAAGAGGAGATCGATGCCGACGGCCGGCACGACGAGTAGCAGCGGAAACTGCGGCGGCATCATCTGCTCGAGGGGATTGCGGACCGGGGCCAGCCGCGGCTCGGCGCCGAAGAGCGGCAGGATGAAGTGCATCGACAGGAGCACGCCCGTGTACGTCAGAGCCGCCGCCGTCGCGGACCATCGCAGCCGTCCCGCCACCGCCGCGATGACGAGCGGGAGCACGAAGAGCCCCGTCGTCACCTGGTAGAAGAGCGTGGTGTGCTGATAGATGCGGAAGGTGTACTCGGTGGTGATGATCGCGAGGTTCAGGAGCACGAGCCCGAGGGCGACGCTGAACATCAGCTTGAAGCCGCGGATCACGTGTGATGCACCGTCGGCGGCGCGATCGTCGGCGCGGTTCTGCAGCGCGAGCACCATGAAGAGAGCGCCGAGCTGGATCGCCAGGATGCCGAGCGCGAGGACCGCGTGCGGCGGGCTGAGGATCTTGACGTCCAGCCCGTAGGCGTTGTGCCACCAGTCGTCGAACGGAGCCGACGTCAGCATCGCGAAGGCGCCCCAGATGCACATCCACGCGCCGAGCGGCCCGCGAAAGTACTTCCAGAAGGTCACGGAGGCGGCCCTGTCCTGCGGCAGCCCGGCGAACGTCGTGTGCAGGACGTACCAGCCGCACGCCACGCCGGCGACGACGCCGCCGAGGTACATCGCGAGGTGGGGCGGCGAGAAGAGGGTGTCGCGGCCGATGGTCGAGTGCCAGGAGATGTCCCAGAGCACCCCGACGATGACGCTGAGGGAGGCGAAGAGCACCGCGTAGACGTGCCACGGCGCCCGCTCCTCGACACGACCGGCGATGGGGGGGGAAGCCGCTGAGTCCTGCAGGATTGTCGTGCTCATGGGGACGCTCCGAGCGATGTGAGCAGCGGGAGGAGAGCTTCCCGGGGGCGATCCGGGCCCGGGGTGAAAGGTTAGACGAGGGAGGGAGGCTTAGCAAGCTCTCGATTGCGGTCCGCGTGAGCGGTTCCGCTACCGAGCGCTGGCGACGGCGGAGGGCTCCGAGCGAGCGCGGATCGGCGGGGTACGGTCGCGCCAGGGACGGGCTTTCTCGAGCTGCCCCGCGAGCCTGAAGAGTACCGCTTCGCAGGCAACGGGAGCCATGAAGTGGACGCCGCACGGCAAACCGCTCTCGCTCCAGTGCAGTGGCACCGACATCGCCGGCTGACCAGTGAGGTTCGCGAGCTGCGTGAAGGGTACCGGGCCGAGGTTCTGGAGCGCGAGTCGCTCCGGGATGCCGCTCGCGCGCATCGCGCGGCCGGCGCCAGTCCGGTTCGCCACCCGCAGCGCCGCCTTTTCGAGCGGCGACATGCTGAGCGATCCCAGCTCGACGGGCAGTGAGGCAGTGGTCGGCGTCATGAAGAGGTCGTAGCGCTGATGGAACGCGCCCATCACCCGGGCGAACTCGTTCCAGCGCTGGCGTGACTCGAGAAACTCCGCGGCGGATATGCTCTCGCCGATCGTTGCGACGGCGCGCGTCGCGGCCTCCACCCGCTTCCTCGCCGCGCCGGCCCCGAACGTCTCCGCGACCCACCGCAGCTCAGCGCCGACGTAACCGTAGTAGAGGAAGAGATACGCCCGCGCCACCTCCACGCCGTTTATCGGCGGCAGCGCTTCCTCGACCTGATGTCCGAGATCCTCGAGCAGCCGGGCCGTCTCCTCGACGGCGCGTCGACACTCGGGATCGACCGTCGAGCCGATCGGTGAGCGCGTGGTGAACGCGATCCGCAGAGGATCCGGGTCGATGGCCGCCTCCTCGACGAAGGGGCGCTCCGGGCGCTCGTAATGGTACGGGTCACCCGGGGCGGGGCCGATGATCGCGTCCAGCATCGCAGCGCTGTCGCGAACCGACTTCGTCAGTACGTGGTCGGCAACCGCCCCTCCCCAGATCTCGGCGTGGTACGGCCCGACCGGCACCCGGCCCCGCGAGGGCTTCAGGCCGAACAATCCGCACCACGCGGCAGGGATCCGGATGGAGCCACCGCCGTCGTTCGCCGACGCGATGGGCACCAGCCCGGCCGCAACCGCGGCGGCCGACCCGCCGCTCGATCCTCCGGGAGAACGGGCCGGGTTCCACGGATTCAACGTCGGACCGAACGCCTCCGGCTCCGTGGTGGCGACGAGCCCGAACTCGGGGACGTTCGTCTTTCCGAACGCGATGAGACCGGCGCGCTTGAACCGGCGCACGACCTCGCTGTCCCACTTCGGTACGTAATCGCGCAACGCTTCGGATCCGCACGACAGCGGAAAACCCGCATACGACTGCAGCAGATCCTTCAGGAGGAAGGGAACCCCTCCGAACACTCCGGTCACCGGCGGCCCCGCGAGTCTCCGGCGGCCGTGCTCGTACATCCTCGTGATCACCGCGTTGATCAGAGGATTCACCGCCTCCGTTCGCGAGATCGCTTCCTCCAGGAGCTCCCGCGGCTCGACCTCACGCCTGCGCACGAGCTCGGCCATGCCGGTGGCGTCGTAGCGGTCGAAGTCGGGGAAGCTGGGCATGGTGCAGTGGTGTGGTGCGGGCGAGATCGCGCGTCACATATGCAGCGGGTGCCCCAACGCCGCCAATGCTGCCTCGGCCACCGCCTCGGAGAGCGTCGGGTGCGGGTGCATCGCCCGGTCCATCTCCTCGACGGTCGTCTCGAGGTGGCGGCCGACGACGAACTCCGCGATCAGCTCGGTGGCGTGCGGACCGACGATGTGGGCGCCGACGACCTCCGAATATTTCTTGTCGCGGACCACCTTCACGAACCCCTCCGTCTCGCCGGCGGTGAGCGCGCGGCCATTCGCGATCCAGGGGAATACGCCGATCTCGATGTCCAGCCCCTTCTCACGAGCGGCCTCCTCGGTGAGACCGACGGAAGCGACTTCGGGGTGGCAGTACGTGCAGTTGGGGATGTTGTCGTAGTCGATTCCCGCGTGTTCGTCGCCGTGGATCGCCTCGATGCAGGCGATGCCCTCGTGCGAACCCTTGTGCGCGAGCAGCGGCGGGCCGGCCACGTCGCCGATGGCGTAGACGCCTTCCACGTTCGTACGCATCTGTCGGTCGACGTCGATGAAGCCTGCCTCGGTAAGCTTCACCCCGGCTTCGTCGAGTCCGAGGTCCTCCACGTTCGGGGCACGGCCGATCGCGGAGAGGACCCGGTCGACCTTCATCTCCTTCGACTCGCCCTTAGCCGTCTTGAAGGTTACGGTAACGCCGTCCTTGCCGATATCCGCCTTTTCGAGGCGGGCACCCGTGTAGATTTCCATCCCCCGCTTCTTGTAGCTCTTCTCCACCACCGCGGAGCAGTCCTTGTCCTCCAGCGGGAGGACCCGATCGATTGCCTCGATCATGGTGACCTTCGTTCCGAAGGCGGCGTAGACATCGGCGAATTCGCACCCGATCGCCCCAGCGCCCACGATGGCCAGGGTCTCGGGCGGCGTCTCAGCCATCATCGCGTCGGTCGAATCCCAGATGCGGTCGTGGTCAAACTTCAGGAAGGGCAGGTCCTTGGGACGCGATCCGGTCGCTATGACGATGTGCTTCGCCTGCACCGTCTGCTTCTTCCCGTCCTTCCCCGTGACCTCCACCTTTCCCTTACCCGCGAGTCGGCCGCGCCCGTCGATGTGGGTGACCTTGTTCTTCTTGAAGAGGGAGCCGATTCCTCTGGTAAGCCGGTCCGAGACCTGCCGGGAACGCTTCACCGCCTGCGCCATATCCGTCTTGATCTCGCCGATCTCGATGCCGAACTCCTTGGCGTGGCCGAGATGGCTGATCATCGCCGCACTCTCGAGCAGGGCCTTCGTCGGTATGCAACCGATGTTCAGACAGACCCCGCCGAGGAACTGCTCCTCGACGCACGCAGTGCTGTATCCGAGCTGCGCAGCTTTGATCGCGGCGACGTAACCGCCAGGACCTGCGCCGACCACCACGACGTCGAAGCTGTTCTCCGCCAATCTTCACCTCGAGTTTCGAGTTCTCGCCTGCCGATTGCGGCCATAAAGTACAGCCCGGCGCGCGGCGAGGACAGGATCAAGGGGCATGCCCACGGAGCAGCGGGAGGGGGACGGGAGGAAGGAAGAGGGTTGCCAGTTGCCGGATGCCGATCAAAGGGTTGCCAGTTAGCACGTTCGACGGCGCGAGTATCCCCGTAGGACCAAGATGGGTTCTCCGCCCACACCAATACGGCGGAAGG
>JBBDRR010000239.1:0-2365 GCA_040905395.1 Gemmatimonadota bacterium
GCGCGGAGTACATTGGACGCCTCCGGCCACGATCCGCGCGTCCTGAATGATCCCGCCCTCGACGCCGAATACAGCGGCCATGTTGACCAGCGGGAAGTCCCAGGCGTTCCGATCGGCGACCTTCTCGAATGAGTAGAGGGCGCCGGCCCACCGGTCGGGAATGCGGATGGCGACCAGCAGATCGTCGGGAGCGAGAACCGTCATCCGGGTGACGTCCACCGCCGGCTCCATGAAGAAGTCGCCGACCGGAATCACTCGCTGCCCGCGAGCGTTCCTCACGACCATCTCGGCGTCGAGCGCGACCAGGGCCGGTGCCGTATCCGAGGGTGACACTGCCACACAACGATTCGCCCCGAACAGCGCGTGCTCGCGGTTCATCCCCACCGGCGTGTTGGCGTAGCAGACATTCCCCCCCGCGCGATAGCATGCCAGGTTCGCGCGGTAGTACCAGCAGCGTGCGTCCTGGCAGACGTTCCCCCCGAGGGTCCCCGCGTTCCGGATCTGGGGGCTGGCCACCACGCTCGCCGCCCGGGCGAGAATCGGGAATCGCTCCTGGATCGCCGGGTCCGTCTCCACCTCGGTCAGGGTGGTCAACGCGCCGATCTCCAGACCCTGCTCGGTGGCCCGGACACCCCTGAGCTCGTCGATCCCTTCGAGGTCGATCACGGCCGTGGGCCGCTTGCCGCGGTTCTTCAGCCAGTCCAGGCTGTCGTAGCCGCCCGCGAGCCTCCAGGCGTCCTCGCCGTGTCGGTCGAGGAGCTCCAGGGCGGTTTCTACGTCGCTGGGCTGATAGAGCTGGAACTCCCGCATCATGTCTCTCAACATGACGGCCTCCGGCGCCGTGGGTGGTGTCGATCGGAAACGGCCGTGGTCGGCATAGGGGGCATCCGGGTTCTGTGTGTCACGAAGCGTCCGTTCACATCGTGCTGACGGCGAGCGGGCCGTGGGACTGCGGCCGCTCCGCCATCGCGTTGATGATCATATCGGGCACGATGGGAGTCCGGTTGAAGTAGTGGCCACCCAGCGAATCGGAGATCGCGCCGAGGAGAGCCGCCGCCGCACACCCCATCACGGGCTCACCGATTCCGCGGGCGCCCACCGGGTTCTGCGGGTCGGCCCGGTCCACCGCGGCCGACTGGATGACCGAGGGCACGTCCAGATAGGTGGGCGGCTTCGCCTGATGATACCCCACGGTCGCGGCGAGCCCGTAGTGCGGATCGTACACGTGCCGCTCCGAGGCAGCCATTCCGAACCCCATGACGGCGCCGGATTTCACCTGGGCCGCCAGACCCTGGGGATGCATCACGGTCCCGCAGTCCACCACGCCCAGGTAGTCCAGGATCTCGAACCTGCCGGTCTCCAGGTCCATCTCGATCTCGATGAAGCCGAGCGCCAGGGCGGGGACCGTTCCCGTATGCCCGTCCCGGTCCCTGTCGACCCCGATCAGCCCGCTGCCGGCGAGGCCGGCGACCGAAGTCTTCGTCATCGCGTTGAGGTCCTCGGGGACCGTATGCCCGCTGTACTCGCCGCCGAGCTCGATCGCACGCGCGGCCGCGGCCGCGTACGAAATCCTGCGGGACGGATCGCCGCGGTGGAAGACCGCTTCGCCACCGATCTCGTAATCCTCGGGCGCGCCGCCCAGGTCCATCGCGGCGATCTCCTTCAGCTTCCTCACCGCGTCGGTCGCCGCGACGAAGTTGGTGCGGGTCATCGTGAACGACGTGTTGCTTCCGAACTGCCCCAAATTCCAGGGGAGCCCTCGCCGTGAGTCGCCTCGAATGATCTCGCACCGCTCCCATGGCATCTGGAGCACCTCCGCCGCAACGCGGGAGGTGCTCGCGTAGGAGTACGTGCCCAGATTGCCCACGCCGGTGTGGATGTGGAGGATTCCGTCCGGGGTCAGGCGGACGAGACCGTCGAGGCCGCTGTTCCCCGCCGGGTGAAAGGCCTGGCCCACGCCGACGCTCCTGACCTTCGATCCGTTCCGGACTCCACTACGGGCGAGCCGCGCTTCCCAGTCGAAACGCGTCGCGCCCAGGTCCAGGGCCTCGCGCATGTACGCGCTGGTGACGGGACGGCGATTTCCGCCGATCGGCGAGTCGCTGTCCGGCGCGTTGATCCGACGGATGGCGACGCGATCGATCCCCAGCTGCCGCGCTGCCTTGTCGATGAGCGGCTCGATGGCGCACGCCATCTGGTTCTGGCCGGGACCCCTCTGGGCGCTGCGCGGCGGCGTGTTCGTGTAGACCTGGATGCCCCGGTACCGCATCGCCTGCGGGGTGTAGAGGAGCGACACCGCCTCGGCGGCGGCGTCCGCGTCGTGGAAGCCCGCGTTGGGGCCGTTGTCCTGCACGATGTACAGATC
>JBBDRR010000240.1:0-14242 GCA_040905395.1 Gemmatimonadota bacterium
CACTGTGGATGTTCGACGTCGAAGCCAGAGACGATCCGCTGGCGAGCGCCTGTCCTTCCACAGAGGTGGCGACGACCGACGCAACGAGCGCCGCAGCCACCGTCAGGCCGACGCGGCTGTACCTTGGTCGAGCACCCATGAGACCTCCTCGCGATCGCGGCTCGGGGGGTACGGAGGCGGTTCCGCGCCCGACCGGCCTGCAGTTTTCCGATACGGGTACTGATTCAGCTCAGGAAGAAGCATGCAAGTTCCGTCGCCGACGAGCTGCCGGAGCGCCGGAGGAGCGTGCACTTCGCGCATCCGGCCGAACGAAGCGGCCGCAACGTCAAGAACTGTAATACGAGGCCGGTGCCGGCACCAGCGTTTTCCACTCCGCCCTCTCAGGACCGCGCCCGCGAACCCCGGCAGAAACAAGAACCGCCGGGCACCCCATTCGGAGCACCCGGCGGCCCAGCATCGAACGGATCGCTCCGTTCGTCCGACTCAGTACATCCCTTCCATGCCGCCGCCCGGCATCGCCGGAGCGCCGCCGCCGTTCTTCTCCGGCTTCTCGACCACCACTGCCTCGGTGGTGAGCAGCAGGCCGGCGATCGACGACGCATTCTGCAGCGCAGTGCGGGTCACCTTGGTCGGGTCGATCACGCCGGCCGCAACCAGGTCCTCGTACACGTCGGTACGCGCGTTGTAGCCGTAGTTGTTGTCCTTGTGGTTCCGGACCTTCTCGACCACGATCGAGCCCTCGACACCGGCGTTGTTCACGATCTGCCGGATCGGCTCCTCGAGCGCACGCTCGACGATACGGACGCCGATCTGCTCGTCGGGATCCCGCGTCTTGAAGTCCTTGAGGGCCCTCTGCGCCCGCAGCAACGCGACGCCGCCGCCGGGGACGATCCCCTCTTCGACGGCCGCGCGGGTCGCATGGAGTGCGTCCTCCACACGGGCCTTCTTCTCCTTCATTTCCGTCTCGGTCGCCGCGCCGACGTTGATCACCGCCACGCCGCCGGCGAGCTTCGCCAGGCGTTCCTGCAACTTCTCGCTGTCGTAGTCGCTGGTCGACTTGTCGATCGCCGAGCGGATCTCCTTGATCCGGCCCTTGATCTTGTCGTCCTCACCGGCGCCGTCGACGACCGTCGTGTTGTCCTTGTCGATGACGATCCGCTTCGCACGGCCCAGATCGGAGACGACGGCGTTCTCGAGCTTGAAGCCGACTTCCTCCGAAATGACCTGTCCACCGGTCAGGATCGCCAGGTCCTGCAGCATCGCCTTGCGACGATCGCCGAATCCGGGCGCCTTCACGGCCGCCACCTTCAACGTGCCACGCAGCTTGTTCACCACGAGCGTCGCGAGCGCCTCGCCCTCGACGTCCTCCGAGATGATCAGGAGCGGACGGCCCAGCTGCGCGACCTTCTCCAGAATCGGAAGAAGGTCCTTCATCGTCGAGATCTTCTTGTCGTGGATCAGGATCATCGCGTCCTCGAGGACGACTTCCATCCGATCCGGATCGGTGACGAAGTAGGGCGAGCTGTAGCCGCGGTCGAACTGCATTCCCTCGACCGTCTCCAGCGTCGTCTCCAGGCCCTTCGCTTCCTCCACGGTGATCACGCCGTCCTTGCCCACCTTCTCCATCGCATCGGCGATCAGGTTGCCGATCTCCTCGTCGTTGTTCGCCGAGATCGTGCCGACCTGGGCGATCTCCTTCTTGCCCGCCGTCTCCTGCGAAAAGCTCTTCAGCTCCTCGATCACCCGCTCGACCGCCTGGTCGATCCCACGCTTGAGCGACATCGGGTTCGCTCCGGCGGTCACGTTCTTCAGGCCCTCGCGGAAGATCGCCTGAGCCAGAACGGTCGCGGTCGTGGTGCCGTCACCGGCGAGATCGCTCGTTTTCGTCGCGACCTCCTTCACCATCTGCGCACCCATGTTCTCGATCGGGTCCTCCAGCTCCACTTCCTTCGCGACCGTCACACCGTCCTTCGTGATGGTCGGCGATCCGAACTTCCGATCGATCACCACGTTGCGCCCCTTCGGGCCCAGCGTGACCCTGACCGCCTCGGCCAACTTGTCGACGCCCTTCTTCAAAGCGGCGCGCGCCTCGGTGTCGAACACCAGGTCCTTCGCAGCCATGGATCTCCTCCTTCAAGAGGTTCGTTTTGTGTGTTGTTCCAGCCTGTTCCTACCAGCTTCTTCTCAGCCGGGACGACTTCAGCCGATGACGGCCAGGACGTCCGACTCGCGCAGGATCAGATACTGCGCGTCCTCGAGCGTTACCTCGGTGCCGCTGTACTTCCCGTACAGCACCCTGTCGCCGACCTTCAACTCCAGATCGATCCTCTTCCCCTCTTCCGAAACCTTGCCCGGCCCGACGGCGACGACTTCACCCTGCTGAGGCTTCTCCTTCGCCGTGTCCGGGATGTACAGACCCCCTCGCATCTGCTCGGTGTCCTCGAGCGGTTTCACGACGACTCGGTCGCTGAGCGGCTTGACCTTCAGATCGGTCGCGGTGGCCATGATGGTTGACCCTCCGTTTGGTTGATTGTGACAGAACAAAAAACTGCTAGCACTCGACCCCGGGGAGTGCTAACAACGATGCGCAATCTAGCGCCGCTGGTGCGCCTGTCAAGCGGCTGGAGCGCGACGTTGAAGGCAGCAGAACGCGTGCCCCGGAACCCGGCCAGATCGGCAGTACGAATGCACAAAAAGGGCAGGTGGCGAGGGGGGTCTATAGCCGGGGAGGGGGAGCAGGCTAGGCCGGGTAGGGGATCTCGATCGACAGGCCGTCGTAGGCTGCGGTAGTGGATGGGAAGACCTTGCGCGCCTCGCGTTCGAGGCGGCGGGAATCGTCGGCGTAGCGGGGGGAGAAGTGGGTGAGGACGAGCCTGGCGGCTGCTGCCTGTTTGGCGACGCGAGCGGCCTCGCGCGCGGTGGAGTGCCCGGTCTGGCGGGCGCGATCGACCTCGTCCTGGGCGAAGGTCGACTCATGGATGAGGAGATCCGCAGCTTCGGCGATCGACACGGTCTCGTCGCAGGGGCGTGTATCCCCGGTGTAGACGAGCTTCCGTCCAGGACGCGGGTGGCCGACGACATCTGCCGCTTCGACAGTGGTGCCGTGGACCTCGACAGGCTCTCCGCGATGGAGCTTGCCCCACATCGGTCCCTCCGGGATCCCGAGCTCCCGGGCGCGGTCGGGGTTGAAGCGGCCGAGGCGAGTCTTTTCGCGGATCGCGTAGCCGAGGCTTCGGCCGCCGTGGTGGGAGGCATAGGGAAGGATCTCGTACTCGCCGCGGTCGATCGACTGGCCCGGGGAAAGGCCGTTCAACTCGACCGGAAAGGCGACGCGGTCGATACCGAGATTGACGGAGGCGTCCATGATGGCCTGCGACCCTTCCGGGACCCAGAGGCGGATGGCAGATTCGCGCCCCTGCAGTCCCATCGTGCGGAGCAGGCCGATGATGCCGAGGAAGTGATCGGCGTGGAGGTGGCTGAAGAAGACGTCGTCGACGCTGAAGCCGGTGCCGAAGCGCATCATCTGCCGCTGGGTGCCTTCTCCGCAGTCGAACATCAGCAGCTCGCCTTCCCGCTGCACGACGACGGAGCTGACGTTTCGATTGACGGTCGGACGCGACGCGGCGGTGCCGAGAAAGGTGACTCTCATCAGGCCGTCCGGACGTCCACCCGGAGGAAGGGCTCGATCTCCGATTTGGGGATCAGCGCGGGCCAGTAGGCGACGATCTCCTGAGCCTTCGGGCGGCCGCCAGCGTACCCGGTCACGGTTGGCGGACCGGCGAGCACGAGCGGTGCGATCTCCTTGCCAAACCGCTCGACGGCGCGACGGTTCGAACTCTTGACCGCCCAGCGGACGGTGACCTCGGGCAGATCGGCAGGCGCGTCGCCGGCGAGCGGACCATGCGTGGCGTTCCAGCCGACGAACTCGGTCAGCACCTCGTCGAAGGTCAGCCCGATTCTGTCGAGCCGCTCCCTGAGTACCCGGTCCGCGGCGCGGGCCTTCGCCACGGGATCCGGCCAGCCGTACACCAGGGTCCCGACCGCCTTGAAGCCCTTGGAATATGCGATGCTGACCTTGAGGCTGTCGGTCGGTGGGTTCCCACGGACTCCGCTTATCCGCACCCGGTCCGTGCCGGCGTCTTCGAGCCGTATGCTGGTGAAATCGGCGATTGAGTCCGGCGTCATGAACATCTTCGGGTCGCCGATCTCATAGACCAGCTGCTCCGTGACGACGGGGATCGAGACACGCCCGCCGGTGCCGCCGTGCTTCGTCACGACGAAGCTCCCGTCCGCCGAGGCCTCGATGATCGGGTAGCCGACGTTGCCGAGGTCGGGGATCGATTCCCAGTCGATGAGGCAGTTGCCGCCGGAAGCCTGCGCGCCGCACTCGTTGATGTGACCCGCGACGGCGCCCGCCGCGATCCTGTCGAAGTCGTCCCAGCGCCAGCCGAATTCGTGGATCATCGCCGCGTACGTCAGCGCCGGGTCGGCACCACGACCCGTGACGACCACATGCGCATCGGCCGCGAGGGCCTCCACGATCGGGCGCGCGCCGATGTAGACGTTCGCGCTCTGTACGTCCTCGCGGATCGTCTCCAGCGACGCACCCGTCTCCATGTTGCGGAGCTCCACGCCGCGTTCGAGCAGCTCGTCGAGTCGGGGGAGGATGTCGTCGCCCGTGACCACGCCCACGCGAGCCCGGCCACCGAGCCCCGCGTCGACGGCCACCTTCAGGACGGCCTCGGCGCACCCGACGGGGTTCACCCCGCCGGCGTTCGCGAGCACGCGGATGTTCCGCTCGACGACTGCGGGAAAGATTTCGCGCATCAGCGGCACGAAATCGCGGGCGTAGCCGGTCGCCGGCTCGCGCGCGCGCTGCTTCTGCAGGATCGACATCGTGACCTCGGCGAGGTAGTCGAGCATCAGATAATCGATCGGTCCGTTTTCGACCTGCTGCTTCGGCGCCTCGAGCTGATCGCCCCAGAAGCCCTGGCCGCTAGCTATGCGGATGGTCATTTGGCAACCTCTTCACACCCCTGCCGGCAGTACGAAGGCACCCAGATGCGGGCCCGGGTTCGAGATCGCTGTTCGTAGCGCCAGCCCCAGCGCCTCGCGGGTCTCGTCGGGAGCGATCACCGCGTCGACGAATCCGCGGGCGGCGGCGTACTTCGAATCCAGCTGCCGCTCGTAGTCGGCGCGTACCGCGTCCATCCTCGCCTGGAGCTCGTCGTCGGGTTTGCGACCGGCCGCCTTGAGCTTTTCCAGCTGCGGCCCGAAGAGGGCCATGACGGCCGAGTCGCCTTCCATCACACCCATGCGTCCCGTCGGCCAGCTAAAAATGAAGTCCGGGTCGAACCCCTGTCCCGCCATCGCGTAGTAGCCCGCGCCCGAGGCGTGGTTGATGGTCAGAACGACCTTGGGCACCGTCGCGGTCGCCATCGCCTCGACGAATCGCGCGCCAGACCGGATGATGCCCGAGTGCTCCGCTTCCGCGCCGACCATGAAGCCCGACACGTCCTGCAGGAAGAGGAGGGGCGTGCGGTGGCGGTTCATCGTCTCGATGAAGTAGGCGACCTTTTCCGCGCTGTCGGCGTAGACGATCCCGCCGAACTTCGGCGGACCGCCGTGCGGGTCGCGGACCATGCCCCGCTCGTTGGCGATGACGCCGATCGGAACGCCCTCGAGGGAGGCCCGCCCGCAGATCATCTCCGGCGCGAAGTCCGCCTGGAACTCGTCCAGCTTCCCGCCATCCAGGATACAGCGGAGGAGCTCCCGGACATCGAATGGCTGCCGATGATCGTCGGGCAGGATCTCGTAGATCGAGGCCTCGGAAGTCGCGGGCGGCCGGACTTCTGCGACGTCGACCACGGGACTCGTGCGCGGGAGCTCGGCGACGAGCTCACGAATTCTTCCGATGCACGCCCGATCGTTGGGTACCCTGTAGTGCGCCACTCCCGACAACGCATTATGCGTGTACGCGCCTCCGAGCGTCTCCGCATCCGTCGTCCGACCGGTAGCGCCCTTGACCAGGTTCGGACCGCCCAGGCCCATGAACGACGTGCCCTCGACCATCAGGATCACGTCGGAGAGCGCGGGCAGGTACGCCCCGCCCGCGATGCAGGGCCCCATCACCGCGGCGATCTGCGGGACCGCCAGATAGCGGCGCATCACCGAATTGTAGTAGAAGATGCGGGCGGCGCCGTACTGTCCGGGGAAGACGCCGCTCTGGTAGGGGAGGTTCACTCCGGCGGAGTCGACGAGGTAGACGATGGGCACCCGGCATCGCATCGCGATCTCCTGTGCCCGCAGGATCTTCGTGATCGTCTCGGGCCACCACGAGCCCGCCTTCACCGTCGCATCGTTGGCGACGAGCACGATCTCACGTCCCTCGACCACGCCGACGCCGGTAACCACACCCGCTGACGGCGCCTCCCCCTCGTACTGGTCGTACGCGACGAGCAGGCCGATCTCCTAGAACCTGGACCGCGGATCGATCAGGAGCGCCACCCGCTCGCGCGCCGTCAGCTTATCCTGCTCGTGCTGCCGCGCGATCCTCTCGGGACCTCCGCCCTGCCGGAGCGCGGCTTCGAGCTCGCGAAGCTCCTCCGTCAGCCGGACGAGGCGGCTCTGCCCCACAGGTGCCCGCGACGCGCCGTCGGTGGGTCCAGGCGATGAGCTCACGAGCCGACGAGATCACGGTCGCGCCCGTTCTCGGCGAACCAGCCCCGGATGTAGTCGACCGCCGCCCCGGTCGTCGTCCCCGGACCGAAGAGTCGGCCGATTCCCTGCTGCTGAAGCGTCGCGATATCCTCGTCGGGGATTATGCCTCCCCCGGTGATCAGGACGTGATCCGCACCCTCCGCCTCGAGTAGTTCCCGGACCCTCGGGAAGAGGGTCATATGGGCGCCCGAGAGAATCGACATGGCGATGACGTCGACATCCTCCTGAACGGCCGCGTTGACGATCATCTCGGGGGTCTGGTGCAGGCCGGTGTAGATCACTTCCATCCCCGCATCACGCAGAGCGCTGGCGATGACCTTCGCGCCGCGATCGTGACCATCCAGCCCAGGCTTGGCGACAAGCACGCGGATCTTTCGTTCCACCATGTTCGACATTCGGTTCTCGCGGGTTTACGGCGGCGCAACATTACGCGCTGCACGAAGCGGGAGCAAGCGAGGTGGCGCCCCTTCCGCCGTGCTCGCTCAGCTTCGGCGCGACACGACGATGAGGCGCTCGGAGGTGAGGGTGAAGGGCTCCAATTCCCAGTCGCCGAACCAGTCGACGGGCTCGAACCCGCAGCTCTCGAGCAGCCGCTTCCACTCGGGGGCGCTGCGGACCCGGATGCGGTGGGGCTTGGCGCCGGCGGATCCGTCCGCGGAGCGCCAGTGCAGCGTTTCGTGGCTGACGCCTTCGATCGGATCGAAGTCGCGCTCCACCCAGACGTGATCACCCTCCGGCGTCTTCCACCAGTCGCGCTCGGCGAACTCGCGCGCGACGAGGTCGCGGTGCATCGTCTCGATCAGGAGGAGTCCGTCCGGCTTGAGTGCCGCCGCGATGCCACGGAGCACGCGCGCGTCCTCCTCGTCCGAGCCGAAATAGCCGAGCGAGGAGAAGAGCGAGACGGCCGCGTCGAACTCGCCCTCGAAGGGTAGCTCGCGCATGTCTCCCCTGACCCACCTCACCTGCACCCCCGCTTCGGCGGCGGTGTGTCTCGCGACGTCCAGCAGGTACGCCGACAGGTCGACGCCGGTGACGTCGTACCCCTCCGCCGCGAGGGCGACCGGGTGCCTCCCCCAACCACAGCCGACGTCCAGAAGCTTCTTCCGCGATTCCCGCGGCAGGAGCTCGCTGATCGCCTCGATCTCGGCGGCCGTGCGAGCTGGAGTCAGGAGCGGCCGATAGACACGCAGAAAAACCTCGTCGAAGTACTGCGCCCACCATTCCTCAGCTAGATCGGTCAACTTTCCTCCTCGTCGTCTCGCCCGCGCGGTCTCTTGATCACTCCGCCGCGCCATGAAGAAGACCTCCGCGGCGGTCACCACGGAGGTCGAAGCCATCACCGAGTCGCCTAATAGAAGACCGGCTCCTGATAAGCACCGAATACGCCCTCCATCGCAAAGCGGATCTCGTAGAGCGTCGCGTACGCGCGAACGGCATCGAGCAGAGCGGGGATCACATTCTCTGCATCCCGCGCGGCGGACTGCAGCGCCTCCAGCGACCGCTTCACTTCGGCTTCGTCCCTGGCGTCCCTCATCTCCGCCATCCGCTCGCGCTGCCGGCGCTCCGCCTCCTCGCCGATGCGAAGCAGCGGGATCTCCAGTTCCTCGCCCTCGACGACGAACTCGTTGACGCCGACGATGAGCCGGTCACCCGTCTCGATCTCCCGCTGCTGTCGCATGGCCGAGCGCGCGATCTCGCGCTGGAAATAGCCCATCTCGATGCCGGGCACTACCCCGCCGAGCGCGTCGACCCGAGCGAAGATCTCCTCCGCCTCGGCCTCGAGCTGATCGGTCAGCGCCTCCACGTAATAGGATCCGGCCAGGGGGTCCACGGTGTTCGGCACTCCCGTTTCGTAGGCGAGGACCTGCTGCGTCCGCAGCGCGAGCTGAACCGCCTTCTCCGTCGGCAGCGCGAGCGTCTCGTCCATCGAGTTCGTATGCAGCGACTGGGTCCCCCCGAGGACCGCGGCCATCGCCTGGTATGCCACGCGGACGACGTTGTTTTCCGGCTGCTGGGCCGTGAGCGTCACGCCCGCCGTCTGCGCGTGAGTTCGCAGTCGCCACGATTCCGGGCTCTTCGCTCCGTAGACGTCTCGCAGCCGCCTGGCCCAGATTCGCCGCGCGGCCCGGAACTTCGCGATCTCCTCGAAGAAGTCGTTGTGGACGTCCCAGAAGAAGGAGAGGCGTGGCGCGAAGTCGTCGACGTCGAGCCCTCGATCGATGCCCCGTTCGACGTATTCGAAGCCGTTGGCGAGCGTGTAGGCCAGCTCCTGGGCGGCGGTGGCGCCCGCCTCGCGGATGTGGTATCCCGAGATCGAGATCGGGTTGTACTTCGGCGCGTTCGCGGCGCACCACTCGAACATGTCGATGATCAGCCGCAGGGCCGGCTCGGGAGGGTAGACCCACGCGTGCTGGGCCTGGTATTCCTTGAGGATGTCGTTCTGGGCCGTCCCGCGGAGCTTCTCCGCCGGCACCCCCTGCTTTTCCGCGGTGACGACATAGAAGGCGAAGAGGATGATGGCCGGTCCATTGATCGTCATCGACACCGAGACCTCGTCGAGCGGAATACCGTCGAAGAGCGTCTCCATGTCGGCGAGCGAGGAGATCGCGACGCCACACTTCCCGACCTCGCCGAGCGAGCGCGGATGGTCGGAGTCGTAGCCCATCAGCGTGGGGAAGTCGAACGCGACGGAGAGGCCGGTCTGTCCACGCCCGAGGAGGAACTTGTAGCGGCGGTTCGTCTCCTCGGCGGTGCCGAAGCCGGCGAACTGCCGCTTGGTCCAGCGGCGGGTCCGGTACATCGTGGCGTACGGACCGCGGGTGAACGGAAACTCGCCGGGCAGGCCGATCTGCTCGTTGTAGAACGCGGCCTCCTCCGGCGGAGGTTCCGGCCGATCGAGCGGCGTGTAGAGTGGACGCACCTCGGTGCCGGAGACGGTGGCGAAGCTCGTGTCTCGCCGCGGCGTCCGCTCGTACCGCTCGTACCATTCGGCGAGCGACTCCTGCAGCGCCTTCAGCTCGCGCGCCTTCGCCTCGATCCGCTCAAGCAGCTCAGCGGGCGGCAGATCCCGTTCGACGATGCTCATCGCCCCCCTTCTCCTTCAGGTTCGGACGCCGAGGGCGCGCACGATCTGCGCCGCCAGTGAGTATGGCGATTGCTCGCCCGACTCGAGTGCCGGCAGGCCCGCCTCGAGCATCCCCTGCCCCGGGCCGTCACGCCAGGTGAGAAGCTTCAGCCCCCGATCGACGGCCGCCCGGGTCCTCTCGGCATACCGTGACCGGCGTCGTCGCGAGAGCTCACCGCTCTCCTGAAGATACACCGCGTGGCGGTCGAGGGTCGTCACCAGCTCGTCGGCCCCCTCACCGCTCTGCGCCACCGTTTTGATGACGGGGATCGCCCAGGCACCGCTTTCTTCGGCGGCGCCCCGGCTCCGCTCCCGCGCCGTCCTGCCGACGCCGCGCAGGCTCACACCGTGGTGGCCGGCGCCCGCCGGTTCGCCGTCGCCGAGCCGCATGTGGAGCATCACCTCGAGCTCCTGCGCCAGTCGGTCCGCGCCCGGGCGGTCCGCCTTGTTGATGACGAAGACGTCCGCGATCTCCATCAGCCCCGCCTTCATCGCCTGGATCGAATCACCCGATTCGGGGACCAGGACGACGACGGTCGTGTCGGCGCTCCCCGCCACGTCCAGTTCCGACTGGCCGACACCGACCGTCTCGAGAAGGACGTGATCGAATCCGAACGCGTCGAGCAGGTCCCCGACCTCCTGACTCGTCGTAGCCAGCCCCCCCAGCGAGCCGCGGGTCGCCATCGAGCGGATGAACACGCCGGGATCCGTCGAGATGGTGTTCATCCTGATCCGGTCGCCGAGGAGAGCGCCTCCCGTGAACGGCGAGGTGGGATCGACGGCCACGATC
Organism: Gemmatimonadota bacterium; assembly: GCA_040905395.1. Lineage (GTDB taxonomy): Bacteria > Gemmatimonadota > Gemmatimonadetes > Longimicrobiales > Longimicrobiaceae > WHSP01. The sequence goes on from JBBDRR010000240.1 coordinate 10,635, forward strand.
CCGACCCGCCCACCCCGCGCGCGGTATCGGGTTGCGAGCTGCGAACCGAGCGTCGATTTTCCGGCGCCGGGCGGGCCGGTCACACCGATCCGCTGCGCCCGCCCGAGCTCTCCGTGGATCCCGTGGAGGATGTCGTCGAACCCCGGCCGCAGGTTCTCGATGATGGAGATCGCACGGGCGAGTGCGGTTCGCTCGCCGGCACGGAATCGCGCCAGCAGCTCGGGGATACCCGGGGGCAGAGGTGGGTGAGACATCTCGAAGGAGTTCGCGCCATAGCAGGGGCAGGTTCGGCAGCGCCTTCGAACCGCACCAGGTAGCGAAAATCATAGGTATCGGATCGCTCGGCACAAGACACCGGCGAGGCCCGATGAAAAAAGCCCCGCCTCATCCTCTGAGGCAGGGCCAGAACATACCGTCCCTCAACCAAGCGCCCGCCTTCGATCTGGCGGCCCTAATTCCCCAGTCGGGTGAACTTCTGCACCCGGTGCCCTGTCTGGACTTCCGCCGTGTAGACGTTCCCCTGGGAATCGAACTCCAGGTTGTGCAACCAATCGAACTGCCCCGGTTGCCCGCCTCCGCGACCCCACGAGTAGACCGGCTCTAGCGTTTCCCGGTCCAGCGTCCAGATCTTGTTGTTGGTTCCGTCGGGTACGTAAATGAAGCGTTGGTCCTCGTCGAGCGGGTCGAACACCACCTCCCAGGTCGAGCCCGGCCCGTACGTCTCCTCAGCGAGGACCGCCTCCGTGACGTACGTGCCGTCCTTCTGGAAGACCTGGATCCGGTTGCTCGGCCGATCCGTGACGTACACGAGCCCGTCATTGGAGATCGCAACGCCGTGAACCGGGGTCCGCCACGTCGTGCTCGGCGGTGCCGCCGGATCCCACGGTCCGGGGTTCTCGTCGACCGGGGCTTCGCCGTAGGCGCCCCAGTGACGCCGGTATTCGCCGGTTTCGGCGTCGAACACAATCAGGCGCCGGTTCCCGTAGCCGTCCGCGACATAGAGCTCATTCGTCTCCGCGTCCACCTCCATGATCGCGGCCTGGTTGACCGATTCCGTGTCGCTGCTGCCGCCGCTCACGCCGATGCCCCCGATCTGCCAGATGAATTCGCCATCGTGCGTGAACTTCATGAGGTGGTGGTCCTCGGCCCCGTTGCCCGCCACGTAGACGAAGCCGTTGTGATCCACGTGGATGCCGTGCTCGCTGTTGAACCACTCGTATCCGTCAGCCTCCCCACCCCACGCCTGCAGGACGTTGCCATCCCGATCGAATTCGATCACCGGCGGGGCCGTCACACAGCAGAGGGCCTGCAGTGGGTCGTGACCCCATGCCCGCCCGCGTAATTCCGTGGACGGTGTTGCCCCCGCATTCGTCGCCTGCACCGTCCACGGCCGGTGGATGATCCAGATGTGGTCGTCGGAGTCGATCGCCAGACCCGCCACCTGGCCAATGATCCAGTTGTTTGGGAGCGGCTGCGGCCAGAACGGGTCAACCGCGAACTGAGCCACGCCTTCGGGAACGCCCGACCCCGAAGCGTCCGCGGGGTAATTGCCGGTGCTCGCTTCCGACTGGTCCGCCATCAGAGCGCCGGCATCCACGCTGGGTTCACAACCTGCCAGCATGGCGGTGAGAGCCAATGCGGCTACCGTCGTTCCCTGTCTGCGAAAGTTTGCCCTCATACGTTCCTCACCGATTGGAGACTAGAAGCGGAACCTGCATTTGACCTGTTGCTGCACCGGAAGCCCGCGGCCGCGGGTAAATCGTCAGGGATGTTCCATCGGAGCGTCCGGCGGGTGGATCATCGGCATATCGAACTCGTGGTGTTCGCACGTGACGCGCGGATTGTACTGTGCGAAGAGGCCGTCTGGATTCTCCCGGAACAGCCAGATGTGGCGGTCGTAGAGTGCGTCTGTCATCATTCCGGCGTCGGGCTCCGCGTACTCGTAGGGGACACCCTGGAAGGAGGGAGGCTCTGCATTGCCGTTCGCCTCCCAGGCAGCGGCTGAAACCATGTTCTGGACCGCGACCAGTTCCACCGATCCGTTCGGCCGGGGTTCGTATACGAGGATCGCTGGTTGAAGGAAGTCAGTGTGCGTGCCGGCTACATCCAACCGGGTCGCATCCTGACCGATTTCGAGGAGGTCCTGACGGAGGTAGTGAATCCCCATGGCCCCGGACTGACCGATGAGCCCCATGTGGTAGGGCGTCTCACAGGTGTCCAACCAGTCCCGGACATAACCATCGGCCAGGGCAACTTCGACATCCCTGTACTTCTCGGTTGCCGCGCGAATGGCGTCCAGCGTCGGATGGGACTCGCCGCCTACCGCGCAGGCGGCGAGTCCGACGGAGCCGATGAGAGCAGCACCCAACAGACGAGGCTTCATAAGTAAAGAGCTGGCGGTCCGAAAGGGCGAGAGGGGACGCGTCAGCCAACCGCGACATGATGTCGGTCACTCGGTCGGGGATGGTAAGCAGCGAGAAGGTATCTGTCGTCAAGCATAGTCCGGCGGCGCCCCAACGGCAATGTTCCTCCAGCGGGCGGACCCGGCCGTCCCGCGACTCCGCTGGGGCTGAGACGGAACTCCGTTCACCGAAGGCGCCAGAGGGCCCGCGGCGACGCGGGTGTTGTTGCTCGGGGCTCGGGCATCAGGAGAAAGGACGGATCGCGCGGCCCCTCGATCGGGTCACGGAGGCACCCGCCCGCTACGGGAAGCGCGGCCCGAAGACCCGGGATCTCGGCTCGCGCGGGGATTGCGGTCCGGCTGGAAGCCCGGTTGCGCCTCAGCGCGGAGGCGATACCTCGCCCCGTCGCACGATGCGGATATCGCCGCTGAACGACTCGGCCTCGATCCTCGCGCTCCCGTTCCCGATCACGAAGCTCTCGCGGCTTCCCCGACGAATCGAGGTGCCGGCGATGGCGGGAAAGCTGCTGCTGAGCGATCCGGAGAGTGTGGCCACGGTCACCGTTGCGTCCGGCGCCGCCGGCATCGCCAGCGTCACACGGCCGCTGTGGCTGACGAAGCTGTATCGACCGTCGCTCACGATCGGACCGTCGAAGTAGATGCCGCCGCTGACCGCCGAGGCCTCGACCTGCCCGGACTCGACTCGCTCCAAAACGACTCCCCCGCTCACCGTCTCGGCATCGATCGTCCCCGTCACGTCGACGACCCGGACCCTGCCGGCGACCGAACGCGCTCGAACCGCGGCTCGAGCGCTCTCGACCGTCACATCTCCCTGCACCGACTCCGCACTGACCTGGCCGGTTCCGCCGGTTATATGGATGTCGCCGTTGACCGTCCTGGCCTGTACCTGGCCGCGGCTTCCGGTGACGGCTATGTCCGCGTACAGGCCGCCGAGATCCAGATCCATCGCGGCCGGCGCCGTGACACGGTAGTCGACGATCCCCGGAGCGCCGCGCCTCGAATCGGACCGCACCCGGACCACATCCCCGGATCGGGTGACGCTGATGCTGTCACGGCTCCCATGGGTCGCCTGGATCCGCACTTCGTTGCGCTCCCAGCTGTCGACCACGATCTCGCCACCGTGCGTATGAAGGTCGAGACGGGTCCCGGCCGCGACCGTTATCGTCGTGTCCGATAGCTGCGGTCC
>JBBDRR010000241.1:0-729 GCA_040905395.1 Gemmatimonadota bacterium
GGAGGGGGCGAAGCTCGATACGGCGTTGCTCGACACCGCGGTGCTCTGGATCTCCTACCATCTGATGGGATACCTCTCGACCGGCCAGGTGCCGGGCCCGATGGGCTCGGCCATGGGCGCCATCGTTCCATATCAGGCGTTCGCCACCTCGGACGGCGACGTGATGATCGCAGGCGGAAACGACGGGATCTTCTCGCGCCTCTGCGCCGCGCTCGAGCTGGGCTCGCTGGCCGTTGATCCCCGCTTCGCGACGAACCCCGAGCGGGTCGCCAGCCGGAGCGAGCTCATCCCGATCCTGGAGCAGGCGATCCGGCAGCATACCACCTCGGAGCTCGTGGAGCTGATGCAGCGGCACTCCGTGCCCTGCTCGCCGATCCAGGACCTCGCCCAGGTAGCGGCCGATCCGCAGGTCGCGGCGGCCGGGCTGATCGTGCCGACGGAGCTAGCCGGAGTGCCGGATTATCGTGACGTCGCACTGCCGATGAGGTTCGACGGCGAGCGGCCTCACGGTCCGCAGGCACCCCCCGCGCCGGGGGAGCACTCGCTCGAGATCCTGGCGGAGCTGGGATACCCCGATGCCGAGGCGGCGCGGCTGGTGGACGATGGGGCGGTGGAGGCGGGAAGCGGGCGCTGAAGGTCGCGTTTGGCGCATGGACCGTCACCCCGGCGAAAGCGTCGTGGGGATCCACCAGGAGCGCGGCGCCGTCCGCGATCTCGGCGAGAGACGAG
>JBBDRR010000241.1:739-6114 GCA_040905395.1 Gemmatimonadota bacterium
CCCCGGCGAAAGGGTCGTCCCGGCTTGCGCCGGGATGACGATGCCGCCGGGATGACGAAGCCGGCAGCGTCTCAGGGGTTCAGCCACCGGAACCGGAGGGTAGCCTTCGCGATCGAGCGGCCCTCGGACGTCGTTGCTTGAAGGTCGAAGGCGATCCGCGCGCCGTCGCCTACCTCTTCGACCACGGTGACCTGACCGACGATCGAGAGCTGGTCGCCGAGGAAGAGCATGCCGGAGAATCGGGTCCGGAAGTGTTCGATGTAGCCGTTGGCTAGATAGGGCGAGAGCGGCCGCGCCATCTGGGCCATCGTCAGCATGCCGTGCTGAATGATGCCGGGCAGGCCCGTGCGCCTGGCCTGCTCGTCGACCACATGGATCGGGTTGAAGTCGCCCGATGCGCCGGCGTAGCGCACGAGGGACATCCGATCGACGGCGGGGAGCCGCAGCTCCTCGAGCCTGTCGCCCACCTGCCAGGGCGAGCCCGCCGCGTTCACGACTCCACCCCCGCCGCGACGGTCTCCGTCAGGATGAGAACGTCTCGCGAAGTGAAGATTCGCTCGCCCGCCGTATCCTCCCCGACCCGTTCGAAGACGAGAAAGTTCAGGGTGCCGCCGCTCCCCTTCCGGGAGTAGCTCTCCTGGAAGATCGTGTAGCAGTCGACCTCTTCGCCGACGTGCAGCGGGCGGGTATAGGTATAGCTCTGCTCTCCGTGGATGATGCCGGCCGGAGGGAGGGGGAGCCCGGGAATCGTTCCGAAGTCGAAGACACGGGGGAAGGTAGGCGGGGCGATGAGGCGGCCCCACCGGCTCCGTGCCGCTGTCTCGGGATCGAGGTAGAGTGGGTTCAGATCGCCGATGGCCTGAGCGAACTTACGGACGGCACCCCGCTCGACAACGTTCCTGACCGTCTCGGATTTCGTGCCCACCCTGTCTTCCCACATCGTCTCACCCCCTCGGTCCGCCGGCGACGTAGAGCACCTGTCCGGTAACGAATCCAGCCTCCTCGGACGCGAAGTACAGCGCCGCCGCCGCGATGTCCTCCGGCTGCCCGACCCGCTGCACCGGGGTCTCGGCGGCCCGGGCCTTCATGAAGTCCTCGAAGGGAACTCCGATGCGGTCGGCGGTGGCTCGCGTCATCTCGGTGACGATGAAGCCGGGCGCGACCGAGTTTACGGTGATGCCGAAGCGGCCGAGCTCGAGGGCGAGGGTCTTCGTAAATCCCTGGAGTCCCGCCTTTGCCGCAGCGTAGTTCGCCTGCCCCCGGTTTCCCAGGGCCGACGTCGAGGAGAGGTTCACGATCCGTCCGTACTTGTTCGGCACCATGTGCTGCTGGGCCGCCCTGCTGCACAGGAAGGAACCCTGCAGGTGCACCTTCATCACCGTATCCCAGTCATCCAACGACATCTTGTGGATCAGGTTGTCGCGAATGACTCCGGCATTGTTGACGAGGATGTCGAGGCGCCCCCACCGCTCGACGGTGCCGTCCACCACCCGGTCGACGTCCTGCTCCTTCGAGACGTCGCCGACGGCGGCGAACACCTCGAGCCCGGTGCCGCTCAGCTGCTCGGCAGCGCCGGACAGAGCTTCTTCATCGACGTCCATGATCGTGACGCGGGCGCCCTCTTCGGCGAACCGCCGCGCCGTCGCCAGACCGATCCCGCGACTTCCTCCGGTCACCACGGCCACCCTTCCCGCCAGTCTGCTCATCGGCTCTCCTGATTGGTTCGAGACGCAGCCCGTCGTGCCTGCACCTCGAGGTCCAGCCGCTCCTGACGAGGCGCACAGGCCACACGGCGATCCCGAGCTGCGGCGCCGCTACACGAGCTCCACGATGGTGGCGATTCCCTGTCCGACGCCCACGCACATCGTCGCCAATCCGGTCGCGGCGCCGCGCTTCTTCATCTCATGGACCAGGGTCGTCATCAGACGTGCGCCCGAGCAGCCGACCGGGTGCCCGAGCGCGATGGCGCCGCCGTTCACATTGGTGCGCTCATGATCGAGACCGAGCTCGCGAATGCAGGGAAGCGCCTGGGCCGCGAACGCCTCGTTCAGCTCGACGAGCTCCACGTCCCGCGCGGTCATACGGGCCCGTTCGAGTGCCTTGCGCGTGGCGGGGATCGGACCGACGCCCATGCGCTGTGGCTCCACGCCCGCGACGGCCGCGGCGACGATCCTGGCAATCGGCTTCAGCCCAAGCTGCGCGGCGTGCTCCTCCTCCATCACCAGCAGCGCCGCGGCACCGTCGTTGATGCCGGAAGAGTTGCCGGCGGTCACCGTCCCGTCCGTCTTGAAGACGGGGCGTAGCCTGGCGAGCGCGGCCGGATCGGTGTCGGGGCGCGGGTGCTCGTCCTTTTCGACGATCACCGGCCCACCCTTCCTTCGCGGGACCTCGACGGGAACGATCTCATCCCGAAATCGCCCGCCCGCGAGCGCCGCCCCGGCCCGCCGCTGGCTCTCCGCGGCGAAGGCGTCCTGATCCTCACGGGTGACGCCGAACTCGCCGGCGACTACCTCCGCCGTCTCCCCCATCCCGATCGTCCATTCGGAAGGGAACGCGGGGTTCGGGAACCGCCACCCGAGGACGGTGTCGGCGACCTCCGGGTCGCCCCGGGCGTACCCTGACTCCGGCTTCAGCATCACGTAGGGTGAGCGCGACATGCTCTCCACACCACCCGCGACGAAGGCCCGACCCTCGCCCGCGACGATCGCGTGGAACGCGGCATTCACCGCCTGCAGGCCCGACCCGCAGAGGCGGTTCACCGTCTGGCCAGGCACCGTCACCGGGAAGCCCGCACGCAGCAGCGCCATCCGGGCGACGTTCCGATTGTCCTCGCCCGCCTGGTTGATGCATCCCATCACCACGTCGTCGATCTCCGCCGGCTCGATGCCGTTCCGGCCGACGATCTCGCGAATCACGATCGCCGCGAGATCGTCGGGCCGGACCGACGCCAGCGCGCCGCCGTGGCGGCCGATGGGCGTGCGGACGCCGTCGACTATGACTGCTCGCTTCATCCGGGGGAACCCCTCCTCAGCCCGGCAGCCTCAGCGCCACCAGGGACCCGGGCATCCCGCCGCCGGCGACCGGCAGCACGATGTACTGCACGCCGTCGTGCATGTACGTCATCGGTGCAGTGCTGGTCTGAGCGGGGATGTCGATCGTCCCCACGGTTTCGCCGGTGCGCTTGTCGACAGCGTGCAAGCGTGGCTCTCCGCCACGGCCCTCGCCGTACATCAGGAGCGAACGGGTCACGAGAGCGGTGGCCTCGCTCGCCTGCCCCGTGTTCGGAACGTTGACGCCCTCGAGCAGTGGGTGGTTCCGGATCCGCTCGGGGGTGTCGCCGTTCGGGATCCACCAGAGGTGCTCACCGGTGTTCATGTCGATCGCGGTGATGCGGCCGTAGGGCGGCTTGTGGACGGGGATCCCGTCGATCGTGCCCAGGCCCACGCTGCCGGCTACCCAGTCGACGATCGTCCGGCCGAGGGCGTCGGGTCCGCCACGGTCGCGATCGGCCCCGGGCACGAGCGATGCCGCGCTGCAGGCGTTCCTCGAAGCGACGTACATGATCCCGTTCTCCGGATCCATCACCGTACCGCCCATGATGTTGGTCCCGCCGGTGAAGCTCGGGCAAAGGATGGCGGCTCGATAACCCTCGGCGTTCCCCTCGTGGATGGGCGGGTTGAAAATCGGTCCGAGCTTGAACTCGCTGACGATCTCCAGCGCCCTGCGGCGCAGCTCGGGCGTGAAGTCGACGAGGTCGTCCTCCGTCATGCCCTGCATCTCGTAGCCGGCGGGGCGAGTCGGGATCGGCTGGGTCGGTGACGCCTGCTCACCCGGTACGATGGAAGCCGGAACGGGGCGCTCGACGATCGGCCAGACCGGCTCGCCGGTGACCCGGTTGAAGGTGTAGGCGTATGCCTGCTTCGTGGTCTGTACAACCGCCGGGATCCGCTCGCCGTCGACGGTGATGTCGACGAGGATCGGGGCGACCGGGTTGTCCCAGTCGAAGATGTCGTGATGCACCGTCTGGAAGTGCCAGACACGCTCGCCGGTGCGGGCGTTCAGAGCCACCACGCTGCTGCCGAAGAGGTTGTCTCCGGGCCGGAAGCCGCCGAAGACGTCGTTCGTCGGGGCGTCGGTCGGCACGTAGACGATTCCCTGCTCGAGGTCGGCGGAGAGCGGCGCCCAGGCGTTGGCGTTCCCGACGTATCCCCAGGCGTCGTTCTCCCACGTCTCGTGGCCGAACTCGCCGGGCTGGGCGACGGTGTGGAACGTCCACAGGTGCTCACCGGTCCGTGCGTCGTAGGCCTGGATGTCGCCCCGGACGTTTTCGATGCGCGACTGGCCAGCCATTCCCGCGAGGCCCGAGCTTCCGATGACCACCACGCCGTCGACGACGATCGGGGGGGAGGAGTTGGTGATGGCGCCGAAAGACTTATCGATTCCCGCATAGGGATCGTACGGATACCCGAAGTCGGCCATGACGTCGACGGCCCCGTAGTCACCGAAGCCCTCGACGGGGATCGGCTTGCCAAAACCCTCGATCGGGAGGCCGGTCTTCGCGTCAAGCGCATGGAGGAAGAGGGCCGGAGTCACGATGTAGATCACGCCGCGCCCGTCGACCTCCGCGTACGCGACACCCTTTCCGTAGTTCTGGCGGGGAGAATCCTCCCAGCGTCCGGTGGTCGGCTCGCGGAACGTCCAGAGCGTCTCGCCGGTGGCCGGGTCGATGGCGGCGACGGTGCGGCGGCGCCCCGCGACCGTGTAGAGGATGCCGTCGACATAGATCGGCGTCGAGCGGAGGATGTAGTCGGGTTGCGGTCCGAAGTTGTCGCCGCGCCACGTCCACGCGACCTCGAGCTCCTCGAAGTTGTCGGCGTCGATCTGGTCCAGAGGCGAGAAGCGCGTGCTCCACGCGTCGGCCCCCCAGTAGCGCCACTCGCCCGGCGGCGTACCGCGATCCTGGGCGCTCAATGGGAACGCCGTCGCGACGACGGCCAGCAGGAGCAGGGAGAGGATCAGCTTGGACCCGAAGCTTCGGGGCCGTAGCCCTCGCGGCGTGGATGTCATCGTCTTCCTTGTCCTGAAAAGTGGGGGATGCGAGCGTGCCGGGTCCTCCGGCCGTTCAAGGCGCACGGGGACCGGGCTTCACCATCGATTGGGACTGCGATTCCCGCGATCGTCCGCCGCTCGGAGGTGCTCGGTCGACCGGGCGGCCGACACGAGGTGCATGGGTCAGGCGGAAGTACTGCGCTCGTGGGCCTCGACCTGCGAAGTTGCCAACCCCATCTGGGGAAGTCAAGCGGATGCAGGCCGTCGTCGCCGGCAAAGCCCGGAAGGTTTCCGCTTCCACCACCACGCTACCGCGGGGCCGCCGC
>JBBDRR010000241.1:6214-14225 GCA_040905395.1 Gemmatimonadota bacterium
TTCTCCGCCATCCACGCCTCGGTCGCCGGGTGCAGCGGAATCGGCGGACTGCGCAGGTTCTGGAGATCGACCTGCCGGACGATGTCGTTCACCTGGATCAGTCGGGCGCGCTCGTCCTGCAGGATGTCGAGGATGCGGGTGACGATCTCGGGGTCGAGACTCTCGGGGCCGACCACCCAGTTCAGTTCGGCGATCGTCGGGATCGGCTCGTCGATCCCGCGGTAGACGCCGGCAGGGATCGTCGTCTTGTAGAGGTGCGGGAACTCCGTCGTGAGCGCGTCGATCTCCGGGCCTTCCAGCGGGAAGAGCCGCGCCTGATTCGTCGTGGTCGCCTCGAGAACCGCGGCGGCCGGATACGCGACCTGGAGGAAAGCGAGCGCGAGGGATCCGTCGCGAATCGCGGAGGACGACTCCGTGAAGGAGAGGAAGCGCTCGTCGATGTCGTCGTACGACATGTCGTACGCCGCGAACAGCATCCGCGACACCTCTTCCGTCCCGCTGCCCGGGGCCCCGACGGAAACCCGCCGTCCACGCAGGTCGCGCAGCGATTCGATCTCGGTGTTCGCGGGGACGAGAACGTTGAGCGGATTGGGCCAGAGCGGCGCGATGATCCTCAGCTCGTTCATCGGCTCCGGAAACTGCGGCGTACCGCCGTTGTGGGCGTTGATGATCGTCGTGCTGATCGCGAAGCCCAGGTCCATCTCGCCCTGCAGCATCCGGGTGACGTTCTCGACCGACGCGGCCGTCACCTCGGCGGTGAACTGCCGATCCGGGAAGTCCGCCGAGAGCATGCTGGCGAGCGCGCCGCCGACCGGATAGTAGACGCCGCCGGTCGACCCCGTCCCGATGCTGAGGTAGCTGCGGCCGGCACCCCCCTCGCAGCCGGCGAGAAGGAGAAGGAGCAGCGCGGTGAGACCTGCTGTCGCGATCGAATTGATTCGCATGCGTATCTGGTGTCTGAAGCGCTACTGGAGATCGCGAGCGGGCACTGTGCCGGCGCCGCTCGCCCCCGCGGCCGCGGTTTCGAGGTGCTCTCGCGGACTCGAATGCGACTCGAGCGTACTGGCCGGCGGCGAGCCGCGCAGGTAAACGATCGCGATGAGAGCGAAGCCGATGAGATCGGTCACGATTCCCGTATTGATCAGTACGGCAGCGGCGATCGCGAGCACGACGCGCTCCCACGCCTTCAGGTCGCGGCGCAGGTATCCCATGCCGGCGGCGGCGAGCGCGGTCACGCCGACCATCGCGGTGACGAATGCAACGCCGATCTGGAGCGGCGAGCCGACGAGCAGCAGCGGCGGGCCATAGACGAACATGAAGGGAATGATGAATCCCGCCGAGGCGAGGGTCACGGCGGTGACAGCCGTCTTCATCGCCGACGCGCCGGCCACTCCCGAGGCCGCGAACGCCGCGAGCGCGACCGGTGGCGTCACGTTCGACATGCAGCCGAAGTAGAAGACGAAGAGGTGCGCGGCGAGGACCGAGACGCCGAGGTCGGTCAGGGCCGGAGCGCCGAGGGCGGCGAGCACGACGTACGCCGCCGTCGTCGGCAGCCCCATCCCGAGCACGATGGAGGCGAGCGCCGTCAGGACGAGGGCGAAGGGAAGATACCCCATCGAGAGCGTGACGATGAGGTCCGACATCCTGAGCCCGATCCCCGTCAGCGAGGCGACGCCCACGACGATGCCGGCCGCGGCGCACGCCGCGGCGACCTGGACGGTGCTCGCGGCACCCGCGACGAGCGCCGTGCTCACCTGCTCCCGCCGCAGCCGGGTCGCGCGTGAGAAGAAGGTGACCCCGAACGCCGAGACGACTCCCCAGAACGCCGCGCGCATCGGCGAGAAGCCGAGGGCGAGGTAGATGACGATGATGAGGATCGGCAGGAGCAGGTGCACCCTGGGGAGCACCGGCTCCGCCGGCCCGTGGGTGTTGCGGGCATCGATCCCCATCTTCCCCGCGCGGAACTGGATCGCCATCACCAGCGCCACGTAGTAGAGCAGGGCCGGGATGAGGGCCGCGAGCGCTACCGTCGTGTAGGGGATGTTCGTCCACGTCGCCAGGATGAAGGCGCCCGCGCCCATCACCGGCGGCATCAGCTGCCCCGCGGTGCTCGCGGCGGCCTCTACCGCCCCGGCGAAGTGCGGCTTGAACCCCGCCTTCTTCATGACCGGTATCGTCAGCGTGCCGGTGGTGACGACGTTGGCGACGGCGCTGCCCGACAGCGAGCCCATGAACATGCTGGCTACGCTGGAGGTGATCGCCGGACCTCCGCGCAGCCTTCCCGCCACGCGGTCGGCGAGTCCGATGAGCAGGTGCCCGCCGCCCGCCACGTCGAGCACGGTGCCGAAGAGCACGAAGAGGTAGACGAAGTCGGCGGAGACGCCGAGCGGGATGCCCCAGATGCCCTCGGTGGAGAGGTAGAGCTGCTCGATGATCCTGGTGGGCGAGTAGCCGCGGTGCGCGAGGAGGCCTGGAAGGTACGGGCCCGCCATCGCGTAGGCGATCGCCGCGAGGGCGATGGAGACCAGCCCCCAGCCGGTCGCCCGACGCGTCAGCTCGAGCAGCGCGACGATGGCGATGCCCCCCAGCGCCAGATCGAGCGGAGTGGAGGCGCCGATGCGGCCCACCAACGACTCGTTCTGGACGACGAGGTAGACGCAGCTCGCGACCATCCCCGTGGCGAGCACGGCGGAAACGGCCCGGCGAAGGAGCGGCGGTCGAGCGGTGGCCTCCCCCGAACCGAACATCACGCCGAGGCCGAGGTATCCGAGCGTCGCCATCAACGCCAGGTGAATCGGCCGCTGTACCAGTGCGGTGAACGGCGCCACACCCGCCGTATACAGGTGAAAGGCGGCCGCGGCACCCGCGATCAGTAGGATCGGGAGTCTACCAGTCACGTGGCCAAGCTCTATGGGTCGGTGGGTTTTCCCGTCGCCTCCGCGCCGCCTGTGCGCACGCAGACCTTCAGGCGCCGGACAGCGCTTGTTCAGGACTCGGCAGCTGCGGCCGGGGGGAGATTGCTGGGGTCGGGGGCGCCAGCGAGCACGGGCTCGTCGACTCCGCTAGCTTAGCGTGCCACCCCTGGAGAACGCAAGCCGCTGCGGGCCCCGCACGGGCATACGGCGAGGGTGCGCGCCCGCGCGCGTCGAACCCTGTCGGATGCGTTCGGTCAGAGCCGCCCGTCCACCGCGGCGAGGAACTCGTAACTCCAGTATTCGATGTTGTTTGCGTCCACGATATCGAACATTGCCTCGAGCCGTGTCCGGCGTTCGCCCAGCGGCATCGTGAGCGCGGAGTGGAGGTCGATGGCCATCTGCTCGGGGGCATAGGGATTGGTGAGCAGCGCCCCATGGAGCTCGGCAGAGGCGCCCGCGAACTCGGAGAGGACGAGCGTCCCGGTGCCCTCGTGCAGGTGGTTTGCCGCGATGTACTCCTTCGCGACCATGTTGAGCCCGTCGCGCAGAGGGGTGATCCACGCCACGTCCGAGATCGCGTAGTGCGCGATCACCTGCTCGTAGGGAAGAGAGCGGAAGAAGTAGCGTACGGGCGTCCAGTCGATCGTGGAGAAGCGGCCGTTGATCCGGCCCACTGCCTGATCCACCCGTTCGCGGGTGTTGCGGTAGATTCGCATGCCCGGCGCCGGCGGCGTGCACACCGTCAGCAGCACGACCTTGCCGTGGAGCTCGGGATGCTCGTCGAGGAGCCGTTCGAACGCGTGGAGCTTCTCGAGCGGGCCCTTCACGTAATCGAGGCGCTCGACGGAGAGGATGATCGTGCGATCGCCCATCTCGCTCCGGATACGCTCCATCTGCTTCTGTATGCGCGGCTTCGCGAGGATATCCCGGATCGCCCCCACGTCGATTCCGACGGGGTGCGCGCCGACCCGGACCCGGCGCCCCGTCACCTCGATCTCCCGGGTGACTTCATCGACTCCGAGCGCGCAGCCGAAGGAGAGGAATCGCGGGGTGCAGGGCACCTGCCGGATCACCTGCATCGGAACGTGGCTGCGAACCGCATCGACGAAGTTCTCGACGTAGCGCGGAATGTGGAACCCGACGTAGTCGCACTGCAGGAGGCTGTCGATGATCTCCCTGCGCCAGGGGATGATGTTGAAGATGTCCGAGGCCGGGAACGCGGTGTGATGGAAGAAGGCGATCTTCAGATCGGGCCGCATGGCTCTCAGGTAGCCTGGAACCATCCAGAGGTTGTAGTCGTGGATCCAGACGATGGCGCCCTCGTCGGCCAGCTCCGCGGTGCGCTTCGCGAAGAGCTGGTTGATCTCGAGGTAGTGCTTCCAGTGCTCGCTGTTGAACCGTGCCTTGTCCGGGAAGGAAAAGATCACCGGCCAGAACGCCTCCTTCGAGAACGCCTCGTAGAAGAGGTTGACGTCCTCGGGCGTCAGGCCGATCGGCGCAGCCTCGAGGTTCGGGTACCGCTCGGGATCGACCGCCAGGTGCTCCATGCCCGACGTGTTTCGACTCTCTCGCTTCGCCCAGCCCACCCAGAGTCCCTTGCGTCCGGTCTCGAAGAAGCCCAGCAGCGTCGGGATGATGCCATTCGGGCTCTTCGGCGGTCGGCGCTCGGTCGTGTCCCCCTTCCGGACCTCGTCGTAGGGAAGGCGGTGGTAGACCATGATGAGCTGGGACTCGTCGCCGTCGGCGATCGCTGCCGGAGCATCGGGCTCGAAGACCGTGGCGGGTGCGCGCGCAGGCCGATCGAGACCCGTCAGCACGCCGTGATGCATCAGACCCTCGAGGATGCCGCCTCCGCCCGGCGAATCCGCCAGATAGCAGTGCGAGCCTATCATCGCGACGCGGTCGCGGAGCGCCGGCTCGGCCTCGCCCACGACCACGCCCTTGAGCTGACATTCGAAGAGGGAGAGATCGTTCAGCGTATCGCCCGCCACGACCACCCGCTCGCGATCCATGCCGAGATGCTCGATCAGCTGCAGGAGGGTGCTGCCCTTCGATACACCGCGCGGAAGAACGTCCAGGTAGAGATCCAGGGAGAGGAGCAGATCACAACCGAGCTCCTCCTCCACGACTTTCGGAAGCTCGGGCGGAACGCCCCCTTCGTCGATCAGGAACGAGCATCGCCGCTCCTGGGGGACGTCCTGATAAACCAGCCCCTCGAAGGGCGCGAGGGCGCGTCTGACCACCTCCGTCCCCGGCCACCGTCGCTCGATCGGGTCCTGGACGGCGGCGATCGGAGTGAGGTCGGTACCATCCACCACGGTGGCGCCGACGTCGGCGATGATGTAATCGGGGTTCGGGATGCTGGGATCGGAGAGGAGGGGCAGGATCGAACCGACACCGCGACCGGTGACGAAGACGAGGGTGGCGTCCGGCGTCGTCCGGATCGTTTCGTAGAGTAGAGCTCGATCGGCGTCGGAGCCTCCCAGGAAGGTTCCATCTAGATCTGTCGCCAGTATCATGGATCAGTAAACTCCTCTCGCCTCTGACACAGTGCGCGAAGGATCCCGGCCCCTTCGCCCGTTCGGTCTCGGCCCTTCACGGGGCCTGCTGGCCCTGGCTCGCAAGGTAGACCGGGGCTATGGGCGTCGCAACCGAAATGCCGCGGCCGGCCTGCGCGGGGGAGCGCTTGCGCCGCGGTGCTCCGGACGCGTGCCACGCCCGCGATCCGGCCGAATGGCCTCGGGGTTGCCGGTGACTACGACGAATCCCATTCTTCCGCCCCCGCGCAACCGCGACCCGGCACCACAGATCAGGCGAGCATGTACATCATCAACGTGAAGTCACATTACGACGCGGCTCACTTCATCCGGGACTACCACGGGAAGTGCGAGCGTCTGCACGGCCACCGGTACGAGGTAGAGATCGCGCTCGCGTTCGAGGACCTCGGAGCCGGCGGGATCGCGTACGACTTCACCGACGCAAAACGACATCTGCGCGACATCACAGAGGAATTGGACCACCAGAACCTCAACGAGTTGCCGGCGTTCGCCGGAATGGAAACCAGCGCCGAGAACCAGGCCCGCCACATCTACGACTCCATGAAGTCGCGCCTCGGCCCCGTCGCGGACCAGCTCCTCTACGCCCGCGTCTGGGAGACCCCGAACCAGTGGGCGCAGTACTCGGAGAAATTGGTGTTTTGAACGGACGCTATCGGCTATCAGCTATCAGCTATCAGCTATCAGCTACGGCTCTATGGGAACCGCCCTGCGCAGCGCCGGACTTCCACGGTCGTCTGGCCGATAGCCGATAGCCGATAGCCGATAGCCGATAGCCGATAGCTGCCCTCCATGCACATCCTCCTCACCGACCTCCTCACCTGTCCCCGCTGCGGTCCGGCGTTCGGGTTGATCGTGCTGGCGGACAGCTTCGACGAGCGGCGGGTGGTGGAGGGACGGCTGGGGTGCGCGAACTGCCGGGAGAGCTTTCCGATCGATCGGGGGGTGGCGGACCTGAGACATCCCACATCCGCGGCGCTCGAGGGGAGCCGCGACTTCGAGGGTGACGCCGACCGCGCCTTTCGGGCTGCGGCGCTCCTCGGAACGACCACTTCCGGAGCGACGGTTCTGGTCGTCGAGCGCAGCGGATCCGCTCCGAGTCTCGTGTCGGACGTGCTCAGCGAGGTTCACGTCGTCGGAGTTTCGGCCGATATTCCAGCCGAAAGCGGAGCGGGCGTCGGCGTGCTGAGCCCCCTCGTGGCCGGTCGGCGGCTCCCCTTGCGAGACGGGTCGATGCGGGGTGTGGCTCTGCTCGGAACGGCGTCCGACGATCTGGTCGCCGAATCCGCCCGGGTGCTGATGCCGGGTGCGCGGCTGGTCGTCGATCCGGCAGCCGATGACCTCTCCGAACGCCTGCGGGGGCTCGGCTTCACCATCCATCTGGAGCAGGAGGGCGTGGTGGTTGCGGCTGCTCCGGGGCTCGGGTAACTTGGTCGCTTGCAACATCCCTCGGCACCCGCGCGGCCTCTCCGAAGTGGCCACCGTAGCGGCGGCTTCGAGTCTCTCTCCTCATCCGTAGCATAGCCGATATGGCCTGGTGGAGGAACCTGATCACCGGTCGATCCGACGACTCGTCCGGAGAGACCGATTACTACCAGGAGGGCGTGGAGCTACTTCGCGCCGAGAAGTACCACGACGCCCTGACTTCCTTCCGGCTCGCGCTTCGCGAGAACCCGAACGACACCGACGTCCTGCAGCAGATCGCGGTCACCTATACCCACATCGGGATGACCGATGAGGCGGTGCGTACGTACCGGCGCGTTCTCGAGCTCCAGCCGGGCGCCGCGGGCGCGCACTACGGGCTGGCCTTTCTTCTGCTACAACGCGGCAGCAAAGAAGACGGGGTGTCGCATCTGAAGGCATTTCTGGACCAGCCGCCCGACATTCCGGAGGCTCAGCGCCACGTCGCCCATGCGCGCGAGACGCTCGACGAGCTCGCGGCGCAGAGCGATCCGGCAATAGAGAATCAGCCGGAACATGGTTGAAGACGGCGCATCCGTCGACCGCTCCGGCCGCGTCTCACTCGTCCTGACCACAGCCCCCGACGCCGCCATCGCCGAACGGCTCGTGCGTTCGCTGGTCGAGCAGCGGCTGATCGCCTGCGGGAACATCGTACCCGGCCTGGTCTCGCTCTACAGGTGGGATGGGAAGATCGCCCGTGAGGGCGAAGTTCTCGTGCTCATGAAAGCCGGCGCCGCGGATGTCGATCGATTGTTCGAGCGGATCAATGAGCTGCACCCGTACGCGGTTCCGGAGCTCGTGGAGCTTCCGGTGGATGGCGTTTCGAAGGCGTACGGACGGTGGGTTATCGATAGTACAAAGGTGAGTGCATGAGCAGGAGGAAGGATAGAACGGCGGGCGCGGCGAAGGCCAAGGCGGCCGTGGAGGACAACGCCGAGGTCGAGGAAGCCCTGCCAGCCGAATCGAAAGCTGGGCCGGAAGGCGGAGCCGAGACCCCTCCGCCCGCCGAGGACGCCCCGCCGGTGGAGGACGCCCCGCCGGTGGAGGACGCCCCGCCGGTGGAGGACGCCCCGCCGGTGG
>JBBDRR010000242.1:0-2321 GCA_040905395.1 Gemmatimonadota bacterium
CGGGTAGTCGCCGACCGTACCCTCGAGCGGCGAGACCGGGTCGATCGCCTCCATCTCCTCGAACTTCGCCTGATCCATCACGATGAAGCCGCCCTCGAAGCCCTGCTGCCTGAGCGCCTGTATCACCAGAGCGGTCGGCTGCGAAGGCCCGCCGACCAGGATCACGTCCGGGTCGTCGGCGAGCGTCTGCGTCACAGGACCCGAGAAGTCGGTGGTCGTGTTGTAGTCGATGCTGTGGTCGGTCAGCACCTCGCCCCCCTGTCGACGCCACTCCTCCGCGACCCCTTGCGTCCAGGCCCGGCCGTAGGAGGTGTTCGTCGGCAGAAGGCCGAGCCGCGTCCCGTACCCGGACATCGTCGCGTTCACGAAGGGCTCGAAGTAGGAGTCGTACCGCGGGGGGATCATCATCGTGAGCGGGTTGTCCGCCTCGAGGATGCGGGGGTCGCTGCTGTACGCGGCGAGCAGGAAGTGCGGCTCCCGCGTGTTCATCGGCTGGACCGCGAGGATGCCGCCTACGTGCGGAACGAAGATGATGGGCGTCTGCGATTGCTGGAGGAGGCGCCGTACGTTGGTCGCCGTCTCGTTCGGCAGGTACCTGTCATCGAGCGTCGCCAGCTCGAAGGTCACCTGCTCCCCGTTCACCTCGATGCCGCCGGTGGCGTTCAGCTCCTCGATCGCGATCGTCAGCCCGTTGACCACGTTCTGACCGTAGAGCGCCGCTCCGCCGCTCAGCGGACCGCTGTAGCCGATGTTCACCACCGGGCTCCCGCTCGAGGCGGCGTCGTCGGAGCAGCCGGCGGCGAGGGCGGCAAGGCCGAGCGCGAACAGACGATGGGTACGGATCATCTTCAGTCCCGGGAAAGGGAGGAACGAAGTGACGGAAGGCCGTCTTGGAGACTACCGGGATGGCATGACCTGGCGGCCGGGAAGGCCTCTGCCGCATTCGCGCGTGGACGCGAGCCGTGCAGCGGTCCGAACACTGTTCAGCCGACTAGTATCGCGCTACGTTTCGCCGGGCGCAAGTTCGGCTCCGGGTCGCGCCGGAACCCCGCTGCGCCGACCGGTCCGCCGGGCCGCCAGAGCCGTTCGGCCAGGCGCTCGTGCTCGCCGCCGTAACGGATCATTCCACCGTCGCCGCACTCATGAGCCGCATCGACGTTCCCGTCGTCGTCATAGGCGCCGGCCCCGCCGGGCTGGCGACCTCCAGGGAGCTGCGGCGCCGAAAGATCGATCACCTGGTGTTGGAGCGGGGCCTCGACGTCGGGCACACCTGGGCGAACCTCTATGATTCGCTCACGCTCCACACCGGCAAGCACCTCTCGTCGCTGCCGGGAATGCGATTCTCGCGGTCCACGCCGCTCTTCCCGACGCGCCGCCACTTTCTCGACTATCTGCGGCGATACGCGGAGCGATTCGCGCTGCCGATCGAAACGGAAGCCGAAGTCGCCCGGATCGAGCGCGACGGGGACACATGGATGACCTACACCACGGCCGGCCGAGAGTTGCGGAGCCGTACGGTGGTCGTGTCGACGGGGATCGTCGCCAGCCCGAGGATCCCCGAGATCGCGGGGCGCGAACGGTTCGGGGGACGGGTGATGCACAGCGTCGAGTACCGCCGTCCCGGCCCGTTCCGCGGACGGCGGGTGCTCGTCGTGGGGTGCGGGAACTCGGGTGGTGAGATCGCGAGCGAGCTGGCGGCCGCGGGTGTGGACGTGACGATCGCCGTCCGCTCCGGTACCGACGTCGTCCCGCTGAAGCTCTTCGGCGCTCCGATCCAGTACTCCGCGTATTTGCTCACGAGGCTCCCACCGGCGCTGCGAGCCCCGCTCGCGCGCCTCGTCCGGCGGGCCTCGGCGGCGCGCAACGGGCCACCCGTGCTCCCGCCCTCGCCGCACCCGCCCCTGACTCGGATTCCACTCATAGGCTTTCACCTCGTCGAGGCGATCCGCGAGGGGCGCGTGGCGGTGCGGCCCGGAGTCGCCGCGCTCACCGCGGCCGGCGCCCGCTTCACCGACGGCGCGGAAGGCGAGTTCGACGACGTCGTCCTCGCCACCGGCTTCGCACCCGCCATCGACCTCCTCGGCGGCCTCGTTCGCCGCGACGAGCGCGGCTTCGCGCTGCGCAGCGACCGCGTCCGCAGCGCGGACCAGCCGGAGCTCTACTTCGTCGGCCACAACTACGACTCGACCGGCGGGCTGCACAACGTCGCGCGGGATGCGCCGATCGCGGGAGCGCTCATCGGGCGGGCGAAGTAGATCCGTCCAAACCGAGCGCACAACCCGTCATCCCGAGCGCACAACCCGTCATCCCGAGCGCACAAC